>JAERTK010000143.1 GCA_016844935.1 Desulfobacteraceae bacterium | reverse complement strand
AGATTGCGTATATTACTTTTTAGATTAAACTTAATCTAGTAATATTTCTGGAGACAGCCGAGAATGGCTGAATGGGGAAAGCATGGATTTGCACCTACACGCGGCAGTCTTTTATCAGTTTATGGGCGCGTTTCCTTAAGTTCAGAGCAAACGCATCACCTTTCGCCAAAGCGTCTTCCAAATGGTCCAGCAGATCATAGAAGAGGTCCCATCCCTCTTTTTCCTGCCGGTATCTCTCCATGAGGGGATTGGGAGTCCGGTTCAACTCGCCTATGACCCTCCCCAGGCGTTCCACGCCTTGCTTCAACAATTGAAGCCCTTCAGCGTTTTGGGGTTCATGGTCATGGGCGAACATCTCCGCCAGACAAAATGACAACCGCAAATATACGATGGTAAATGGAATCTTTGATGCAAAACAGCCCGTGAAAGGATCCATAATTTTCTTGATCTCACCGGATGGCCAGGGCAATGCTCGTACGTAACAGGAAAAAAGGAGAATGCGTACCAGGTCTCCTAAATATTTTCCCAGTTTTGCGCCTTCAATGGCTTCTCCTGCGAAAACCGATTTGTCATGGCGCATGATCAGTCCCGGTTTGTGCAGGTAGCGCAAATTGATATGGGGGTTTGAAAACAGGGACCCCATCAGATAGGCCTGATCTTCGGCCCGCCCGATGAAAGTGGGGGTAAAAGGGCGATAATGTCGGATGCTGTCAACCAGGGCGGCGGTGGTTCCACCGGTCACATGGAGCCGTTGAAGGCAGTGATGAATGCCGTCAAGGGGAGCGCCGTCATAGCGCGTCATCATTTCCGCCCGGGTTGAAATGCCCATGGGGAGCGGGCTGAAAAAAGCCAGTGCTTCACCTTGGGGGATGGGGTCCGGGATGGGAACATCGGGTGTAAAGATCCCCCGGGAAGCATCTTCCCAATTAACCAGGGAACCCGCCATGAGCCCCAGATCCACGGGGTTCCCTTCCACATCCTCTCCTTTGGCTCCCCACAGGGATGTTGTGAAATGTTCCAGAGCTGAGCTCCCTGTCTCTTTCACCAGCGCCTTCTGGTCGAATACCTGGTCCATATCCAGCTTAAATGAACCTTTCACAGCGGGATCGACCAAAACCTGCCAGAAAGCCGTCATGGCTTTCAGGAAACTGTAATGACGCCCGTATTCGCCATCAACACCGAACACCCCGCGGAGATTCTCCCCTTTTGAAAAACCCATGTATTTTTCCATTGCGGGAAGAAGAATCTCCGTTAATATCCGGTCCGTGTCGTTTTCGGAGAAGAGGTAAATATTGAGGTGCTCAAAGGGTTCGGTATCGGCATAGACTTCATTTAAATAGTCTTTGACGATTCCGTGCAACCCTTCGTGGGTAACGGATACCGACAACAGGCAGGTTAATTTGTCCGCCTTTTGAGCAACCCGCCTTTCCTTTTCAAAGAAAATGGCGTTGTCAAGTTCTCTGAGACCGTAAATGGCTTCATTGTTTTCGTTTGGTACGCCCATCTGAATGGGATGATCAAACCAGTAGCGCTGCTTTTCCACCATGATTTGTTCCAGCTTTTCTATCAAATGGGCGCCATGGGGAAGACGTTCAAGGGATTCAGGATTTTTGGGTATGGTAACCAGCAGATTGGACAGGAAAAGCATCTGGCGCAATGGGTTGTTAATGGGCGATGGATTGGGCTCGGTGATATGAACATGTCGACTGGCCCTTAGAGAAAGGATTTTTTCTTCCTGATCCGACAGGCAGTCGGCCCCTTCCGGGAAAAAGACTTCCCAGATTTTTTTGAGAGACGCTTCCTCCCAAATTGCATCATGCCGCGAAAAGAAATCGCCGGCCTTCTGAATGGCACTTTGGAATTCCTTGTCCTGGTGGCACTGGGTTTGGATTTCTCCTTTGATCAATGTCGCACCGTTTTCCATAAACGCTGCCACATTTCCCCATTTTTCATCCGCCTTCAAAGCATCAAGGTAAGCCTTCCCTGCGCCGTAAAGTTCGTGATCGGGTCCTGAAAGCAGGATCAAAAAGGCCGCATTGATACTCCTCGCCACATCCGTATCCCGGCGGCTGTCCGGGATGAACTGATCACAAATGTTAAACCCGGCCAGGGGTTGTTTATTTTGGGTGCCGTCCACCAGAGCGCGGATGACGGTGGAAAACATCTTCATAATTAGTATCCGCCCCCATCGTATTCGGGCCTTCCGAAATCTTCCTGCCAGTGTGGCGGCCCGCCATGCTCCTTGGCCCGCCACTTGCTTTTGTCAATACACCCGGAAAGGCTAATGGTCACGAGCATTAGCAACAGACCGATTCCCAAGCTTATAATTCTCCGTTTCATCCCCACCTCCTAAATCCATTTTCCGGGCGCCAATTCCCAAGTTCCGACTTCATAGTATCTTTTATCAGCCTTTCCGAATCAAATCTCGGTTCAAAGGAGTTCCTTCCCAGGCATGGATTAGCACCATCATGGCATCATCCGCATCCAACTCCTCCGGGTTGTAAAAAATAGATCCGTCCCCCATGGCTTTTAATGCGATGTCTTTTAACTTTTCCCTTGGCACCATGGCATTCCCCTCTGCGTCCATGACCTCTTTGAAGCACCGGGCATGTTTACCCCCCGTCAGGTGAAACAGGCGTTCATTCCATTCACGAATCAATGAAATGGCCTTTTCAGCGCGCCGATGCCTGGGCGTTCCAGCATAAACCTGTTCCCCACCCAGAGGTAACAGCAGTTCGGCGGTTAACGGTGCATTCTTATGCAGGTTGTACTCCAGGCCGTAGGGAAGCAAAATGGCCATACACGTGCCGTGGGGCACGCGGCACACAGCTCCCACTGTATGGCCCAGGGTATGCACCATGCCCACCATGGCGTTTGAAAAAGCAACACCTGCCAGGTTGGCGGCCACCGCCAGGGAGAGGCGGCCCTCTTTGTCACCGGGCTGATCCATCACCTTAAACAGGTTGTGCCGCATCAATTCGATGGCGGACCTGGCAAACGCATCACTCAAAGGGTTTTTGGCAAGACACGTATAGGCCTCCACCGAATGGGACAGGGCATCCATGGCCGTGGCACTGGTAATGGCAGGCGGCAGACTCAAGGTCATTCGAGAATCCAGGATCGCCACATCCGGCAGAAGGAAATAGCTGGTAAACAGCATTTTTCGTTCTCTTTCATGATCGGCGATCACCGCCACCAGCGTCACTTCTGAGCCGGTACCCGACGTGGTGGGGATGGCAATGAGGGGTTTCAGGGGACGTTTCAAAGCACCTGCGCCGGTAAATGCCATCAAGTCGGAGGCATTTTCGGAAACCACAATGTTGACACCCTTGGCCGTATCCAGAACCGAACCGCCTCCCACGGCGATGATGGCATCGCACCCTTTTTCACGGTAAACGCCGGCAAGGCGGTTGACAGCGACCAAATCCGAATCCGGCGGTACATCGGTTTCAACGGATCCGATTTTAACACGATCTTTCATGGCGGATGTCACCACCTCAACAAGACCCGCATCAGAAACCCCTTTGTCCGTGATAATCAGGGGCACGCCTGCCCCGAGATCCCCCAGTATTTCAGGGATCTTTTCCAAACAATGGTGACCCGTAACGGTTTTCACCCTGCAACAGAATTCATAGTAGGCCGGTAAGTCCATTTTTCCTCAATCCTTTTTATGAAATGTGGTTCGGTCCCTTAATTCAAATCAATGGGGTCGCCTCTGAGGGCTCTTTCGAGAATCATCAGACAACCGTCTTCAGTGACGTCGCTTGACGTGCAGTCCGCCAATGAAGCCACCATGGGCTTCAGCTGATCCTTTTGAATGCCCACATCTTCGAGGGTCACGGGGAGATTTCCTTTGCTGGATTCATAAAGCGCGAACTGAAGTTCCTGAATCAGGGTAATAGCCTTCCCGGTCCTGAGTTCACCTGAGGTGAGCGCAAATGTCTCGGGATCCGCCATGGGAAGGAGCAGGGAATCCACAAAATAATCATCCCGGGTTGACAGGTGATCCAGCACATACGGCAGCAGAATGCCCATGCAGAGCCCTTCGGGAAATACAGCTTTTCGGGCCACGGCCATCCCCAGAATATGGGTCAACCCAGGGGTGACATTCGAGAAAGCACATCCAGCCATGGTTTCAGCGGCAGCTACCGCAGACCGGGCGGTTTTCCATCGGCGACCGGCGCCCAGGGCCTCCCCAAGATGATGAACCAGCATCTGGATGGCCGTATGGGCGTAGGCATCCACAAAGGGGTTTTTCCCCGGCCCCACGAACCCTTCCACCGCGTGGGTCAGAGCCGACATGGCTCCGGACACCGCCTTCTGCGGATCCTCAGGGATAAACACCTCCGGGTCCACCACCACAATATGGGGCATCATCACCGGGGATGAAAAGGCCAGATCGTCCACGAATGCCGCCCCGGTGGTTTCATATCCATCACCCGAACAAGCAGGAATCGCCATGTAGGGTTTAAGGCGCCCCATGGGACGATCCCCTTTGACCGTAAAAGGTACCAAGTCCAGCGTGTTTTCCGTCACCGCCAGGTTTAGGATTTTGGCCGTATGCATGACTGAACCGCTTCCCAGTGCCATAAGGGCATCAAATCCACCATCTTCAAAAATTTCCGTCAGCCGCAAAACGGTTTTCATGTGGGCGTGCTCCCCGACGTCGTCGTAAACCCCTACAGGCACACCGGAATCCCTCAATCCGTTCATGACCCTGCGAACCGCTTTTTGTTTAACCAGGACCTTGGTGGTCAGCAGCAGGGGTCTTTCGGCTCCCATTGCGCCCAACTCAAACGGTATGTGCGCAAGGGCCTTTTTGCCCGAATTTATTTTCACGGGACTAAAAAATGTATTATTTTGAGGTTCCATCATATTAGAGCTCCTGATAAACCGGGCGGACACACGGTTCCGCCCCTGTTCATTCCAAGGGTATCAACCATTAAAAAGGGTGATGGCGCCCGGCCACAACCCAGAGAATATCCAACACGCCTAAAACCCCACAATGGCGCGAACATAAACCATGCATCGACCCAGGTGTTTTCTCAAGGGCGACCAGGCAGGATACCGTTTAACAGCCAGCCCCGCCACTATTTTGGGTAACAGCAACACCTCTACCATGTCCAAAATGCGCACCACGGTACAGGCGCGCGGCACGTCCCCTTCCACCACCAAGCGATCCCTGGCCACAGCAACGGCGGTGGATTCCTGAAAGGTGAACAACAGTATGGCCCCTTCCAGGTGCTTGATTTTAATTTGCAGATCTACGGGTTTGCCACCCGGTTTAGACCCCACGTATTTGACCCGGCCGCCGGTGGTTTTTTCCATGACCATGGCGGGCCCCCCGGGCGAAACCCCCAGGGAAAACCGAAACCCCTTCGGGATGGATTCAAACTCTTGTTTGACCCCTTTATCCACTTTGGCGGCCGCTTGCATGGCCCGCCCAACGAACCAGAGCATGATGGAAATGTATGAGCGCTTCGCCCATTTCCCTCCGGGGATCATGAACCTGAAATCCCCAGTCCCCGTAAGGGAAACACCCGGATCCTTAATTTCAATCCGTAACTTGCGCAGGGTCTTGGCGGAGGGGATGCCCTGATGATCGTAACCGCGTAGATGATAATAATCATCCAGCATTTCATAAAGGGGTACCGTATGGTGCTCGTCATCACAACTTCGGCCCTCTTTCATGAATCGTTCCGGCAAGGTATCGTCCTTCCTTCGAATACCTTCGCGGGTATTCATGAGTCTCTCCAGGGTGTGAACACGGCTGCCCGCTTTGAGCATTTCCCATTGGCACATGCGGATGCCGGTCACCGCGCTGAACAGTTTGGAGAAAATAGACACATCCATGAGCATAATGGCCACGGCCGGAAGGTACTGCATGGTCAACCCCAGCATAAATTTCGGTGTGTATTTTACAATGGGCGGCTCCAGCACGTAGGCATAAGAGGTGAACTGACAGGTTTGCAGGGAGTTGATGGCGGCGTAGAGATTTTCAAAGAAATAGACAAACCTGGCCTTGGCCCTTGTGGTAAAAGGGTTCAGCAACCCAAACAGCACTTCCAGGCCTGTGGGATAGGCCGATAGATGACAGGCACCGCGGTTGGCCACGGCATAGCTCAACCCCTGCCCCCAGGAACCCCTGGGATCGTAAGCGGCCATCTCCAATCCCTTGACCTGCACCGCAAACTCGCGGCCACCGTATTTCTCGCTCAGCCACCGGGTGCCCCTGCCCATCTCCTGCCCGAAATCCTTCCCTTGGGCCATATCAGAGATGGTTTTTGTTACCCCTTCCGGAGACCCGAAGCGCAGGGGTGTCTCCAGAAGCCCTTTTTCCCCGGCCTCCATGACCCACCCGAGAACCGCACCCGCAGAGATGGTATCCATGCCCATGCGCCCGCAGAGATCATTCCATTCCACGATTTGATCCGGGTCAAATATTCCCAGGTTGGGTCCCAAAAGACCCACGGTTTCGTATTCCGGAACCGTGTGCACAGTACCATCTTCCAGCGTCCCTTTGTGACCGCACAGGATGGTGCAGGGTTTACAGGTGTGGTGACGGGTTTGATATCGCGCCTGCATGGCTTTTCCCGAAACCTTTTCAGCCGATTCGTGGCGCCCCCCCTGGAAATTGTTCACCGGAAGGATCCCTCCGCTGTTGCACCAGTCTACATTGGAACTGGTGCCGAATTTTCGGTATTGGATGGTGGGGTCATTTCGGTTCATGTACGCAGTGGCCTTTTTCTTGGCCTTTTCGAACCGATCCGGATTCTTAGGCACAATCTTAAAGGCCCCGCCTTTGGCAACAATGGCTTTCAGGTTTTTTGAACCCATGACAGCTCCCATGCCGCCGCGCCCCAGGAATCGGTCTCCGGAACGGATATTGGCAATGGGAATCCGATTTTCTCCAGCGGGTCCGATGGCCAGGATGCCGTACTTTTTTTCATCTTGGAGCGATTCCTGGACCTTTTCCGCGTCCATCCCCCAAATGGGGGATGCATCTTCAAAAGTGACCCCCTGATCATCAATGATCAAAACCACCGGGTTTTCCGACCGGCCGGTCACCAGAAGCCCATCGTAGCCCGAAGTCTTAAACGCCATACCGAAAGGCCCGCCGCATGAGGAGGCAAGCATGATGCCGGTGAGGGGGGATTTGGTCAAAGCGGCAAAACGTCCGGAACAGGGCGCTCCGGTCCCCATGAAAACCCCCATCATAAAAGCCAGATAATTCTCCTCACCCAACGGGTCGATGCCGGGGGTGAGACGGTCGTAGAGGAGTTTCAGCCCAAGACCCTTGGCGCCCAGGTACATCTTTCGGTCCTTTTCATGGACCTTAATTTCCTTCACATGCTTTTGTGTCAGGTTAACCTCGAGAACTCGATTGCTCGTTCCACTGATTTCCATTTTTCCCTCTCTCCATCCGTTATATTGCTTCAGCTTTACTCTTCCTTTTCCTTTTTTTCCCCCAGAGTGCTTTTGATTTCCATTATGGCGCCATCTCTGAAAATGGTCAAGCTCAGTTGAACGCCTGGACTCAGTGACAGCAATTCCCGACGGAGCAAAAGAAAGCGCCCCACGGGTTGGCCGTCCAAGGCCATGATAATATCATCGGGTTTCAAACCCGCTTTTTCAGCCGGGCTCTCTTTTTCCACCGCCACCACCAGGACACCGCCCGCTTCGGGATATTTCAGTTCAAAGGCTTTGTTGGGCATGAGCGGAACAGCTTGAATTCCCAGCCAACCCCGTTCCGTCTTGCCCAAAATCAACATGGGCATGACCATTTTGATGGTATTGATGGGGATGGCAAACCCAATAGATTGGGCTTTGCTGATCATGGCGGTATTAACACCCACCACTTCACCGTAAAGATTCACCAGAGGGCCGCCGCTGCTTCCGGGGTTAATGGCAGAATCCGTCTGGATAAAATCCACCAGCTTTTCATTAAGGCCGGGAGAAATCCGTTCCGTTGCACTGACGATCCCTGATGTCACGGAGTGGCGCAACCCCAGCGGATTTCCGATGGCCAGGACCATCTCGCCGATGCGCAAGCGGTCCGAATCACCCAGGGGCAGGACAGTCAGCAGGTGATCCGGTTCGATGCGGATGAGTGCCGAATCGGTGAGACGATCGACTCCCACAATTTTGGCCGGATACTCCCGTCTCCCTTCGGATAAGACCACGCGGATATCGGTGGCGTTGTGGACCACATGGGCGTTGGTAAGGATGTAACCCTGCTCATTAATAATGAACCCGGAACCGAGGCTGAACCCTTCACTGTTATAGGGGATAGGAACCTTGAAAGGGATAATGTCGAACAGATAGGAAAGCAGCGGAATCCGGATGATGTCGTTGGGCGACACTCCCACATGGGCTTCTTTTTCCTCCAGGTTTCGGGTGTAGATATTGACCACACCCTCTTTGACCCGCTCCACAACGTCCGCAAATGTGTTGTTGTGTATGGTTATATTGCCGCGGTCCTCAAATGCTTCCCGCTCAACCCACATGTGTTTCAAATTGATATCTTCAAAAGAAAGCGTTTCAAAACTCTTGTCGAAAATCGGGTCGTCTTTGCTCACTAAAACCGCATCCATTCCCCTGGGGGACTGCGAAACTGTGCAACCCCAGAGCAACTGGACCATCACAAACAAGACCAGACTACCACGGCCATAATGGTACAATCGCCGCATCATAGGAAGTGTTCACCCGCATAGATGTGAGAAATCTCCTTAAGGCTTCCAGGAAGGGCCGACGGGGGCCCTTTTACCGCAATAAAATCCGCTGTCATCCCCTTTTTAATGAGCCCTTTCCGGTGGAGTCCCATAAGGTTCATGGTATTACGGGAGGCGCATCTAATGGCCTCTTCAACAGAGAAACCGGCATGAACAAACAGTCGCAATTCTTCAATTACAGCCCTGCCGTGGTGAACCCCCAGGCTGCCCGAATCAGTTCCAAGGGCAATGGGCACCCCCAGCCTCCTCGCCGCACCCATCTGTGCCAGCTGGTGGTCCAGGTTTCTTAAAGCCATAATGCGCTCTTCTTCCCTTTCCCCGGCATTTTCCGCAAAGGCTTGCATGGTGCCGGCTGTGGGAACCCAGAAAACCTGCCTTTCGGCCATATGCAACAGGTTCTTCATTCCCATGAAAAAGCCGTGCTCAATGGAGGTGCAGCCTGCTTCAAGGGCCATTTGAACCGGCAGGATTCCATTGGCATGCACCATGGTTTTAAGCCCCATAGCGGAGGCCGTTTCCACACCTTCCCTCAGCGCTTTCAACTGGAACTGGGGCCGGGATTCTTTTCCAAAATGGCGGAGGCTGTTCAATCCGGATTGAATGATCTTGACGTGATCGACGTCATTGGCTTCCCGCACAATCCCCGCTGCCAGTGTACCCCTTTTGAGGGCATGCCCAACGAAGCTACCATACCTGCCTGGTTTATGCCATGCCTTTCCTGCCACATGCAGGCAAATGGAAGATTCTTCTCTTCCCATAAAGCCGTTCTGGTAGCGCGCTGCATAACCGTTTTTGTCTCCCCCGTCCCTTACGGCCAGAACTCCATGGGAGATCAATTGCCTCAAATGACGGGAAATGGTCTCCCGAGCCCGCCTGAAACTTTCGTCCAGCTGTTCTTTTCGACGGTTCTGATCGCTGGTACCAGACATGAACAGGTGTACATGGGCATCTGCCAGGGCGGGCACCAGGGTGCAATCCGAGAGATCCAAGAAATTGGCGGGTTTCATCTCATCCTGGGGAAAAGGCCCGATTTCCTGAAATAATCCTTCCTTGATCCTTATGAGAACATTTTCCTGTGTACGGGCGCCGGTGCCATCAATCATCCATCCTGCTCGAATCAGACTTTCCCTGCACATTTCCCCCACCGCTATCTCCCTGAAAAAAGATGGTCCTTTTCCATCACAGATCCGCGTCAAGGTCAAGCACAAACCCCAAAAAGAGGCAAAACTATCTTGGAAAGCGGTGCCGTTTGTGTTATGAGGCAACCATTGATTATCTCATCCGAGGCAACAGATGACAGACGACCACAATAAACATCACCTCTCCATGGAAGACAAGGAGATCATCCTTGTGGGCACGGCCCATGTGTCCAGGGAAAGTGCCGATCTGGTGGAGCGTGTGATTAAAGAAGAAAAACCGGATACGGTGGCAGTGGAACTCTGCCAGTCCAGATACCAGGCCATAACCCAAGAGAACAAGTGGCAGGAAACCGACCTGATAAAGGTGATCAGGGAAAAGAAAGCGTTCCTTCTTCTTTCTAACCTCATGCTGGCCTCCTTTCAGAAAAAAATCGGCAAGAAGCTGGGCATCAAACCTGGCGAAGAGATGCTTCGCGCCGTCAATACGGCCAAAGAAATGGAAGCCGACATTCACCTGGCTGACCGGGACATTCGAACCACCCTTTCGAGAACCTGGCGACTCATGGGATTCTGGACGAAATTCAAACTCGTGTTTCAACTCATCACCTCCATGGGTGATGTGGAAGAGATCGAAAAAGAGGACATTGAAAAGCTGAAACAGCAGGATGTTCTTGAGACCCTCCTTTCTGAACTGGGGAAAACCCTGCCGGAACTACAGCGGGTGCTCATTGATGAAAGGGATCAATACCTGGCCCATAAAATCAGAACCGCCCCCGGGGACAAAATTGTCGCCGTGGTGGGGGCCGGCCATGTTCCCGGCATCAAGAAATACTGGTCTGAGCCGGTGGACATGGAGGCACTGGAAATTATTCCCCCAAAGGGAAAGTGGGTGGGATTTATCAAATGGGGTATTCCCGCGCTGGTCATCGCCTTGATCATTCTCGGTTTCTACATGGCAGGTGCCAATGCGGGAGCAGACATGATCAAATGGTGGATTTTGGCCAACGCGGCCCTGGCAGGCCTCGGCGCAGCATGTGCCCTGGCACATCCCCTCACGGTGCTCGCTGCCTTCGTTGCATCCCCCATTACCTCACTGAACCCCATGGTCGCCGCAGGCTGGGTGGCCGGACTGGTCCAGGTCTTTCTCGTCAAACCGAAAGTGAAGGATTTTCAGCGCCTGCCGGAAGATATTGTTTCTGTGAAGGGATTCTGGAGAAACAAGATCACCCGGATCCTGCTCATCGTGGTATTGACCAACCTGGGAAGTTCTCTGGGCGCGTTCGTGGCCATCCCCCTTATGGCAAAGGCTTTTTAAACGCCGTAATATTCCCGATACCAGGCGATAAATGCCCTGATGCCTTTCTTCAGGGGCGTTTTCGGGGAGAACCCCAGCATCTCTCTCGATTTTGTAATGTCGGCGGATGTTTCGGCCACATCGCCAGGTTGCATGGGAAGCATGTTTTTTTCCGCTTCCCTCCCCAGCTCTAATTCAATGGCTCCAATAAAATCCATCAATGTTGTGGAATCGGAATTTCCCAGGTTATAAATTTCGTACGGTGCCGGTCTTTCGATGGCGCTGATGGTGCCGGCCACGATATCATCAATATAGGTAAAGTCCCGCCGCATATCGCCATAATTGAAAACGTTGATGGGACGGTTGTGGAGGATGGCGTCCGTAAAGAGGAAAAGTGCCATGTCCGGCCGGCCCCACGGGCCGTATACGGTAAAAAACCTGAGCCCCGTGCAGGGAATCGTGTACAGGTGGCTGTAGGCGTGGGCCATGAGTTCGTTGGCCTTTTTTGTGGCCGCATAGAGACTGATGGGGTTATCAACCCGGTCTTCCACGCGGTAAGGGTTATTTTTGTTTTTTCCGTATACGGAGGAGGACGAAGCGTAGACAAAGTTTTCCACCCCGAACTCCCGGGCCATTTCAAGCAGGTTCAGGAAACCCTCAATATTGCTTTTCTGGTATGAAAATGGATCTTTCAGGGAATGCCTGACTCCTGCCTGAGCCGCCAGATTACAGACCCGGGTAATCTTGTGCTCCCCGAATACCTGCCGCATGGCCGGAAGGTCCTGTATCTCTCCTCTAACAAACCGGAACTTCTCGTGCGGGTTCAGCAGATCGAGCCGCGCCTTCTTGAGCTTCACATCGTAGTAGGTGTTCAGGTTGTCAACTCCCACAACCTGATACCCCATTTCCAGCAGTTTCCTTGAAAGATGGAAACCGATAAACCCGGCTGAACCCGTCACCAGAACCGTTTGATCTGAAAGTGGCGCCACCTTCTTCCCCCCTGAATTGAGATTTTTCATATGTCTAGTGGAATTGGGTCAAAAAGTAAACAACCTTGTCCTTTTCCCTTGTTTTCCCGGACTTCGGGCGGGCAAAAAAAAACGCCCGGGGATATAACTCATTTCCCCGAGCGCAGTCTTATCACATTAAAAATGGTTGAGCCGTTACAGCGTCGATTGGCTGTTTACATCATGCCACCCATACCACCCATACCACCCATGCCGCCACCCATACCGCCGGGAGGCATCGCAGGCATATCGGAAGAACCACCCTTTTCCGGCGCCTCGGCAATCATGGCCTCGGTGGTCAGAAGCAGAGATGAAACCGACGTGGCGTTCTGAAGCGCAAACCGGGTGACCTTTGTGGGATCGATGATCCCGGCTTCCATCAGATCTTCATACACGCCCGTTTCAGCATTGTAGCCATAGGCGTCGCTCCCGTTTTTCACCTTATCCACGACCACGGAACCCTCTGCGCCGGCATTTTCCACGATCTGACGAATGGGTTCTTCAAGGGCCCTCATGACCAGGTTAACACCAGACTGCTCTTCACCATCCAGCTTAAGCGCCTCAAGTGCGGGAACCGTTCGAACCAAGGCCACGCCGCCACCCGCTACGATGCCTTCTTCAACAGCGGCTCTGGTGGCGTTCAGGGCATCTTCCACCCTGGCCTTTTTCTCTTTCATTTCGATCTCGGTGGCTGCGCCCACATTGATCACGGCCACGCCGCCGATGAGCTTGGCCAGTCTTTCCTGAAGTTTCTCGCGATCGTAGTCGGAGGTGGTCTCATCGATCTGAGCACGAATCTGCTTGACCCGGCCTTCCAGATCAGCTCTCTCGCCGCCGCCATCAACGATGGTGGTGTTGTCTTTGTCGATGGTAATGGTCTTGGCCGTACCCAGGTCATTCAGGGTAAGGTTTTCCAGTTTCAATCCGAGGTCTTCTGAAATTACGCGACCGCCCGTCAAAGTGGCGATATCTTCCAGCATTGCCTTTCTTCGGTCTCCAAAGCCCGGAGCTTTGACAGCCGCTACCTGCAGGGTTCCCCGTAGTCGGTTCACCACCAGGGTAGCCAGGGCTTCGCCATCAACATCTTCGGCGAGGATCAGAAGCGGTTTTCCCATTTTGGCAACCTGCTCGAGGATGGGGACCAGGTCTTTCATGGAACTGATCTTTTTCTCGTTCAGCAGAACGTAAGGCTCCGCCAGGTTTACTTCCATTTTTTCAGCGTCGGTCACAAAGTAGGGGGAGAGGTATCCACGATCAAACTGCATCCCTTCCACCACTTCAAGAGAGGTATCCATACTCTTGGCTTCCTCAACGGTGATGACACCTTCTTTGCCAACCTTGTTCATGGCTTCGGCAATGATGTTTCCGATGGTTGCGTCGCTGTTGGCGGAAATGGTACCCACCTGAGCGATCTCAGCCTGGTCCTTTGTGGCCTTGGATACTTTCTTAAGCTCATCCACGGCAACCTCTGTGGCTTTTTCAATACCGCGCTTGAGGGCCATGGGGTTGACACCGGCAGCGACCAGTTTCGCGCCTTCACGATACATGGCCTGGGCCAGAACCGTGGCGGTGGTGGTTCCGTCGCCGGCCACGTCGGAAGTTTTGGAGGCCACTTCCTTCACCATCTGGGCGCCCATATTTTCAAATTTGTCTTCCAGTTCGATTTCCTTAGCAACCGTAACACCATCCTTGGTAATGGTGGGGGCGCCGAAGGATTTGTCCAAAATAACATTGCGCCCTTTGGGTCCCAGGGTCACTTTAACGGCATTGGCAAGGGTATCCACGCCGGTCAGAATCGCTTCCCTTGCTTTCATGCTGTATTTAATCTCTTTCGCCATCTGTATGTTCCTCCTTGATAAATATTAATGCAAATCCTGCTGTTACGCCAATAGAAGTACGTTTTCCTAAAAAACGCCTACTCTACGATGGCAATGATATCGTCTTCTCTCATGATCAGATGCTCTTCACCGTCGATCTGGATCTCGGTTCCGGCATATTTTCCGAACAGAACTTTATCTCCGGGTTTCACTTCCAGGGCGATTTTCTTGCCATCATCTCCCACTTTTCCTTCACCAACCGCAAGAATCTCACCTTCAACAGGTTTTTCCTTGGCTGTATCGGGAATAATGATGCCACCCTTGGTTTTTTCTTCTTCCTCGACTCTTTTTACAATAACACGGTCATGCAACGGTTTTACTTTCATTTCTCTTCTCTCCTCTGTCAAATAGTGTTTTTTTGCACAAACGCCATATGGTTTACCCAAAAACCTTACATCCTCTCACCTGAACGACTTCAGACAACCCTGTTCATTTTCCCCGGCAGAATTAGAGTAACCTTTAGGAAAATTGCGCCGAGCAACATGGTAGATGCCAACAGACGAAGGTTGCATGGTCCTTTGTTCTAAAAAGGAATAACTCCAAAGACCCTTAAGATTGCAACAAAAAAGCGTGTTGTCTTCAAGGTCCCGATGCACTGAAAATTAATATCGACCCTTGGAATGTCAAGGGCAATGGTTAAAAAACATGGGAGGACAAATAGTGAAAGAGGAATATGGGGTCGGATCAGGTACCATGCAACCGCCATTTCAAGGTTTCACGGATACCCGTACTCAGTTGAACTTTCGGTTTCCACGCCAGAATGTCAGCCGCCTTTTGGATAACCAGACAGCTCTTTTTCAAATCCCCGGGGCGGGCCAGCTGCTTTTTCATGACAAACATTTCTTCCGCCACCGGCTTTCCCGTCTTCTTCATAGCCTTCAAAATTGTTTCATAGAGATCACCGGTTTTAGTCCCCTGCCCTGTGCCGATGTTGAAAAAACCACCGTTCCCCCGGTTCAATGCCGCAAGATTGGCTTTGACCACATCGCCCACAAAGCAATAATCCCTCACCATGCCCCGGTCATCCTCCGGAAAATGATTCAACATGGATGGGGTCCCTTTAATGAGGTTATTCATGAAAATCGCCACAACGCCCGCCTCGCCGTGGGGTATCTGACGGGGACCGTAAACATTGGCATATCTCAAAGTGGTGTAATCAAGTCCATATTGGTGACGGTAGTATGCCAGGTAGTGTTCAGAGGCATATTTCGTGATGGCATAAGGAGAAAGGGGTTTTGGAATGTAGGACTCGGATGTGGGATATTCATCGGCCTCTCCGTAAATGGCGCCACCTGAAGAAATAAAAAGAATCTTTTTGACACCCGATTTAACGGCCGCTTCCAGAAGATTGAGAAACCCCCTGATGTTCACATCCGCATCAAACCCAGGGTTTGAAACCGAAGCTGGAACACTCATCTGCGCCGCATGATGATTTAGGATATCGGGTTGCTCCTCTAAAATGACATTAGCAGCTTCAGGGGAACGGATATCCAGTTCATAGAATCGCGCTTGTGGGTTGACGTTTGACCGTTTTCCGGTGTAAAGGTTATCCAGGATTAAAACCTCGTGCCCGGCGTCAATGTACCCGTCCACCACATTGGAACCGATAAACCCGGCGCCGCCGGTGACCAGTATCTTCATTTTTAGGCCTCCTGCGCATCAAACGGGGCTTCTTGTTCCCGCCTGTATTTGCATGAATCGTCGAAAGATGAGGGGCAGGTTATCAAGGCATAAAGCGAGGGTCAAGAAATTATCAACAGCCCGCATGTCGGGCCCATTGTAAGTGGCGAGGAAAAGGCAAAGAAAACATGACCCATCATTACAACAATATTCTCGGTAAAATCGGCAATACTCCGCTGGTATCCATTACCCGGCTTACACCCAGCAAGGATGTGGAGATACTGGCCAAGCTGGAGGGGTTTAACCCCGGTGGATCCGTCAAGGACCGGCCAGCCCTGAAGATGATTGAAATGGCCGAAGAATCAGGGGCATTGAAGAAAGACAAGACCATTCTGGAGGCCACCAGCGGCAACACGGGGATCGGTCTGGCCATGGTGGCCGCCGTCAAGGGATACGATATATTATTGACCATGTCCGAAGCGGTTAGTGAAGAACGGGTCAAAATTCTTGCAGCCCTGGGGGCAAAAATAGAATTCACCCCGGCACACCTGGGAACCGATGGTGCCATTGAGCATGTTTACAACCTGGCGCGGGAAAACCCGGAAAAATTCTGGCTGGCCGATCAATTCAACAATGACGCCAACTGGATGGCCCACTATGAAAGCACGGCCATGGAGATATGGGAGCAGACGGAAGGGCAGATTAACGCCATTGTGGCCACCATGGGAACCACAGGTACCCTCATGGGCATTTCCAGGCGGTTCAGGGAGTTGGATCCCTCTGTACAGATCGTCGGCGTTGAACCGTATCTGGGGCACAAAATCCAGGGCCTCAAAAACATGAAAGAGTCGTACCAACCGGGTATATTCGAAAAAGAGCGGGCAGACCAGATCATCAAAATTGAAGATGAAGACGCATTTGAAGTCACCCGAATGCTGGCTCTAAAAGAAGGGATTTTTGTGGGGATGAGTTCCGGTGCTGCCATGGCGGTGGCCCTTAAGGTGGCCCGAAAGATGGACCGGGGCCGCATCGTGGTTATTCTGCCCGATGGCGGCGAGAGATATCTCAGCACGCCCCTGTTCATGGCCAAAAAGAAATCAGGGCTTCGGGTGTACAATACCATGACCCGCAAAAAAGAGGATTTCGTTCCCGTAAAAGAGAATCATGTCACCCTCTATTCCTGCGGTCCCACCCTTTGTGAGGTCATTGATCTCGTGCAATGCAGACGTCTCCTTTTCTCGGATCTGATCAGCCGCTATATGGCCTTTAAAGGGTACGGCGTAACCCACATCATGAATGTGACGGACCTGGACGACCGTACCATCGAAGGGGCCCAAGGGGCGGGTGTTTCCCTCAAAGAATTTACCGATATGTTTTACAATTCCTTCATGACGGATCTGGACAGCCTCAACATCGTAAAAGCCACCCAATACCCCCGGCCCAGCGAACATGTGGACGACATGATTGCCCTTACCCAGACCCTTCTGGAGAAGGGATATGCCTATGAAAAGCTGCGTTCCATATATTTTGACATCTCCAGGTTCAAGGATTACGGAAAGCTCTCCAACGTGGACCTGGATAAAATCAGAATCGGGAAAACCGTTGACCTGGACCAATATGAAAAGGAAAACCCAAAAGATTTCACTCTGTTGAAGAGGTCCACCCTCAGCGAATTGAAATCCGGACTCTTCTTCAAAACGAAATGGGGAAATGTGCGCCCAGGATGGCATCTTGAGTGCGCCACCATTGCCCTTAAAACCCTCGGGTCCACGCACGATATCCACACCAGCGGTGTGGCCCTGGCATTCCCCCACCACGAAAACGCCATCGCCATCAGTCAGGCCGCCACCGACAGGCCGCTCGCAAATTACTGGCTGCACAATGAGCCTGTCATGTTCAGCGGCCCCAATGCCTTTGATAACGTTCACCTGACCTTCAGGGATCTTCTGGCAAAAGGGTTTACGGGAAGGGAAGTCCGATACTGGTTACTCAGCCGGCATTACCGGAAACCGATTTTCTTTTCCCAGACAAAGCTCTCCGCTGTCAGAAACACCCTTTCCCATCTTGATAAATTTGTTCAAAAACTGTATTTCGCAAAATCGGCCTCTGTAAACCCCGATATCGACCAGATCATCTATGCCCTGAAACAGGAGTTTGTGGCGGCAATGGACGATGATTTCAATGTGGCCGCAGGACTAGCAGCCCTTTTTCGCTTTACCCGCAACATCAACCTGAAGGCGGATCAAAGGGGCCTGGCCGTTTCAGACCGGGAAAAGGTGCTGGCGGCTCTTGAGCGAATCAATTCGGTCCTGGGCTTCATGGACCTTGAACCCACCGATGCCGATCCGGAGGTGGAGGCACTCATCAACAAAAGGGAACTGGCCAGGGGTCAAAAAGACTGGTCTGCGGCCGACGATCTCAGGAAGGAAATGGAGAAAATGGGAATTGAGGTGATCGACACCCAGGACGGACCTCGATGGAGAAGAACCTAAGCCGCGGGGAACCGCCTGAACACCCCCCAGACAGCCATTGTATCAAGGGAAACTGACACCATGCCCATATATGAATACGAACCCGTTAATTTAAACCAAACTTGTAATAAATGTCAGTATGGTTTTGAATATATGCAAAATATTAACGACAAACCCCTTGAAAAATGTCCGGATTGCGGACATGTTGTCAGGAAAGTCATCTCCTGGTGCCGAGCAGCCGTCATGGAAACTTCGGAAACGCATTCCCACATCAACCGGAAGATCGCTTCCTACGAAAAGGAAGGGATGTGGAGTCATGCGGCTGAACTGGCGGATACCCATGCGGAAAAGGTCAAAGACAACCAGCTGAAAATGAGGGCCATCGATAACTACGAAAAAGCCGGGTACAGCGCGGGGACACTGGAGAAACATGCCCAAACCAATAATGCAACAGCTGAAAAATAATGCAGATTCAGACGATTTTTTTGGATGAAAGGACAGGTTTTCTTATGAAAATTGAAGAATTGATCGCCGGAAAGAATGAGGGCCAGGATGTGCAGGTTGCGGGGGCTTCCCTGCCCATTTCCGCCTTGAAACGATTCATGGACGATGGATACACCCACCTGAAACCTTACCAGGCGGAAAAAACATTTTCATTCTGGGGTAAAACCCGTACCGGCTGTTTTTCCGAACAGGAGATTATCAAGAGGCCGTAATCAGGATATATTTGCTGTATTTCGCATCCAAAGCATCCGTTGGTACGGTTTCCATCTCGTCGCTGAAATCCCGCCAGGTTTGTGCCAATGCGTCTCTCAGGTTTTTCGAAGTGTTAGATTCAGGGTCCAGGGCAGGGGTCTCAAATGCCTTCAGAAACCGCTCCTCAAAGCCGAACATGCGGTAAGGGGGCTCGGTATCCCCTGCCCTTAAAAGGCTCAAGAACCCCTTTGCCTGCTCGAGGGAAACGGATTTGAAACCAGACTCCAGCTCCAGCAGTTCCCGAGCCCACATGGTGAACAGCAGTTGATAAAAAGTCAGATCAAAGGGTTCAGAGTCCGAAGCATCCAGTGGGTACTTCTTTGTCAACTCTCTCATGAGGCTGTCCAGCCCCTCCAGAAGGTCCAGGATGGCAGCGGCGGAGGACAAATCGGACAGGGATTGAAAATGTCTGAAGCCATTGGGTGATTCATTCCCCATATAATAAAGAGGTCTCTTGTTTAAAATACCCGTAAGCGTACGCCCCCATTCCTGGCCCCAGAAAGACGCCTCCAGACCCGCTCCATGAAACCAGCACTCCTTCAACCACCGCTCAGCCCTCCATTTCAGATTTAAAGCCAATCCGAAGCCCGCACGAAACAGAATTACGAGGGGGTTCATCCTGAGCAGGTTTTCAGCAGTTTTTAAATTCTCACCGCATTGTTCCTTTAAAATCATGTTCAGGTAACCGGCCGCCTGCATTTGAATTTCCTCAAGATCATCCATATCCCAGTCCATGAGGCCTTCAGCGGATACGATCTGGTTACAGAGGCCCGCGAACTCAAGACGGATACGATCTAAAAGTTCCGCATCGGACAGATTCGAAATGGTTTTCGCTAACAGGTTCTGCCCCTGAACGGTTTGCAGGGGCCATCGGGGAACCAGTTCAGGATCTTCTGGCCCTGAAACCGGTTCTTCTGTGGGATTCTGTGTGTTTTTTCTAAGGCGCTGCGGGTCCAGTGGTGCATACACGGCAATGGCCTCTTCCCGGGGGATGAAGCCATGCTCCGCCAGTCGAACGTTTCTCATGCGGTAAATGCTCTCTTCAAGTTCCGCCGGGAGTACGCCGGCAAGCCCCGTGATGAGTCCCTGGTATTTAAGGGTGTCCTCCTCGGCAATTGTTCGAAGCAGGGTTTCAATGGTTTCCCGCTGATCTTCCTGTATCGCCCGAATGTAGAAAAACCCGTCAATGGTAAAAAATTCAGGCCCCGGCTCAAAATTTTCCTCATCTTCATCCTTTACTTCCACCACGATGTTTCGGTAGAGGTAATAGTAAACAAACCCCTGCCCTTCATAAAAAATCCATTTCGCAAATCGTTTCGGGTCGGCTGCCAGCATCCGCCGGATCCATCCGCCCGTGCGGTTCATTTCCATGCGGTCCTTCTGCCAGGATTCCACATCAAGGATATATTGCCACTGATCCAGAGAAGCCAATCTTAACAATTCAAGGGACCCATCCGCGCCCACCTTGCTGATCAGCCAGAAAAAATCCTCGCTGGACATGGTCTGGATCAAACGGGGGCAATCCGGGTGCTTTAAGACTCTTTCCAAGGCCTTAGGGCCTGAAAGGCCATGCAGACCATCAAAAAATGTGCCGTCCAGGGGCAGAACCCCACGACTGTTTCCCATATCCTGATCGTTTTCCGGTGGTCGGTTTTTCAATTTTTTCACTCCTCGCCATGATGGTTCCCATCATAATCTGGAACCCTCTAATCTGTCTATTCAGGGGTCATTTTTTCCCGGGGCCCAGCGCTTTGCTTCTAAACCCTTAACTGTTACGCTTGACAAAAGGGGGGATGGGCGCAAGAATCGGCACGGCCCTCAAGTTTCGCTGATTTTATGTCATTTTTTCGAGAAAGGCCATTGCAATTTTCTTGGCAATGTGAGCGTCTTCAATATACCGGCGGATTAGGCACATAATGGAAAAGGCCAGACGGGTATGATGAAACTTTTGAGATCGTTCAAAATGGCAGTTTTTCTGGTACCGGTCCTTTTTCTTTTGTCCTGTGCCCCCATGGAATTCGTTTCCCGCAGCGGGAACCCCGTGGTTTACACAGCCGGGCAGTCGCGGACCTCCTTGGCGGCCCAGTTTGCTCCGGCCTTTCTGGCCTATGGGTATGAGAATTCACAAAATAGGATCGGCGCACCCAGCGTCAGATACAACAGGCACAGTGAGGAAGAAATCTACGTGGACGTGGAAAAACCGGCCTTGTACTGGATGAGCCGGAAATTTAACACATCAAAGGGGACCTACACCAATCTCATTTATCGCATCCATTTTCCCGAAGTCCCTTTAAGCCTTATACCCTTTTACCTGACCGCTGGAAAAAACCCCGGCCTTTTGTTTGTCATTACCCTGGATCAAAACAACCGGCCCGTTCTTTTTACCACATCAGGGACCTGCGGCTGCTACGTCGTCACCATCCCGACCCGGTACCTGGATGAAAACGCATACCCCAAAGATTGGAACCCTGAAGAAGCGATCCAAGTCTATGGCGAAACGCTCCCCGGATTACTGGATTTTCAGTCGTTTGAGGAATCAAAGCTCCTGGTACACCTGCGCCCAGGGGTTCATCGGGTCATGGATCTGGAGGTAGTTAATGCGGCCAGGTTTCCCGGACCGGACTTTCAAGAAAAAATTGAGATATCACTGGTGCCCATGGCAGACTTGGAGAAAATCCCCGCAGGAATGGGCCGGACCACCAGTCTTTATTACGATACATGGCCTTACAGGGGCCTGGTGAAAGGCGCATTCAAACCGTGGGAGACGCTCACCATGAGCCTCATCAGTCTCGATTTTTTCGTGGGCACGGACAAGATTTACGGCGACAGCCGCGTTACGGGCACCCGTTTCTACACCAGCCTCAAACCCTGGAATCGTGAGGTTAGCGACATGTGGCACTTTGAGAGGTTCCTGAGGTTCAATGGCTGGAATTTACAAATTCCGTCTATGAATTTTGTGGACCCCCTTCCTCAGCGGGATAGCCCAAGACCTTGAGAATGATTTGCTGAACCCGGTTAAATTTTGAGATTTTTTTTTACGGCTTGAGATGAAATTTACTAAATGATAAAAGGCCTGTTACCTGGTATATTGTGAACTCCTGTTTTATGTCACCTTCATCCACACCTTTAGGAATTTTCCGGATGCTGATTGAACAAGCCAAAGAAGTACTTCAAATTGAAGCCCAGAGCATATTGGGACTGATGGAACAAATCGGGCCCACTTTTTCTGAAACCGTCTCAATCATTTTGAGGGCCAAAGGGCGTGTCATCCTAACGGGGATGGGAAAGTCTGGACTTGTGGCCAGAAAGATTTCGGCGACCCTCAACAGTACCGGTACAAAATCATTTTTTCTCCATCCGGCGGAAGCCATCCATGGGGATCTCGGCATGGCCACACCGGACGACGTGGTGCTTGCCATCAGCAACAGCGGCCACACCGTTGAAATCAACAAGATCCTCCCCATGCTGAAACAAATGGAAGTGAAAATCATCTCTCTCACGGGGGGGCTGGACTCACCCATGGCCCACCAGAGCGACCTGGTTATCGATGTGGGGGTTGAAAGGGAAGCCTGCCCCCTGGGATTGGCACCCACCGCCAGCACGACTGCGGCCCTTGCCATGGGCGACGCCCTTGCGGTGGTGTTACTCAAGAGCCGGCATTTCAGCAAAAAGGATTTCAGGCGTTTCCATCCAGGGGGCAGCCTGGGGGAAAGACTTTCGTTAAAGATCCGGGATATCATGGCAACCGACGACCATGTACCCATGGTGCCTATGGGAACGGGCATTCCTCAGGCAATCATTGAAATCAACGAGAAAAAGATGGGGGCGACGGTTGTTGTGGGCCGGGACCATAAGCTTGCCGGGATTGTCAGCGATGGTGACCTGCGCAGAGCGCTCACCCGGGGGGACGACATTTACCTGAAAAATGTCGAAGATATCATGAGCGACGTCCCCAAGACCATCGATGAGGACGCTACATCAGCGGAAGCCATAGCGTTAATGGAACTAAATGCCATTACCCATCTCATCATTGTGGACACGCATCAAAAAGTTAAGGGAATGGTTCATCTGCACGACCTGCTGGGCAGGGAAGGATTCAGAGTCAATGGAGAATAACCGTGCACCCCGGGGGCTCGTCGTTGATCTTATAACGCCCCTTAAACATGGGGCCATTGATGGAAAAGGGCTGGAAAGGCTGTTGGAGCAAGTGATACCCCATGCGCAGGCGTTGCTGCTTGCGAGCCCCCGACATGGAGAAGGGGAAAGCATGGGATTGGCCATGCGGCGTGAATTACTGAAAAAAATCGGTGAAACCCTTAACGGCCGACCGATCTCTCTTTTTGTGTGGATCAGCGGCAATACGGAAGCTCAGACTCGGGAAAATATCCTGGCGCTTCAAGAGGATTTTGAGGCGGGGAGACACTTCTGGGTGGACACACCCCTTGCCTACCACAGTAACCGTGGCCTTTCCGATTATTATCGGGAATTGCAGGGTATGGTAAAGGCCCCCCTCATACTCCATAACGACCCGAACTGTGTTCATGCCACCCGGGCATTTAAACGGCGCAATATCAGGACAGCGGTACTCAAGGAACTGGTCCAGATTGAAGGCATCGCAGGACTCATCTTTTCAGGATCACTGGAAAGGGCCCACCATTATCAGAGAGCCTGCCGCGGCAGGCAGGATTTCAGGATATATGACGGGGACGAAAAACGTTTTCTGGAACACCCCAGCATGGGCGGCGTCGTTTCTGTGGGAGCGAATCTGGCCCCCGGGGCCTGGGAAATGATCACACAATCATCCATTCAACTGCATGCGCACCGGGAGAATTACCCCGATCGGTTGCAGCAGATATGGGAATCGGGAGATTATTTGAAAAATATGGTAGCGCTTTATGGTCGAACGCCCACAGCAATGATCAAGACGATTCTTTCAGATATGAACATCATCGAAACCCCTGAGATGCTGCAGTCCGCTGAAATTGAAGCCGACGGCGTCAAAGCTTTAAAGACGCTCATGGATGATTTCGACTAGTACCCATAAAGATATCATTTCTCGATCTGGTTGAGGCGGTACTGAAAATAGGCGTCCCGCATGGCCACGTAGGGGTCGAGGGAAGCATCTTTCAACGCTTCGTATTCGCCGATGCGCAACGATGTCTTATTGGTCATATCAAAGGCTCGGATACTTAAGTTGGGCACCCAGTCTTCCACAATATAATCCAGGGGGTTGAGAAAGAGGCCGCCCACCCATCCCGCGGTATCACGAAGGCTGCTGGCGCCTAAGAACGGCAGGTTCAGGTAAAAACCCGGACCGATGCCGTAAAAGGCCATGGCCTGCCCCAGGTCTTCATCCTGTACCGAATAATCCAGAGCCACCTTGGCCACGTCCTCAAACCCCAGAAAACCCGCCGACGAGTTGACCACGAACCGCGTGAGGATAATGCCCACACTCTCGATTTTTCCCTGCAGCAGGCTGCTCACCAGGCGGATGGGCATACTCAGGTTGGTGAAAAAATTGCGGATGGCAACCCGCAGCACCTCGGGCATCACATAACTGTACCCTTCGCCAACAGGTTTGAAAAACCAGAAATAGGCTGCATCGTTGAATGCAAAAAAAGCACGATTCATGGGTTCCAGAGGATCAGGAAACAGCGTTTCCTCCGAGTATTCATCCTCCGGCCAGTCTTCCGAGTCTTCAGGGTCTTCAGAGGGTTTTTCGTTTTTTGATACCGCCTTTTCTTCCGAAACACTTGTTTTAGCGCTGGCCTGATCCAGGCGAGCTGTTTGAATCAACTCTTGACCGGCCAACTCCACTTCAAGGGTCGCAGCATCCTGCCTGTAATCAAGTGTCGAAGCCAACGTTGTATCCCACTGGCAATGGATTCCCAAAAAAACAAACACCAGTACCAGGACAAGCCCCAATCGACACCAAAGCCCCATGAACCGCTTCCCCAAAACAAGATTCACCATTTCAATCCTTCTCCGCCACCTTTGCCCTTAACTTTGCGACCAGATCATCATAGGATGAACGCAGTATAATGCTGTTAAACTGCTTTCGATAATTGTTCACCAGACTGACGCCCTCCACGGAAATATCATACACCCGCCAATTACCACCGGTTTCTTTGAGTCTGTAGCGAACCAATACCTCCGTATGGGAATGGGTAAGGATCTTTGCGGTTACGGTTCCATATTTCCCGTCAATGGTCTCACCCACATAAATGACCTTTTCACCGGAATAACTCCCCACCTTGTCCAGATAGGTCCGCTCAAGCAATTTCCCAAAAAGTTCGATAAACTCCTTTTTTTCTGCATCGGTTCGTTTCCGCCAGTGTCTCGCAAGGGATCTCTTGGTCATGGCCTCCCAGTTAAATCGTTCATCCACCGCTTGTCGGATCAGTTTTCCCCGCTTGTCCTTATTTTCCGGCCCCTTCAAGGCCGGATCGCTGACGATGACGAGAATGCGGTCCGTGGTTTCCTTGACGCCGTCCGTGGGAGCACCGGCAAAACAGGGTGCAACAAGCATCACCATCATTAAAAAACCGCCCATAGAAAGGCGTAAACAGTTCCGAATTCGGTATTTTGCTGGCATTCAGGCCTCCTAATCCTGTTTGTTTCTAGAGCTTTCCAAAAACATAATTTGAAATCAACTCTTCAAGATCGACTGCGGACTGTGTATCTCTGATCTTCCCACCGGGACCGATCACCTCTTCGGAGCCGCCCGGCGTAATCTCGATAAATTTGTCGCCGATCAAACCACGGGTTTTGATGGAAGCAATGGCATCCTCCTGGATTTTCACATCAAAGGGGAGATCCATCAACACCCTGGCCTGGTAGTCGTCCAGACTGACCTTTTTGACCCGCCCGATTTCCACCCCGGCTATCACCACCGACGAACCGGATTTAATGCCGCCACCGTTTGAAAAGATGGCTTCCACCTCATATCCCTGGCTGCCCAGGACTTCCAGTTTCCCCAATTTGATGGAAAGATACCCCAGGCACAAAATCCCCAGAATCATGAACAGGCCCACGCTCAACTCAAGATCAAATCTCTTCATTACTTCCCCTTGTTTAAAAGCAGTCGGTTTTCACTTCCAACCGATGGCTCTGCGCTTCCTGAGCCTCATTCCTAGCCATTCAAGAACGCTTGAATCACAGGATCGCGGCTCTCCAAAAAATCCGACGGGGTCCCTTCCAAACGGACCCGCCCTTGGTGCAGCATGATGACCCGGTCCACAATTGTAAATACCTTCGGGATTTCATGGGTGACGATAATACCGGTAAAAGAAAGCCGCCTGTGGCAGGAGTCGATCAGCTTGAGAATCGATTGGCCCGTTACCGGGTCCAGCCCGGTGGTGGGTTCGTCAAAGAGCATGATTTCAGGATCTTCCACCAGGGCCCTGGCCAAAGCAGCCCGCTTTACCATGCCACCGCTGATTTGAGAAGGATAGCGATGCTCCGAACCGGAAAGCCCCACGTTTTCCAGCTCCCCCATAACCTTTTCCCGAATGACATTGCGGCCCAGTTTACTTTTCTCTTTCAGTGGAAAAGCAACATTTTCAAAAACACTCAAAGAGTCAAAAAGCGCACCCCCCTGGAACAGAAAACCCAGCCGTTCCCGGAAGATCCGAAGGGATTTTTTCCCAGAACCCCTTATTTCCTTGCCATCCACCGTAACACTTCCCCGATCCGGTTTCATGAGGCCTGCAACATGTTTTAAAAGGACACTTTTACCCCCGCCACTCCCTCCGACCAGGGCAAACACCTCCCCCTTGCCCACCTCAAAGGAAACCCCTTTCAGCACTTCATGACCATCAAAGGATTTTTGCAGGTTTTCGATTTTGATCATGGGTTCACATTAAAAGAGTATGGACGTCATAAAATAATCCCACACAAGAATCAATACGCTAGAGAGCACCACCGCCTGGGTGGTGGCCCTGCTTACCCCTTCTGAGCCGAATCCTGTATAAATTCCCGAATAGTAACCTTTGAAACAGCAAACCCACGCGATAATAATGCCAAAACTGAGCGATTTGTAAATTCCTTCCAGGACATCTTTCATCTCCACGTAATGGGCCATTTCCCCGAAATAGGTGCCGGCGCCAACGCCCAGCAGCTTACCTCCGATGAGGTAGCCGCCAAAAATCCCCACCACGTCAAAAAGCGCGGTCAGCAAAGGCATGCAGATCAAGGCGGCGATCAGGTTGGGCACCATCAGATAGCGATAGGGGTTCAGGCCCATCAACTCCAGTGCGTCGATCTGCTCACTGATACGCATGATCCCGATTTCCGCGGCGATGGCAGACCCCGCCCTTCCCGTCACCATGAGGGCGGCAATGACGGGACCCAGCTCCTTGATCAACGCCAGTCCCACCATGGGACCCAGAAAAGCATCGGAGCCAAACCGGCTCAAACTGTAGAAACCCTGGAATCCCAGCACCATGCCCGAGAACCCTCCGGTCAGCACGATGAGGAGAATGGATTGAAACCCGATAAATTGAATCTGCTTGAGGCATCGGGAAATCTTGAGGGGTGGTGTGAGGGTGTATAGAATTGTGTTCAGGAAAAAAATACCCATTGCGCCCATTCTTCGGACATATTCCAAAGCCAGAACACCCAGCTTCCGGGTTGCCATGGGGAGAAATGCGGCAAACCCCGCGTTATGTGTTAAAATTTTTCCGATGTTGAAATTCCCTTCATTTTGTAATAACCATTGATCCTTCGGGAAAAAATAGACAAGCCGTTGTTTTTTTCACAGGTGCGCCAGGGAGCTTCCATGCCGAAAATCAGAATCATAGTGGTAGGCAATACAAAAGCATCCTTTCTAAAAGAAGGGGAAACACTTTATCTCAAACGTCTCAGGCGATATACACCCATCGAATGGGTCGAAGTTAAACCCGAAAAAATTACAAAGGGAGCGCCTAAGGAAAGATTGCTGACATTGGAAGGGCATTCCATTAATAAGAAACTCCACCCAAGAGACCACCTTATTGCCCTGGACGTTTCAGGAAGGGAATATTCCTCCGAAACCCTGTCAAACCGAATTGAGCGGTTATCGTGGAAGGGGAACCCTTTGTGTTTTGTTATCGGGGGCCCTTTGGGAATTTCAAAGGAGATCCTGGGGAGGGCCCACGAAACACTCTCACTCTCAAGGCTGACCCTGACCCATGAAATGAGTCGAACCCTTCTCCTGGAACAACTCTACAGAGCATTTACCATCATGAAAGGTGAAAAATATCATAAGTAACGACCTTTTTGCCATGGCGGCCGACTCAATACCCTCCCCCCTTAACCAGCATGCCCCCATAAATGGCTCCGCTACGCACCCACGATCCCGCCCGCTCATTGGGCTCTTAATCCTAGGAGGCCTCTAGCGCCATGGCGATCTTATTCTTCAATTCCGACAGATCAAAGGATTTGATCACATAAAAATCAGCGGCGATGGATTTCATGTTCTCCTTGAAAGTGTCGTAGGCGGTACATAAAACCACCGGCAGATCATAGAACTTATTCCTGATATCCTGCAAAAGATCCAGACCGTTATAATCCACCATCTTGATGTCAAGGACAACCAGATCAGGTTTTTCTGCCTCGATCTTCTCCAGCAACATATGCCCGTTCTCCGCCGTAATCACCTCGTAACCGGCATCACTCAACTCTTCCGAGTACAGGTAGCGAATATGCTCTTCATCGTCTACAATCAGGATTTTGGCCATAATTCCTCTCCAGAAATGTTGAAAATTCAACCGGGCACGCCATTGGTATTCTGTCCGGTAGTTAAGCCCAACCAAATCTTACGGGCATCATATCAGAAGCAAATGACCTTTGCAAACGGAGCATGAACCTTTTTTCTGCCCATGTTCTGTCACCATAAACTGATCCGGTCCGCATATCAGTAAGTATAAAATCCGCGGCCCGTTTTTCGGCCCAGCCATCCAGCGTCCACGTATTTTCTGAGCAGGGGACATGCACGATATTTGCTGTCACCCAACCCTTTGTGAAGAACCTCCAGAATGGCAAGGCACGTGTCCAAACCGATCAAATCGGCCAGCGCAAGAGGGCCCATGGGATGATTCATTCCCAGCTTCATGATTTCGTCAATATGGGTTGCCTCGCCTACGCCCTCATAAAGGGCGTATACGGCTTCGTTTATCATGGGCATCAGGATACGGTTGGCCACGAATCCCGGAAAATCGTTGGCGGGCACCGGCGTTTTTCCCATTTTCAGTGCCAGGTCCCGGGTCGCCCGGGTCGTCTCTTCATCCGTTGCCAGGCCGTTGATAATCTCCACCAGTTTCATCATGGGAACAGGGTTCATGAAATGCATGCCGATGACCTTTTCCGGCCGTTTTGTGACGCCTGCGATTTTGGTAATGGAAATGGAGGAGGTGTTGGAGGAAAGTATGACCTCAGGTTTACAGCATCCATCCAGATCCTCAAATATTTTCAACTTGAGGGCTTCATTTTCAGTGGCCGCTTCCACCACATAGTCCGCCCTGATCATATCCTCCAGGGAAGTGGACGCTTCAATCCTGCCCAATATGGCTTTCTGTTCGTCCCCGGTTATCTTTTCTTTTTTCACCAGTCGCCCGAGGCTCTTTTCGATGGTCTCATAACCCCGATCCACAAATTCGTCCTTGATATCATTCATCACAACGGACAAACCGCAGGCCGCAGCCACCTGCGCAATTCCCGAACCCATCTGTCCGGCACCTACGATCCCCAGCACATTGATTGCCATATGGATACTCCTTTTCCCTTATGATTTAATTAAGGCAGGTCCAAAATCGAACCAGTCATCAAATTCTAACGGACCCATGACGAAAAAACTTACATTGAAATAACGATGAGTACAAGTATAAACATAAAATCCCCCGAGAAAATATTCATTCGGAAGCCCCGTTCAGCAACTTTAAAACAAAATCCGCCGCCCGACCCGCACCGTTGGGCTCTTCCACCGGGACCGTTGGCATATTCAGCAGTTCCGGGACCCGCATGATCCAGTCACCGGTTTCAAATACCTTTTCATCAATTGAGCAGCCCGCCATATGACGCGTGATATATCGGGAAAGTATTTCGGATTCCTTGAACCGGGCGCGCTTGATGTATCCGAAGGGAACCCGGGCATGATAGACTTCCGCAAGGGTGCTGTAACCCACTTTTCCCACCACTGCATCGGCGGCATGAACCAGATCCGGGTGAAAAAAATCCGAGTGATGGGGTAGGAGAATCACGTTTTCAGAAACGCGAAAACCTGTACCGGCGCCCGGCGCCACATAAAAGATTTCCTTTTGATTGGCCAGCCGGGTGATAAACCGGTGATCTTTTGGGATCCCGCCCATGGTGATGAGCACCAAAGGGGCCTCTTCGGGGATTATCAAGTCTTCTCTCACCTTGGACCTGGTCTTTCTTGCCTTGCGGCTCACCGGTCCCGTGGTCAGATGAACCGTTTCCTCCGAACAGGCCGGCGCCGTTTGTATGTGAAAATCTGCCGAAAAAAAGAGTGCTTCAAGATGGGCCATATGGGGTTTGAACCCCTTCTCTTCCAAAACGTATTCCCGGTATACCCAATCCCACGTGAAATTCTCCACCAGAACAGAGGGGAGTTCTGCCTCCCGGGCCACGGTAATCCCCATGGGGGAAATGTCGCAAAGGACCATGGCGCATTTCAGACGGTTCAACTTTTCCGCTAAATCTTCCATCTGCAGCGGATCAAACGGCAGAAATTCATCCAGAAATGCCACAGTTTTGGGGAGGTTGGCGCAAAGGGGACCTTCCTGCACCAGTCCCACATCGGTCAACAGGGTATGATAAGAAAAGGGTCCCGTAAGGGATTCCTCGAAAAACCATCTGGGAACCGTGGTGAATATCTCGAATCGCATCTCGGGAGAGCGCTCCTGCAGGGCGCTCATAACTGCCGATGCCCGGGCGGCATGACCGAAGCCATGGGGCGAAATGAAGTACGCCAGCGTAAGACTTCCGGCCTGTGTAGCGTTAAACTGATTCATGAACACATCCTTTTTGCTTGCGGGAAGGGCCTTTGTTGGGTTAACCTCCCGCCCAAAACACCCAATGGGAATCGCCCTATGCAGACACAATTTCTACTGACGGACAAACTGATCCTTGTTTTCTATTTTCTGGCCGTTATACTTTTCGGTGCTTATTTCCGAAAGAAAAGCAGCACCAGTTCTGGGTTTATGATCGCTGATGGAAGACTTCCAAGCTGGGCGGTGGGCCTTTCCATACTGGGAACTTTCGTCAGCAGCATCACGTTTCTGGCTTATCCCGGCCAGGCCTACAATGCCAACTGGGATGTCTTCCTGTTTTCCCTCACCTTGCCGCCCGCCGCCCTTGTGGCCACATTTTATTTTATTCCCCTTTACAGAACAAGGGTCAAGATATCGGCCTACGAATATCTGGAACAGCGTTTCGGGCCCTGGGCCCGCATCTACGGAAGCATCAGTTTCATGCTGGGCTCTTTAGCCCGTATCGGCATGATCCTTTTTCTGGTCTCCCTGGTGTTGCACCATCTCACGGGATGGTCCTATGCAACCATCATCATTATCACCGGCATCGGGGTGACCTGCTATACGATGCTGGGCGGCATTGAAGCCGTGATCTGGACCGACGTGATTCAGGTCATAATCCTTTTCGGCGGCGCCATCGTCTCCGTTATCATCCTGCTCGCCGGCATGCCCGAAGGTCCGGGCCAACTGTTCGAGATTGCCGCTCAAAAACAGAAATTTTCCCTGGGAAACTGGCGTCCGGATTTCGTTGTTCCCACCGCATGGGTGGTGCTCATATACGGTATCATTGAAAACCTGAGGAATTTCGGCGTGGACCAGAATTATGTGCAGCGCTACCAGGTCACCCAATCCGTCAAAGCCGCATCACGATCCGTCTGGATCGCGGCAATCGCCTACATTCCCGTTTCAGCCCTTTTCCTGTTTATCGGTACGGCCCTTTTCTCTTTCTACACCGCCAACGCCCAATTGCTCCCCGCTTCACTTGAAGGGTCTCTCACTGGAGACAAGATATACCCCTATTTCATCGCCACACAATTTCCCGTTGGCCTCAGGGGGCTGCTCATTGCGGCTATATTTGCGGCTGCCATGAGCAGCATCGATTCATCGCTTAATTGCGTCTCCACATTAACGATGCTCGATTTTTACAAACGGTACATCAACCCCGGCGCCGACGAGAAAAAAAGTATCAAGTTGTTAAGGGTTTATACGGTGGTCTGGGGCGTGTTGGGAACCCTGACGGGGTTGGCCATGATGGAGGTCCGAACGGCCCTTGAAACCGGCTGGCAACTGGCGGGCATTGCCGGCGGCGGACTTGTGGGGTTGTTTCTCCTGGGGTTGATATGCCGCTGGGTAAAACCATGGCAGGCCGGCACAGCGGTCCTGGCCAGCGTTATGAGCATTTTCTGGGCAACCTTCGCCCGGGAGCTGCCCAGGCAATGGGACTTTCTTGAATGTGCATGGCATTCCCGGATGATCGGTGTTATCGGAACCCTTACGCTGCTGGTTGTGGGCATCAGCCTGGGCGTTTTAACGCTTTTTAGGGAAAAATGATACGCCTTAGCGTTTATAACGCTTTCAGAAACTCTTCGTGGCGGCTTCCACATTATCAAAAATGCCGAAAATCCGGTGCAACCGCGTCAATTCAAAAATACTGCGAACCTGTTTTTGCAATGCGACCACCTTCACATCCCCTTTCTCCTCATTCACCGCGCGAAGGGACGATACCAGAGTTCCCAGGCCAGAACTATCGATGAAATCCACACCTGCCATATCCACAATTAGTTTGACGCGTTTTTCTTTCACCAAAGCATCCACACACCCTTTTAGTTTCTTGGCAGAAGCGGCCTCCAACCGGCCGGTCAGCGCAAGCACATCCATATCCTCTATCCTTTTTTGCGAAATTTCCATGCTCAAATCTCCCTAAACGGGGTCCTTGTGAACCCGCGGTTTGTCTAAAACCCCGATTATGAAATATCTTTTTTCAAAACCAGGCAGTTACGGTCCTTTTCCGATCGGTATTCAACACGGTCCATGATCTCTTTCATGATCCCGAGACCTCTGCCGCAATCTGCAACGCTGTCAATATTCAGTTTCTCAATGTGAGAAGCGCTCAGATCGGCTCTTTTCAGCCTGCCAGGGTCCATGGGCGTACCTTTATCGCAAATTTCAAAAACAGCCTCAGCGTCTGAAAGGGTAAAGGTGACCACCACCTCTTGCCCGCTTTCTCCCCCGTAGGCGTGCTTAATGCTGTTGGTCACGGCTTCAATGACGCACAATTCAACATTAAAGGCATCGGTTTCTGAGAAATCCGCATAGACGCAGAACCTGTTCACCGCGATTCCCACCAAAGGAACGTCATTTAAATCGCTTTCGATGATGAGTTTTACCTTCCTTAAGCCCATGTCAACAGCCCTTTCTCATATCTCGACGGTTGGTTGATCAAGATTTAATGCCCAATTCAACTCCGAGCAGGGTCAAATCATCCTGGGGCGGGAATCGATCACCAAAACCCATAATGGCATCGATAATTCCGTCAATATGTTCAGTAAGAGACCGGTCCTTCAATCTGGAAATTTCCGAAAAAAAACGATCATCCCCGTACAGCTCACCGTCTTTGTTCTGATATTCCACTGTCCCGTCCGTATAAAGGAACAACCGGTCTCCGGGCTGAATCTCTATGGTCCCCTCTTCGAACGGAAGCATACCGCCCATGCCGATGATGGTTCCCCCTTTTTCCAACAATTCCACGCTGCCGTCCCTGCGCACCAACACCGGTGGAGGATGGGCCGCATTGCTGTAAGTGATGCGATTCAAATCCGTATTGATGATGATGTAGCTCATGGTAAAGTATTTATCAAAACGACCAATGGGAAACTCCTCGTCAAGGGTTTCCAGCACTCGGGAAGGCCGTACAATTTCGTAGTAAGGGGGGGTTTCTATACTTTTTTTTAGGAGACGGTCATTCCGGGCGTGGAGCATCTGGGATGCGGAAACCGCCACCAGGGCAGAAGGAACCCCATGTCCGCTCACATCGAGCATATAGAAACCCCAATGGTCCTCATCCAGCCGCACCGCGTTGAAAATGTCCCCTCCGATTCTGTCGCAGGGCATGAACCGCCATGCCATTTCAAGCGCTTCCATCTCGGGGATATTCTTGGGCAACAGGCTTTGTTGTATCCCGGCAGCAGCCTTTAAATCTTCATCCAGTTTCTCTTGCTTATGGAGCAATTCCTCATTGGCGCTGATCAACTCCCTGGTGAGTCCCACGATCTTCAGCTGGGCTTTCACCCGTGCAAGCACTTCTCCACGATCAAAAGGCTTTGTCACATAGTCAGCGCCGCCCAGATCAAGCCCTTTAATCTTATCTTCCGTCTGGCTTTTTGCCGAAAGGAATATGATGGGGATATTGTCTGTTTTCTTATCGCCCTTGAGTTGGATGCAAACATCATAACCATCTTTTTTGGGCATCATGATGTCCAACAGGATCAGGTCCGGCAGTTCGCGAGACGCCGTTTCTATGGCCTGTTCCCCATCCTCAGCCTCCAGAAGGGAATAGCCTTCCTTTTTTAAAATACCAACCAGAAGCTTCCGGTTGACCATGTTATCATCTACAATGAGAACCACTTCTTTCATTGCCAAAACTCCCTCTTTTTTAGGGTCCACAGCAGAATGGGGGGAATTATAGCCCACAGGTATATGGGGTGCAAGGCTTTTAAAACCGCAATCCAAAGCGGTCAGGTTTAGAAAGGACGAAATGCTTTTTTCTATCACATGACAGGGCCGAAATGCCAGGGCACAAATTCATTGTCACCAAAACCGTGTTCTTCACTTTTCGTGCCCCCCCCCGATGCGGTTTTCAGTATGAGATCGAAAACACGTTTGCCCATTTCCTGAACCCCGGCACTTCCATCCACAATTCCGCCGCAGTTCACATCCATATCGTCCTTGAGGCGTTCATACATGGGGGTATTGGAAGCCAGTTTGATGGTGGGAACCGGCTTGAAACCGCAAACCGTTCCGCGACCCGTGGTGAAACAAACCAGGTTGGCACCCCCCGCAATCATTCCGGTGACGGACACGGGATCGTACCCCGGCGTGTCCATAAATACGAGGCCCTTGGCGGAAACTGCTTCCCCATAGCCACAAACCATCATGAGGTTTGTGCTGCCCCCTTTTGCGGCGGCGCCCAGGGATTTTTCAAGGATGGTGGTCAGCCCCCCCGCCTTGTTGCCGGGGCTCGGATTGTTATTGATATTTCCGCCAAACCGCGCAGTGTGGGATTCCCACCAGTGGATCCGCTCCACCAGCTTTTCCCCGACGGCCCGGCTGTTGGCTCTGCGGGTCAGGAGCTGCTCGGCGCCATAGATTTCAGGCGTTTCACTCAAGATTGCGGCACCCCCGTGAGCCACCAGTAGGTCCACCGCCGCACCCAGTACGGGATTGGCGGTAATACCCGAATAGGCATCCGAGCCCCCGCATTCAAGCCCCACCAACAGGTTTTCCGCGGAAACTTCTGTTCGCTCCACCCTGTCTGCTTTTTTAAGCATCTCTTTGACCATGGAAACCCCCGCCGCCACTGTTTTTGTGGAACCGCCTGAGGCTTGGATATCCAGGGTATTCAAAAAAAGGCCGGTCTCCAACCCCGTATTGTTCAGAAGACAATCCGTATGATTCACTTCACATCCAAGCCCCACAATGAGGACCCCCGCAAAATTCGGATGCCGTGCATATCCCGCCAAAACCCGCTGAAGAAACACAAACCCTTCGTTATCCGGTGCCGTGGCGCATCCCGCGCCGTGGCCTAACGCCACCACCCCCTCCACATTGGGATAGCGCGCCATCACTTCTTCGGTAAACGCATCCTCTATCCATTTCACAACGCTCACGGAACAACTCACCGTCGCCAGAACGCCGATGTAGTTGCGTGTCCCCACCCGCCCGTCCTCACGGACAATCCCTCTGAATGAAGCCCTCTGATCCGGAGGAATCACATTGCCAGCCGTCGCATCCACCCCAAAGGCATAATCCCGATGGAAATCCCCCATTTCCACGTTGTGGGTATGCACATGTTCCCCCGGCAGAATATCTCTTGAAGCAAAACCGATGATCTGACCATATTTCAAGATCGGCTCTCCAGCACTGACAGACCGTATTGCAACCTTGTGCCCCGCCGGTATATTGCAGCGGCACGCGGCTTTCGAACGAGATAATCCAGTTCCGGAGGGCAAGTCGACCATGGCGACCGCCACACTGTCATTCGGATGAAGCTGAACGGTTTCCTCAGTTGTATTTTTCATAATGTCGATCTCCTTTACAGAAGCGGTAACCGGTCGAAGAATGGTATCCTATCATCATTTTATGAAGAAATCTGATCAAACGCTCAAAGACCCGAAAAATGGTTTGAAATTTCATTTACAGCCAGATTTCCCAGTGTTACACTCCATGATCATAAACTGTACAATCTGAATCCTTAAAATGAGGCCTCGGAAAAAAATTTATCCTCATATGGCGACCACAACACGCATCAGAATTTTTTACTGGACCTTATGGGCACTCCTCCCATTGCTGGCGGCATGTGCCAAAACCATCCCCCCCGAAGAATTGAAGGGGGTTGATCAGAGCATTTCTTTTCAGGCTCTGAGCCGTAACCCAGAAACCTTTCTGGGCAAAACGGTGGTCCTGGGCGGCGATATTATCTCAACGGAGAACCAACCCGAAAAAACCACCCTGATGGTCCTTCAGCGTGCCCTTGACGGCGATCTCAAACCGTCTGCAAACGACCAGTCCCAAGGGCGGTTCATAGCGACTGTTCCGGAATTTCTGGATCCCGCCATTTATGCCAAAGGGAGACGGATTACCATTGTGGGGAGGATCACGGGGAAAGAAATCCGCCAGCTGAGTGAAATCCCTTATACCTATCCCGTCATAGAAGAAAACACCCATTACCTTTGGCCCATTGAAAACATCCCCGACTCCGAACCCCGCGTGGTTTTTGGCATCGGCATCGGGTTCGGCGGTTACGGTTTTTGATATGGGGTTCCCCATGATAATCAGGATGATTCTGGTCATACTCACAATGGGCCTTTCGGGATGGGGCTGTGCGACCATTATCCCCAGAGCCGTACTCGAAAGGGTCAATGGGGATATCACTTTTGAAGCTCTCAAAAAAAACCCGGCGGCTTATGAGGGGCAGGTAGTCCTTCTGGCGGGGATCATCGTCAGAACCACCAATACACCTGGCGGGGCCGCCCTTGAAATCTACCAGACCGAAATGGACTGGGAAAAAAGACCCACCCGTACAGACGTTTCAGAGGGACGGTTTCTGGCGGAATACCATGATTTTCTGGACCCAGAAATCTACAGCAAACAGAGGCAGGTGACCATTGCGGGAAAGGTCCTCGGTGTGAAACACATGAAACTGGGGAAAATGGACTACCCCTATCCCCTCATCCGGGCAGAAGCCATTCACCTGTGGAAAAAGACAAAACCCCTTCCCTATGATCCCTATCCCTGGTACCCCATGGGCGCGCCATGGGGCCCCTGGGGCATGTGGGGTCCCTGGTATACCCCCTACTGGTATTACTGATCCTCATTCGTAACCACGGCAACTTTAACGGTTTGAAACAAGCCTCTCATTTTTCCTTCTTCACACCCTCTTAAGGGCCTGTTCAAAATCCTCCATTAGATCTTCCGAAGCCTCCAGCCCAACCGAAAGACGGATGAGGCTGTCTGAAATTCCCATGGCCCGGCGTTCCTCGGGGGGCACCCCGGCGTGGGAGGTGATGGCGGGGCGCGTAATCAATGATTCAACGCCCCCCAGGCTCGGGGCTGAAATGGGCAAAGTTACATTTTCCAGGATCCGGTCGGCGGCGTTGACACCGCCCTTCACTTCAAAGCTCATCATACCGCCGAAACCATCCAGTAACTCCCCTGCCCGCATATGCCCTGAATGGCTTTTCAGACCCGGATAGTGGACGCTTTGGATGGCGGGATGACTTTCAAGAAATTGCGCCAGTTTGAATGCACTATCGTTTTGGTATCTCACGCGAACACCCAGGGTTTTCATGCCCCGGTGCAGCAGGAAACAGGCGTGGGGATCCAGAGACCCGCCCAGACGGGCCAGCTTCCGCGCAATGGGATCCACCCACGTTGAAGACCCGATGACCGCGCCTGCCACAATATCCGAGTGCCCGTTAAGGTATTTTGTGCCGCTGTGAAGTGAAAGATCAAACCCCCATTCAACGGGACGAAAGTTCACCGGACTGGCAAAGGTATTGTCAATGAGAGAGACAAAGCTGTTTTTCCTGGCAAATGCAACCACGGCTTTGAGATCGGCCACCTGAAGGAGCGGATTGGTAAGGGTCTCCACCAGTATGGCCCGGGTGTTGGGGCGACATTTGGCCGCCCAGGTTTCGGGGGCGCTGCCATCGATAAAGTCGAAAGAAATGCCGCATGCCGGCAAATCCTCGGTGATGAAATCGTTTGTGCCGCCATAGAGGCAGTCCTGAGCCAGGAAGTGATCTCCCACTGACAGGATTGCCAGCAAGGTGGTGGATATGGCCGCCATGCCGCTCGCGGTCACCAGTGCCGTTTCGGCATTTTCCGATGCAGCCAGTTTTCGGTGGAGGGCAATGTGATTGGGCGTGTTGTTCAGGCGGATATATTTGAGATTATAATATCCGGGCTCACCTTCCGCCGCGAATGTGGAGGACTGGAAAATGGGCATGCTGACAGCGCCCTCAATGGGTGGTTTCGGCTCACCCGCATGGATCAACCTAGTATCAAGATGCCGGTTCCCGGTTTTCATATGCCAATGGCTCCTCGCGCTGTGCTCTCAGAAAAGTGCCCGGATCGAATTCATCAGGGCTTCCATGTCCTCATGGGTTCCGATGGTAATGCGAACGAAATTCCTGATGCCTTCCAGGTTGAAATACCGAACGAGAATCCCTTCCTCCTTCAGGGTTTTGTATACTGTTTCGCCGCTCAACCCTTTTTTCTCCACAAATATAAAATTTGCACCCGAGGGCAGCACATGCCACCCAAGATCTTCAAGCTGTATTGAAAGAGATTCCCTGCTCTGGATAATTTTTTCTGTAATAGAACGGTAGTATTCCGTATCACGGATGGCAATTTCTCCGATTTTCTGAGCAATCAGATCGGCAGGGTAAGAATTGAACGAATCCTTCACCGCAAAAAGTGCGCCCACCAAATCCTTGTCCCCCATGGCAAACCCGAGCCTCAGGGCTGCAAGGGACATGCTTTTAGAAAAGGTCCTGATAACCAGAAGGTTTTTAAACCGGTCTATGAGGGAAACCGCACTCTCTCCACCAAAATCAATGTAAGCTTCATCAATAACCACAACCCGATCTTCTGGGTATTGTTCCAGAAGTTCCGTTATCTTTTTAAGGGGAAGTACAATTCCGGTGGGGGCGTTGGGATTGGGGAAAACAATCCCGCAGGAACGCTCCTCTGCTAGATAGTCGTTTATCTCAATGGAAAAGTTCTCATCGAGCGGTATTTTCCGGTATTCGATACCGTAAAAATCGCAATAGACCGGGTAGAAGCTGTAACTGAACTCAGGAAAAAGCAGCCTACCCCTGGCGCTGTCAAAAAACGCATAGAAGGCAAAGGCCAGCACTTCGTCGGAGCCGTTCCCCACAAAAACCTGTGATGAATCAAGTTGGAAGCGTTCTGCGATCGCCGCCCTCAGAGGTCCGAACAGAGGGTCCGGATAAAGTCGCAACCTTTCAATATCAAAAGATTTCAGGAAAGGTACGATTTCAGGTGTGGGCGGATAGGGATTTTCATTGGTGTTGAGCTTAATATAGGTTCTGTCCTGGGGTTGTTCCCCGGGAATGTAAGGCGAGAGTCTCTTGATTCTTTGGGTGAGCATGATCTTTTATCCCTTTTTCCTGTCATTTTTGGTTTTTTGGTGAACGCTCAGTTTGTTCATGAAAAGAATTCGGGAAAATATGGATTTTCCCACCTGCGGTGAAACACGAAAATCATGGTCCCTTCTATCAGGAAGGCCTATGCTTTTTCAACCGTTTTTTTGGGGCGCCATGATATCAATGGAGGCCGCAAACCATTGCAACCATTTGATAAAGCAAGAATAGCCAATCATATTGAGTGGGAATTTGAAGATGGCCCTTGCCTTTTACCAAAATTTAGCCTAATATGTTGCAATTGGAAGGATTATGAATTGATGATCCGTCCCGTTTCCATTCAGCAGTTCCGGATGCAGCAACCGTGTGAATTCGGCAAGAGAACTATTTTTAAAGAAATATTACAACTTCGCGGTTACCGATGAATCCGCTTTGCTGTTTTTTAACCCACAGCCTGAAAATGCCCGGCCAAATGTCGTCAATGCGTAAGGCCTTGATATATATAGAGGTACAATGATATGGAAAAAGCAAGGATTCGAAATAAGCTTCTGCGGATACTGGATGTTGCTCCGGAATTGAAGGATGCTTTCCTCTCATCCCCTTCGGTCAATATCCAAAGGAAGAAAATCAGGGAATTCCTTTCCAGCCTGATTGTGACCACCTATGAGAACGAAACCCCGCCCCTGGAATGGATATTGGTTCGTGATACCATTCGTGTGTTTCGAACCATTATATCATCGAGAAGTGAAAAGCTTGTGGGGTACAGCTTCCTCCAATACATACATGATCTTCTTTACGAAGAAGACCTTAAGAAAATTGAGAAACCTTCCCCCGACTTTTTTGCGGAACTGGACCATCTGCTCAAAGGGCTCATGGGAAAATCGGGCATTTATCCCGATAAGGCCCCGGTTTTTGCCAGGCATGAAGGGAAGAAAGCCGCCAGGCTGAGATCCAACGATCTTTCCAGGATGGCCCGGGGGGCAGAGCGACTCCTGGACCGGTACCCATCGGGCCTTGACAATAAGGCCATCCGTAGGAGGAGCAACAATAAATCCAGAATTCTCAAGTATTTTGATGCAACGGGACAGGAATGGAACGATTGGAAATGGCATGCCCGGCATATTGTACGGAATGCGGAAACCTTAAAATCCATGGTGAAACTAACAGATGATGAATATGATGCCGTTGTCCTCGCCAGGGAAAATCGAATTCCATTCGGCATTACCCCCTACTACCTTTCACTTCTGGACTATCAGGCTGACCATGAGAGGGATCATGCCGTTCGCGCCCAGGTCATCCCCCCCTTGAACTACGTTAAAAAATTGATGGACTTGAGGGAAAAAAATGAGCCCTCCATGGATTTCATGCTGGAGAGAAATACCTCTCCCATCGAAGGGATTACCCGGCGATATCCCATGATCGTCATCCTTAAACCGATCCTCACCTGTCCCCAGATATGCGTTTATTGTCAAAGAAACTGGGAGATCGAGGACGTTTACTCCCAGAGCGCGGCACTCTCCCGTGACAAATTGGACGCAGCCATTGGGTGGATCGCCAATACGCCAGAGATCCGGGAAGTACTGATTACGGGCGGTGATCCCCTGCTCTTGAGCAATTCAAAAATTGAATACCTGTTGCGAAAGTTGTCTCGCATCGAACATGTGGAGCGTATCCGGATCGGTACCCGCACGCCCGTAACCCTGCCCCAGCGGGTGACCGATTCACTGGTCCGCGTTATCAGCCGGTTTCACGCCCCCGGAAAAAGGGAAATCCTCATTGTCACCCATTTTGAACACACCTACGAAATCACGCCTCAGAGCATGAACGCCGTTCAGAAATTTCTCCGAAACGGCATCAAAGTGTATAATCAACTGGTCTACACCCGGTACAATTCCCGGAAGTTTGAAGCGGCGGCCCTGCGGCTTAAATTATGCCTTATCGGTGTCACGCCCTATTACACTTTCAATACCAAGGGCAAGGAAGAGACCGATGACTACCGGGTGCCCATTCCCCGGCTCCTCCAGGAACAGCAGGAGGAAGCGCGGCTTCTGCCAGGTTCCGCCCGCACCGACGAAATCGTTTTCAATGTGCCGGGGCTGGGTAAAAACTACCTGCGGGCCGTTCAAAACCGGGACGTCATATCCATATTGCCCGATGGGCGAAGGGTTTACGAATTCCACCCCTGGGAAAAGAAACTGCAGCTGGCGGACACCTACGTTTACACGGATGTCTCCATCTATAAATACCTCAAACGGCTGAAAGCCATGGGGGAAAACACATCATTGTATCGGACCATCTGGTACTATTATTGAGGGATGTTTGGCAACAAGCCAATAAAGGAGATTGAACGTCCATGCACGATCCGAATTATATTAAAATAACCACCGGTTTATTCATTATGCTGAACCCTTTCGTCCTCATCCCCGTATTCCTGGGACTCACAGGGGACATGGATAAATCGCAAAAAATGAAAGTGGCCTTTACGTGTAGCATCGCTGTTTTTGTCATCATGATGATTTCCGTGTTCGGCGGTCACCATGTGCTCTCCTTTTTCGGCATTACCATCAATGATTTTCGTATCGCGGGCGGTCTACTCATTTTTCTCATGGCCATCTCCATGTCCCGCGCCAAAGAACATGAAAACGTAATGCGTTACAGCGATAAGGAACATAAGGAGGCTCAAGGAAAAGATTCCAACATCGCCGTGGTACCCCTTGCCATTCCCCTCATGGCGGGACCCGCGGCCATCAGCGTTTCCATCATTGATGCGGAAATGTGCAACGTCTTTTCATCGCGGTTGATTCTTGTGGCCATCATCGCAGGGCTGAGCGCCGTTCTGTGGGTGGCCATGGCCCTGGCGGAGCAAATCGGTCGTTTCCTGGGCCATACGGGTCAGCAGGTCCTCACCCGGGTCATGGGCCTCATCCTCCTGGCACTCTCCATCGAGTTCCTGGTGGTGGGCATAAGGGGGGCGTTTCACATAGCTGCCTCTTAAAATGATTCCGGGTGTTCCCGATCGCTCCACTGGGGGCGGTACATGAAGAAAAATACCAGCCGGAACAGCAGGAAAATGAGGTGCTGAGCCGTCATGGGGGGGCCTTCCTCTTGAAGAATGGGGCGCAGCTGGCGTATTTTTAACTGACACTTTTTCAAATGCACGAGACATCCCAGAAAACTGACGATTTCAGATCTCATTTCCGGTGTTGTATCCGGAACGTCTTTCCCCATTCGCCACCGCTTCAAAATGGCTGCAATTTTTTCCACACCCGCCTCAAACAGGTTTCGGCGGGTCTTGTCTTCCTTGAAAATTTCCTGGTTCAAGACACATATCTTGATTTGATCCACCAGGAATCCTTCACAGACAGCGGTTTCTTCCAGCAGCATACCCTTTTCCAATGAACCAAGCGCCAGGGGAATGCATTTAAACATGGACCGGTCTGCTGCCATACACGCATTGAATTCAGCACAGGCCGTGCGCCAAAAAACCCAACTCACATTTTTCAGGACTCCCTGCAGAGGATCACCAAGAGAGATGGCCCTTGATCGCACTCGAACCACCTCAGGCAGGAGCTGACCGGTTTTTTTAAAGAGGGTTCCGCCGGTCACGACGTTATATATGATCCCGACGGCGGCAAACCAATCCTGCAGGTAAAGGGTGCGGGGTGCATCGCGGAAAACCTGCTCGAGGATACGGTTTTCAAAAATGTGCGAGGGGGTGGCATAAAAGGGAGTTCCTGCCAGGATCGGCTGTTCCGGGGGTTCGGTCTCTCGGAAATTTATGGCGGTTTCCAGATCAATGAGCCCCAGGGCGTATTGATCAGCTGATGTGAGGAAAATATCAGGATTGTCCGATTGTCCCACCAGAAACATATTATCCGGTTTCAAATCACGGATGGCAGCATTTTTTTCCTTGAGATGCATGAGCAATTTCACAATATTGGTGATAATTCCCGACGCGATGTTGCGGTTGCGATGTTCACTGGTTTTTCGAATATCCGATTTTATGAGATTGACAAACTGGGTGACGGTCTTTTTGTGCTGTGAGAAAACAATCTTTGCAGTCCGTTTTTGATCATTGATAAACGTGTCCGGCAATGGGTGCCGTTCATGAATGATCTCTTTTTCCGCCAGCTGATCGAACATCCACTGTTTCTTTCGGTGGTCCGGAATTTCAATGATCTCTCTGCCATGCTGCTGCAGCAATTGATCCATGCTGCGCAGATACGACTCCTGAAGATCTGCAAAACTGAAAAAGAGATCCCCTCTGTCCCTGCCAAAGGTACCTTCGAAAGCCAGGATATCCCCCATGGTGTGGAGGCTGCCCGAAATGGCATCTTTTACACGGCTCTCCTGCCGGTGCATGCGGCTTATCACCTGATCAAAAAACAGATGTCTTGAAAGACTCATGAACAGAACAAAAGACCCCCCGATTTTGAAATATTTCTGGAGGCTCGGGGTGTGCCTCAGATGTCTGGCAATGTTTGTTTCATTCATGGCCCCTGCTGGATGTGCTTCATCCTGTAGCTCCGGAATTTTTTTCGCGATGGCCGCGAGACTGGGACCCACACACGGAACCCCGGGGCTGAGGCGGTCGGCCATTCGGCGTTCCAATTGGATGCTCTCCAGATACTGGTCAAAATCAATGACCGGTTCAGGCGGAATCTTGAGCACCAGGAGATCGTCATAGATCACCTTGTAACAGACGCTCTTGCTATCCACGTCATCGCCCAGCCGGCAGAGGCTCATGCGACGGGAGCTGTCTCTTTGGTTATAACGGACTTTCAATTCATAGGTGGTCTCCCTGGCATTCAGGGGATCCAGGGCACGCGCACTCATGAGACGGGGATCCGCTTCGGGGAGCCCGATCTGGCGCCGGTAAAGGTCCAGGAAAAAGTGGACGATATGATTGCTGTCGAGCAGGTTGCTCATTTCTGTGGGGAACCTTGCACCTTTCAGGGATTTCAAAAAAAGCGTAACGACGATGATATTCCTGGAAACTTACCCGTGATAGATGAACCTCGTCAACACAAAAATCTATTCATGGCCAGCGGATTCGCCCTTGTTCCTGTCCCTGGAACGCGGAAACCATCGACACCCTGGCGTTTTTTCGCTATAATACTGCCATTGATCCAATCAGCAAAAGGGGATAAACTTCGACCGGGCTTGTGCCATCTTTTCCCACGGGAGTGTAATATGCCGTCAATTAAGCTGAAATCAGGAGGAAAAATCATCAAAAGCATGATGATCCATGAAAACAGCCCTCTTACCATCGGAGAATCGCCGGATAATCATCTGGTAATCGATGACCCGGCGGTTTCCGGACACCACGCTGAGATTGAAGCGGAAAGCGGCCTTTTCTACATTACGGATCGGCAGAGTCGAAACGGCACATTTGTGAACGAAGAACTGATCATATCTCGGGCGCTCACCCACAATGACATCATCACCGTGGGGGGCCATCTTCTGCTGTTCGCCTATGTGGAAGGAGAGAAAATCCCCTCAGATTCCGAAATCCTGAGTTCGCGGATGACCATGACTCTGGATACCCACCAGCATCGTTCCAAACTGGTCCGCAATATCTCCCGGCTGGCAGATGATGCGCCTGACCCCAAAGAAAGGGTTCCGGTTTTATCTTACATGGACGGTTCTGATGGGATCTTCCCATTGGAATCATTCCCCGTAAGGATCGGAAAAGGGTCTGAAAACCATATCCAGGTCAAAGGGGTTTTCATGGGAAAAACCGCGGCCGTCATCAACCACACGGATGAGGAATTCCGGTTGACGCCCACCGAAGGGTTTGTCAAGCCAAAGGTCAATTTTCACGTGGTGAAACATGAGGTCGTACTGAAGGAATTCGACGTCATTGAAATCGGATCCCTCAAGCTCCAGTTCCACTTTCAATCCGCCGATTCCCCCGGGGTACCTGAACATGAATAAAAAAGAACAGGACACGCCGCCCCATGACGTAAAACCCATGGGAGCAATCCTCCATTTTCTTCGAAAAGACCAGCGAATCTTTTTGGGGATTATGGCTTTCGCTTTCGCCTTTGCGGCCCTGGGGTTTCTGGTCCATCTGCTGCCGTCCATCTTTCCCAGATTCTTCCACGGGTGGATTGGGACCATGCTCCTGGTGATGGGCATGTTTTTTATCCTGTCCGCTGCGGTTTATGTGGTGATCACCCGGTTTATTTTTCCTTCGGAATATTTCATCAGCAATCTGATTGCCCTGAGCCGAGGCGCTCAATTCCCCGAAGCCCGCAGGCTTCCACAAATATGGAAACCGTGGCGCCACACCTTATTCCTGATTTTCAAAAAAACCGATGAATTGAACCTGAAAGTGAACGAAAAATGCGATCAGCTCAATGAAAAAATCAATCTCATTAAACGGTTTTCATGGGTATACGAACGCAACGAAGAGCTGACCCTGCAGATTCAGGAGCGAAATGAAGCCCTTAACGTTGAAATTGCTGAAAAGAAACAGACAACGGAGGAATTAAAGAAGCACCGGGACCATCTGGATGAACTGGTCCGGGAACGTACCGAGGACATTGTCCGCATTAATAAAGAGTTGCGCAGCGCCGTTGACAAGGCCCATGAACTGGCAAGGCAGGCCGATGCGGCAAACCAGGCCAAAAGCCAGTTTCTCGCCAATATGAGCCACGAAATCCGAACGCCCATGAACGCAGTCATCGGATTTACCGACATGCTCATTGAAACCCCCCTCAGTGAAACCCAGAATGATTTTGTTAAAACCATCAAACAAAGCGGAGAAGCGATGCTGATGCTGATCAATGATATCCTCGATTTTTCCAAGATTGAAGCGGGTGAATTCATGTTGAAGAAAACGGTTTTTTCACCGGGAATCACCGCCCGTGAAGTGTGCGAACTGATCCGGCCGCGTGTGGGGAGCAAACCGGTGGAAATCATCTGTAATATTTCGGATAATGTGAGTTCCCACGTGAAGGGGGATGAGCTGCGCTTTCGCCAGGTATTGATCAATCTCACGGGAAATGCCTCCAAATTTACGGAATCCGGCGAGATCGAACTGAACGTTTCCCTGGCTCGAAAGACAGACGGGCGGGTGCTCATCCACACATCCATCCGGGACACAGGCATCGGCATACCGGCCGAAAAATTGACAACCATTTTTCTGCCCTTCCATCAAGCGGACGGATCCAGCACACGAAAATACGGTGGCACGGGCCTGGGATTGTCCATCTCTAAACAGATCGCCACCATTATGGACGGGGATGTCCGGGTGGAAAGTGAGGTATCAAAAGGGAGCACTTTTCATTTCACCGCCTGGTTTGAAAATGTGGGGAAAAAGGATATATCTCCGGGTCTTCCGGCCAAGGATCAAATGCCGGTTTCGGAAAACATCCCGGAAGTAAATCCCCTGCGGGTACTGATTGCCGAAGACAACAAGGTGAACCAGAAACTCGCCAGAATACTGCTCGAAAAGGCCGGATTTACGGTGGATATTGCTTCCAACGGAGAAGAAGCGGTCCTTGCGGTACAAAAAAGGCCAAAGGGTTTCGACCTGATTTTCATGGACATTCAAATGCCGTTAATGGATGGGTTCCAGGCCACAGCGGCCATTCGGGCAGCGGGATTCACCCATCTTCCCATCGTTGCCATGACGGCCCACGCCATGAAAGGGTACCGGCAGAAATGTATTCAATCCGGAATGGATGACTATGTGACCAAGCCCATCAAGAAAGAGGCGGTCATGGCGGTAATAAAACGGCAGATTCACCGCGCCAAATAAATTTTGTCCGTCACTCCGACCCCTCCTGGCCCATCAAACCAAGCCCGCCCGCCGGAAATGCCTGAACAGGGTCTGGGGGGTCAGGGGCAGTTCGTTGATGGCCACACCGGTGGCATCCAGAATGGCATTTCGGATGGCCGGGGGCGGGGAAATCACGGGCGGTTCCCCAAGGGCTTTGTTGCCATACCCGGATGTGGGCTCAAAGGTCTCCACAAATTCACAGCCCATATGGGGAACATCCAGGGCCGTTGGCATTTTGTAGTCGGAAAAGCTGTTGTTATAAACATAGCCGGTTTTCCGGTCCACCCGCAATTCCTCATAGAGGGCTGCGCCGATCCCCATGGCCATGCCCCCCTGGACCTGCCCCTGGGCCGTAACCGGGTTGAGGATAACCCCGGAATCGTGCACATTGATGATATCATTGATGTGGACCCGGCAGAGGGGAATATCCACCGTTACATCCACGAAAGTACACCCGAAACACGGCGCGTTGGTGGTGGTTTTGTGGGAAACATCCGTCGTAATCTGCCCCCCTTGCTCCTTGTGGTAGTAAGCATTCCTGGCAAGATCTTCCAGGGAAATGACCCCGGGCGACATTTCGCCCGCATGCACCACAATCCCGTCTTTTATATCAAGGTTTGCTTCCGATATGTTTGTTATCATGCTGGCATACTTCAGTATTTTAGTTTTAAACTCCTGTGATGCCTTCAACAGGGCGTTGCTGAGTACGTAGCTCTGCCGGGATGCGTAGGCTCCCGTGTCGAACGGGAGAAAATCTGTGTCATGGGTGGATGCCAGTTGAATCCGGCTGCACGGAACACCCACGGTTTCTGATACCATCTGCACGGCCACCGTATCCGAGCCCTGACCAATCTCCACAGCGCCTGCTTGGAGACTGATAAAGCCATCCGGATTCAGGACCAGCCGTACCCCCGCAATCTCAACACAGACGGGATACGTGCCGGATCCGAAGGTGAAACACGCCACTCCCAGGCCCTTTCGAATGGGGCCCTGTTTCCAGTCTGCATAATGGCGTTTTTTTTCGTCCCACCCGATCCATTCCCTCCCTTTGGTCAGACACGCCTTGATACCGCAGCTTAGAAGCGGTTTTTTTGTTAAAGGATTCACATCCCCTTCCACTGCAACGTTTTTCAGGCGGAATCGGACGGAATCCATGCCGATTTCCCGGGCAGCATCTTCCATGTTACATTCTATGGCATAAAGGGTCTGGGGTGCGCCGTAGGCCCGCATGGCGCCGGCCACGGGCATATTGGCGTAGAGGGTACGCCCCTTGTAATCGATGGCCCCACGCGGATAGAGAGAACAGGCCTTGGCGCTGCCGGCCGCCGCTACGCCGTGGCCGTGTGATGCATATCCCCCGGTGATGGAGACCGCATTGATCTGGTTTGCGGTGAGGGTCCCGTCTTGTTTTACGCCCGTGGTCATATGAATATGGAAAGGATGCCGGGCGCGGGTACACCCAAAAGATTCTTCACGATTTAGGGCGATCCGAACCGGCCGACCGCCCAGTTTCAACGTTAAAAAGGCCGCCAGGGGTTCCAGCACTACGTCCTGCCTGTTTCCGAAGCCACCGCCCACATGGGGCTTGATGACCCGGACCTGATGCCAGGGCAGGCTCAGGGCCTTCCCCACAATCCGTCGAACAATCTGAGGTATCTGGGTGGCGGTCACAAGGGTAATCCGGTTGCCATCTTTCATATGGGCCAGAACCGAATGGTTTTCCAGCTGGCAATGCTGAACCATCCGGGTCTGATAATCCGCTTTCAGGAGAAAATCCGAATCTAAAAGGGCCTTTGGAACATCGCCCCCACACTGGAAGGCGCTTTCGCCCGCCATATTGCCCGACCCTTTGTGTATTTCCCTTGCACCCGGCGCAAGAATACGCTCGGGGGTCATCAAAGGCTCATAACCCTCATATTCCACTCGAACCAGTTCAAGGGCTTCTTGGGCGATTTTCTCGCTTTCCGCCACCACCACCGCAATTTCATCTCCATAAAACCGGATATTCCGTGTCAGGATGAGTCGGTCCGCCACATCCTCGTGGGCGGGGTCCAGGTTCAAGGGGTGCCCGGCCGTGGCAAAGGGTATGGATGGTACATCTTCATAGGTAAATGTGGAGACTACGCCGGCAAGGGCTTGTGCGGACTGGATATCAATGGACTTGACACGTCCATGGGCAATGGTACTTCGAACGCATTTGGCCACAAGCGCGCCGGGCATTTGAAAATCATCGGTATAAAGTGCCCGGCCGGTGGCTTTTTCGAGCGCATCTATACGCGGTATGGACTTTCCGATTCCCATCCCATCCCCCACTCAATGGCTTTTCAAGATACCTTTTGATAACATTTCCAGCGCCAGTTGCCATGTAACCGCCAGATGGGGTTTTCGAGACATGGCATGTTTGCTGTTTTCAAGGTGTATGATACCCAGGAATGATGTCCACACCACCTCTGCCAGGGTTTTCGGGTTTGATTCCCGAAAAACGCCCTGTCCAATGCCGTAGGCCATTATTTTCGAAAGGGATTCATAGATTCGGGTGCCTGAATGATCCAGCATAATCCTGAGGTTTTCCGGCAGGTTTCGAATCATCTCACTTTGGTGAAAATAAAGGGTTACATTGAATGATGGTCGGTCTTTTTCATAAAACTCAATGAACGTGAACCACAGGTTTTTCAGCAGATCATCCTTTGTTTCAGCACAGCCGGCATAAACTTTTTCAAGCCGTTCCCTGAAAAAGTCTGAGTATGAAAGAATGGCATGAATGAAAATTTCGTCTTTGGTTTTGAAATAGAGATACAGCGTGGCACGGCTCAGTTCGGCCGCTTCGGCAATTTTTTCCATTGTGATGGCGTGATAACCCTCTTTATCGTAAACCCGGATAGCCGCTTTGAGGATTGATTCACGCCTTTCGCTTTTTTCACGCTCACGTCGTTCTTTGATGCCCATAAGTCTGTGCCCTATAATGGGTTCCCACGCTGGCACATGGGAACCCGGCGTAATTTCACCCTTCTTCTTCCATCGATTTCAGGATTTTCTCCGGCGTAATGGGCAGATCCTTGCATCGGTATCCGGTGGCGTGATAAACAGCATCCGAAATCGCGGGCGCTGTGGGAGATGCCAGTCCCTCACCACATTCCTTCGCACCCATGGGACCTTCGGGTTCATAGGTATCGATGTGCTTTACCTCACTGGGGGGCATGTCCATGGCCGTGGGCATTTTATAATCGAGGAAATTCGTATTGAGCGTTTTTCCGTCCTGCATGACGAACTGCTCTGAAAGGGCATATCCCAGCCCCATCTGGATGGAACCGGCCAGCTGTCCTTCCACGCCCTTCGGATTAATGACAGTACCGCAATCATGGGCCGTCCAGATCTGCTTCACATCCACTTTACCGGTTTCCCGGTCCACATCCACCAGGGCGACCTGTGCACCGAACCCAAAGGCAGGTGTCACGAGCCCTTTGTCCCGGGGCGTGTAGTACCCGTGGGCGATGAGGGGTTCACCCCGCTTGGCTTTCTGAACCATGTTGACCACGTCGCCAAAGGGAACGGCTTTTTTGGGTCGGTCTTTGGGCTGAACCATGCCGTTCTTGCATTCCATCTCATAGATGACGTTTGCATTCAAAAAAGCGGACAGCGCACCGAACAGATTTTCCTTGATCTTCCTGGCGGCATCAATGACCGCATTGCCGGCCATGAGCGTCACCCGACTTCCCCAGGACCCCAGATCCGCCTGTGGCGTGGTGGCCGTATCTGCAGATGTTATACGGATATCCTCCATTTGCAGGCCCAGTTCTTCCGCCAGGATCTGCTTCATGGTCGTATCGCATCCCTGTCCGATGTCGGAGGCCATGGTCAGCAGGTGAACGGTACCGTCTGAAAAGGCCCTCACTTCTGCTGCCGAAAAGGGGTACTGGGTGTTGAACCAGTTGAACACCCCGCCGGAGATAAAGCTGTAGCATCCGATGCCGATGCCCTGCCCCGGCTGGAGTTTCTTCTTGAGCTGCTTCCAGTCACTCATTTTCGCCACCGCTTCTATGGACTCCTTAAAGCCGCAGCTGGATACGGTGGCCACATCAGGGATTTCGTCCCCGCTCACCTGAGCGTTCTTCAATCGCAGGTCCACCGGGTCTATCCCGAGGGCCTCGGCCGCCAGGTTCATCTGAATTTCGGAGGCGTAAAGGGACTGGGGTGCACCGAATCCACGCATGGCGCTGGCGGGCGGTTTGTTGGTGTAGGCGTGCCGCCCGTGAAACCGGTAATTGGGATACCGGTACAGCATGGCACCGAAATTGCCGCACAGAAACGTGGCCGTAGGCCCCATGGCATTGTAAGCACCGCCGTCCAGGATAATTTTAAGGTCCTTGGCCATGAGGGAGCCATCTTTCTTGAATCCCACCTTTGAGTGGAGCGTCATGGGGTGACGTCTGCGGCCGGTCAGAAATTCTTCTTCCCTCGAAAGGGTGAATTTCACGGGGAGACCCGTTTCCTTCGTCATAAAGGCCGCGCAGAACTCCCAGGCGCGAAGCTCCATTTTCCCCCCGAAACCACCCCCCACAAAGGGCTTGATGACCCGGATGTCGTTCTCCCGCATTTCCAGGGTGGATGCCAGCAGACACTGCACAATGTAGGGCGTCTGGGTGGAGGTCCAGAGGGTAATTCTGCCATCCAGATCCACCTGGGCAAGGGCCGAACAGGGTTCCAGGTAGGCATGGCTTACGGAGTGAACCTTAAAGGTATCCTCACGGACATAGTCGGAATCCCGAAACCCTTTTTCCATGTCCCCATACTCGATTTTCCGGTTGACGCTGACATTATCGGGACAATAATCGTGTATGACCGGCGCCCCTTCCTTAATGGACGAATCCACATCAAACAATCCTTCCAGGGTTTCGTACTCAACATCAATGAGTTCAATGGCTTCCCGGGCGGTTTCTTTGTCAACGGCCGCAACAGCCGCCACTTCATCCCCGATGAATCTTACCTTGTCAACGGCCAGGGTATACTCGTCCTGGGTGTCGGCGAACAGGCGCCAGTTGCCGTATTTGACCTTTGGAATATCCTTCCCCGTGATGACGCTCTTCACCCCCGGAAGCGCTCTTGCCTTGCTCGTGTCGATGTTTATGATCCGGGCATGGGCCACGGGGCTTCTGAGGATCTGCCCGTAAAGCATTCCCGGCAGTTTCATGTCATCGGTATATATGGCGGATCCCCTCGCCTTGGCAACGGCATCGTTTCTCGGCACGTCTTTTCCAACGATACTGAATTGTTCCATTGATTATTCCTCTCCCCTCAACTGTTCAAGGCCCGGTCGCGGGCTTCGGTAAGGGCCCTTCGCGTTAAGACCGCCACCATTTTTTTCCGGTAATCCGCGCTGCTTCGGACATCTGTAATGGGTTGAGATTCGCCCGATGCCGCAGCGCCCGCCGATTCAATGACCTCCTCGGTCAGCTCTTTTCCAAGGACGGAGGCTTCGGCCTTTGCGGCCCGCATGGGCACCGGTCCCACAGCGCCTAAGAATATGCGGGTCTCGCAGCAGATGTTTTGATCCATGCGCACCATAACACCGACGCATACGGCCGAAATATCCACTTTTCCCCGGGCTGAAATATGCTGGTAAGAAACACCCAACCCCACGCCAGGAACGGGGACCAGAATGGCAGTTAAGATTTCACCGGGACCGAGAGCGTTGAGCCCGGGTCCCTCGAAAAACTGCTCCAGGGGGAGGCGTCTTTTTCCTGTGGCGCCGTATATAACAACTTCCGCATTCATGGCCAGCAGGCTTGGCGCATTGTCCGCTGAAGGGGCGGCGTTGCAGATGTTTCCCGCCACAGTCCCCATGTTCCGAATCTGCACATTGGCGGTTTCCCGAGCCGCGGCGGCCACGGCCGGATAATGTTCCAGGATATCCGGATGGGATGCCACATCTGCCAAAAGGGCTGTGGCGCCAATTTTTAAACCATTTTCCGGGTCAAAGGTGATGCGTTCCAGACCCTTGATGTGTTTGAGAGCGATTACGGATGCCGGTTTCAGCAGGCCATGGTTCATTTTCACCATCAGGTCTGTTCCACCGGCCAGCAGATGGGCCCCCTCCCCTTTATCCAGGAGAAGCTGCTGTGCCTCTTCCAGGCTCTGGGGTGCAAAGTATTCAAATTTAGGTAATGTCATGTTCAGACCCCTCCGTGTTCATATCCGTTGGGGATTGTTTCATTTTGCCGGCTGCTTCCGAAACCGCCTCCACGATCTGGATGTAGCCGGTGCATCGGCACAGATGGCCGGAGAGACCTTCCCGGATCTCCTGTTCCGTGGGGGAACTGTTTTGGGAGAGAATGTAAGCGGCCGACATTTCCATACCGGAAGTGCAGAACCCGCACTGAATGGCGCCTGTTTCAACGAACGCTTCCTGGATGGGATGCAGCTCACTCCCCGACGGGGCCAGCCCTTCAACGGTTAGAATGTCCATTCCCTGAACCTCCAGGGCCAGGGTCAGGCACGAGTTGACGCTTCGGCCGTCCACAAGCACCGTGCAGGCACCACAGTCTCCGGAGCCGCAGCCAAGCTTGGTACCCGTGAGGTTCAGGTCTTCCCGAAGCACCTCGTTGAGGGTGCGCCACGGATGAACCGCCAGGGAATAAGTATCCCCGTTAATCCTGAGTTCAATGGGGTGTTTCATTTTGTTGTCTCCTTCTACCCGGTTGTATTAAAGAGAATATCTTTAAAAAAATTCACTTCGTCCATATGCTAGACAGTGCGTCTAACCATGTCAAGCGGTTTTTTCTTCACGAAGTCCTCTAATTGATGTATATTGACATGCTAGTTGTCAGGGGCAGAATAAAATTAGCAAACTGTCAATGCTTGGGAAGATCCATGGGAAAAAAAATACTGGTTGTTGACAATGATCGGTTCATGCTGGAGTTCATGGCAGATCTGTTTGAAGAACAGGGTCATGAAGTGGTCACAGCTAAAGACGGGCTTTCCGCATTGGAAATCTTGAAACATTTTGTCCCGGATGTGGCCTTTATCGATCTCGTGATGCCCAATGTCAGGGGCGACAGACTTTGCCGCATTATCAGAAGCATGCACCACTTGAAAGATCTTTTCATGGTGATCATTTCGGGCACAACCCTTGAGGAATTGACGCATTTTGCGGAACTGGGCGCAGATGCCGCTGTTGCCAAAGGCCCGTTTACAGAAATGTCGAAGCAACTCTTGAAGATTCTGGACCAAAGGGATGAGGAGACTTTAAATGGTTCTGAAACATCTGCGGGCTCTCAAGATATCTATCAACGGAGAATAACCAAGGAACTTCTCTACGCTGAACGCCATTTAGAGACCATCCTGAACAACATATCGGAAGGCGTTCTTGAACTCAATCCCGATGGAAAGATCATTTTCTGCAACAATAGGGGGTTTTCTTTATGCGGGTTCCCTGAAACATCGCTTCTGGGGCAAAACTTCCTTGAGCTTTTCAAGGGAAACGATCGCGAGAAAATAGAAGGCCTGCTCCAAAAGATCGGGGACGGGCCGCCGGAAGTCACCGACATGATTGCGGTGAGGTTGAACGAAAGACGCATATCCTTGAAACTGCTGCCCGTGGAAGACCATCTGGGCTGGTCTATCATCGCAATTCTCTCACTTTTTCCCCGCATTCCGAAACTCCCCTGATAAGTAGAATCGGAAAAAGCACTATTTAGTGTCTGAACGAAAACTAGGATTTTTTGTCAAGGTCAAGGAAGATCAAAATTTTAACCACAGGAATACGTTTGGTATTTAGAGGATTAAAATTTTTATCTGACGCAGAGATTGGCGAAAAAGACAGTTTTCGTTCGGGCACTATTCAAGCTCGTCCCACTTATAATCGATCAACTCCGTCAGGACGCCGTTCAGCTTTTTGGGATGTATAAAGGCAAATTCGCAATCACGAAATGGTCTTGCAACCTCGCCCCTCGAATCCGGAATAAAGGGATAGTCCTTCGCCTTCAGCTCGTCAATCGCTTCCCGGGTGTTGTCCACATTAAAGCTGATGAGCATCACGCCCTCACCGTTCTTGGCAATGAACTTTGCCACATCTCCATCGGGAGCTATCGATTCCATCAACTCAAACCCCACCTCACCCACCATGTATCTGGCCACATTGATCTTTTCAGGTTCATCCACATAGGCATCGTCAGGGCCTGATTTGCCCAACATGGGTTCCCAGACTTTCTTGGCCGCCTCCAAATCCTTCACCGCAATGCATATATGATCAATCTTTTTAACCATCATCATCAATTCCCTCTCTTTCAAAAAAATTATCCTAAAGCACAACAAGGGCATCCGCCTATTTTTTCAACTCCTCTTTAACGGCGAGGCCGATTTTCTCCAGGGTATAAGGTTTTTTTATGTACTTGCCTGCCCCTGATTTCTGTGCCCTGTCCACCTCTTTTGATTTCGCGTAGCCGCTGGCGATGACGGCCTTTTGACCGGGACGGATCTTGACGATCTCTTCATAGGTTTTCCTACCGTTGATCCCTTTTGGCATAACCATATCCAGGACGATCAAGTCCACCGGGTGCGCCTTCACATATTCTATGGCCCCTTCCCCACTGGAGACCGCTTGAACAACGTAATCCAGTTTTGTCAGCATGCCGCTGGCGATTTCCCTCTGCCTTTCCTCATCGTCAACCACCAGAATCTTCTCGCCATGGCCCAGATATTCCGCTACCGGAATATCTTCCCTGTCTTCGGAAAGTTGGTCCCTGGTCACCGGGAAGTAAAGCTCAAACACCGTTCCTTCCCCGCTGCTCTTAACGTTAATGTATCCTTTATGGTCCTGAACCGTGTTCCATACAACGGCCAGACCCAACCCCGTCCCGCTCCTCCCCATTACCTTCTTTGTGTAGAAGGGCTCGAAAATTCTTTCAAGATCCTGCCGGGATATGCCCGAACCGTCGTCTGAGACTGTGAGCACAACATATTCACCCTCGCGCACATCTTCATATCCCATGAGGGGTTCATCCAGATAACGGTTCGTGGTTGATATGGTAACAGTTCCGCTGCCATCAATCGCCTCTGAAGCATTGGGCACCAGGTTCATGAGGATCTTCCTGATGTGGATAACAGAACCTCTCATGTTAAGAAGATCGGGGTCCAGTTCAGTCCTGCAGCTGACAAGTGAACGCGCCTTTTCGAGTCTCCCGTACTCAATAGAATCCAAATATTCTTCAACCACCCTGTTGAGGTTCAGGGCTTCACTGCCGCTGGCAACCCCCCTGGCGATGGTCATCAGGTCTTCGACCACTTCGGCGGCCCTCATCCCGGACTCCTGCATTGTCTTGATGGGGTTCCACAGTGGGCTGTCTTCGGTGAGATCCATCAGCAGTAATTCGGGATAGCTTACAAGCCCTGAGAGGATGTTATTCAGATCGTGGGCCACGCCGCCCGCCATAAGACCCATGGCTTCCATTTTTTGAGCGCGCTGGAGCTTGGTTTGCAGATTATCCTTTTCCTCTTCCGCCTGCTTACGTTCGGTAATGTCACGCCCAACAGATTGAATTTGCAGCAAATTGCCATCAGCATCAAATAAACCGCTATTGACGAACTGTATCCAGTGGATGTCACCTTTACCCGAGGGTATTCTATTTTCCATAAGAACTGCAGGATTTGATGGGGATAGTGTCCGAAGTTTATCCTGAATAAGCGGAACGTCATCATTAACGGGTAAAGGCTGCCATTTCTTACCGATCAATTCGTCTTTTGTCTTTTCAAAAAAACTGCAAAACGCATCGTTCATAAAGACAAGTTTCCCGTCAGGGGTAAAACGGCTGACAAGTTCGGTTTGATTTTCAACCAACGACCGATACCGCTCTTCACTTTCCGCCAAAGATTGGGATCTTTGATTTACCGCTGCGGCCATCCGGTTAAAGTCTTTGGCAAGCTGTGATATTTCATCGGTTCCGGGTATCGCCAGTTTTATGGAATAATTCCCGGAAGCCATTTCCCGGGAGCCCTTCATTAGGGTGCCTATATGACGCGTAAGCATGAATCCAATGATGCTGAGTAAAATAATTGTTAATAAAACTTCGCCTGACGCAATCAACAAGCCTTGAGACAGCACCGCTTTTTTCGACGTCAAATCAGAACCCAAAGATATGCCGAATCTCGCCTCTCCGATCTTTACACCACTCAGTTTGAGCGGGGTTTTCGTATCAAACACGCCGTCACGAACAGCATCCTCGAAGTCTCTGTCCAGGGAAGGCAGCTTTTTGATGTCAACCTTTCCCTTGTGCGCATAGATCTGATTCCTGTCATCAAAAACGACTACATAACTCAGACCGCGCTCGGGTCCCAGTGGAAGTTCACCCAAAAAATCGGTCATTGAGGCTAAATCCCGCTGAAATAGAAGGGGCGCTAAAGCTGCATTGAGCATGGGTGAGGTTTCCTCAACATCATCAATGGCATGATGTCTTATATTATCGTTTATCAGGCGAACGCTGTTCGCCAGAAGCAGACCAAGCATTATGATTTCGATCACCACACTGGCCAGAACCAGCTTTGTTCGCAATGATTTCTTTATTCTATCCAGAATCCACATTGACATGATTATTTTACTCCGAAAATGGCTTGGACATAAGGATCGAGCTCCGCCATGGTTTTGTCTTCAATGGGTGCAAAACCCTCTAAGGCCGTTTTCCCGAAGTAGGCTTTACCCTGCACAGTGGCAGGGAAGCCTAAAAGACTTTCCTTGATTTTCTTCACTTTTGCGGAACTCATGGACGGGTTGGCCATGATGATAAATCCCGGGAAATCATATGATGTGGCAAGGACTCTAACCCGGTCTCAGTACTCTTTCTTATAGGCTCCCCAAGGAGATTTCCCCATGACAGCAACATCCACCTGATCATTCAAAACCGATAACAGGGCACTGCTGTGAGAAGGAGTCGTAACAATGGTGACCGATTTTCCATCCTCGAGACCGTGTTCTTTCAGGGCCTTGAGCGCCACATGATGATTTATCGCCCGGGGGGGAGGTAAGGCGATTTTCTTGCCCTTTAAATCCTCCAGCGTGTTGATTTGGGAATCCTGTTTTGTCAGAAAGATGGGACGGCCGCGATGGGTGGACATGACAACACGCTGGTAACCGGTTTCCAATTCTGCCAGCCGGGCCATATGAGGCGCGGTAAAAACCAGGTCATACCCTCCTTCACGTGTCCGTTCCCGAAATTTCTTGAAATTTGGAGCGCTGACCATGGAGACTTTTTCATTGAGGTCCTTTGAGAGGCGTTCTTTGATGGGTTTATGAAGTTCCATCAACTTGGCGGGGCTGAAATAGGGGAGAATTCCAAAGACAATTGTATCGGGGCTTTCAGCTTGAGAAACGGTGGACACGTTAACGAGGGCTGCCAGACTGCAAAAGACAATCAATAAACGCTTCATGATAATCCTCCTCGGGTGTACGAAAAAATTGACTGTAAGAAATCCTCAGGGGTGGAAACTCTGATGTTTCAATATATTAATCCCTGCCCCACCTGATGATGTAATCGCAAAAGACAGCTTTCTGTCAAGAAAAATCGGTTTTTTCAAAAAGGTCAGGATTTCGCCGCTCTCTGCTGCACCCGGCCAGTCGCCACGGGGCGGGCCGGCTTTTTCAGCCTTCATCATCAGACAAAATGCCCTTTTTTATCAGGTCTTCAGCCGCGTAATCCAGGTCCAGGTCACGAAGGGTCTTTTTTGTGGGAACCCCCTCCTTATTCCAGCCTTTTAACCTGTAATACGTGTCAATGAGTTCTTTCTCAAGTTCGGGAAACCTTCTCTTCCAGTGGTCTTCAGGGGGTCTTTCATCCTTTCTTCTCATACCTCTTTTGATATTGATGGCCCGAATCAGCGTCCGGTATCGCTTGGCGGCCTGGGACAGTGTTTCCTCGTCCATGTGAACCCCGGCACCGGCTGAAAAAAACTTTGGAAGATTGTGGATATGATACGGTGGTTTCATATGAAACGAGGAGAGCCCGGCACACACCCCTAGGGCATCGTCGATGTAGTGCATTCTCTCCTGCCAGTCCACGATATGGCTGACGATTTCCGGGGTAGGATAATAGGGGTTTGAGTTTTCGCCACGGGGATTCCAGTCCAGAAAATACTGTTTGAACTTTTCATGGGGCACCTGGAACCAATCCTTCACAAACGCTTCCCGATCTTCATACCTGGCATAAGGCGCCTGGGGGAATTGCCCCTCGATCTGGGTGATGTTCAACTTTTCCCCGGTGCAGTACATGAGGAAATAAACGGGGTTGAGCATGCTCAGCTTAAGAGGCGCCTGCTCCTGCCTTTTGATGTTGTTATGGGCGTAAGCTTCGGCCCCGCGGCCGATCTGCCGGGCTGCCTTGTGGGTTCCGTTGGCCAGGGTGTCACCGATTCCTTCCCGCCGAACAATTCTGTCCAGCAAATAGTAGAATCTGCCTTCGGTATCTTCAGGCATTCCGGGTAAATCATCGGCCGATAGAATACCATCTTCATATAATTCGAGGGCGAAGGCGATAACCTGCGGGGTGGAATAACCGTCCACGCCATATTCGGTGGCGCTTTGCGCAATCCGGAGACCAAAATCGAGGTCCGAATAGGCAGCCATCAAATAGGTCAGTTTGGTGAAACACTTCATCATATAGGTGGGCAGACCGGGCATGGAGATGGTGGCCCCGCAGTGCAGGGGGCAATTATAGCAACTGATCAACCGGGTGCGGCCCATTTCCAAGGTGTCCGTAAAGGCCTTTTCATTATCCTTGCTCCAGAAATCTTTTTGCCGTTTCCGAGCATTTCCCCAGGCGAAAGACTCCAAATGCCATTTTTCATCGTGGATCGCCATTTCCTGAGGTGATCCAAGGACGGCGTGAATGGGTACAACTCCTGGAATGGGATTCTCTTCCCGGAATTTGATATATTCCAGCACTTCATTACACAGTTTCAGGTATTCAGGCGGCTTCGCCACATGAATGTCTTTTGTGCCCCGTACTGCAATGGCCTTGATTCCCTTGTCTCCCATCACCGCCCCGATACCACCCCGGCTTGCGCTGGACCTGCCCTGCTCGATGGAAGCAAAAAAGACCCTGTTTTCTCCGGCCAGGCCGATTGAAGCCACCTGGGCTTTCGGCTCATCCAACTCTTGCCGAATGAGCTCCGCAGTTTCAAGGGAGCCTTTCCCGCTTAAATGGGACGCATCACGAATTTCCACTTTATCGTTATGGATCCATAAATATACCAGTTGAGGGGACTTTCCGTGGAGAATCACTTTGTCATAACCGGCATACTTCAATTCGGGCGCCCAAAAGCCTCCCATCATGGAAAATGCCATCAATTTCGTCAGAGGAGAAATGGTGGTAACAATGGTTCGGTTACAGCCGGTGGCCGGTGTGCCGCACAAAAGACCGGCGGCAAATATGAGGAGATTATCGGGGGAAAATGCGTCCACTTCCGGGGGAACCCTGTCCCACATGATCTTGGCGTTGGTACCGAGTCCTCCCAGATAAAGTTCAGTGTCTTTCGGGTCCGTCGCGACCCTCTCGATATTTCCCCGGGTTAGATCAACCTCTAGATTAAATCCTGTCTCTGCATATCTCATTTTTCCCCTCTATGAATATCCTGCCTGAAGAACCCTGCTTAAATGGGTCCCACATATCATCGATCAGCTCGGCCGGAACGTCATTTAGCTTTCCCTTTTTTTGAAAAAACCCCTATGAAGCGATTTTCAGCTATTTTTCAGTCAAAGCTTTACGAAAAGAAATTCTCAAGATACACTGGTATTGGGCCTTTCAACAGGAAGCGGGAATTGCTGGTTCATCATTCGGAACAGATCCAGTCACCATTGGACAACCTGTCAGATAGGCTCATTGTCTGAAACCCTTATTCCTAGCTCAATTCCCTCTTTATTGGAAGGAATGACTTATGCTTAAATACCGAATTTCTTTTAATCATTCGCTTTGCCTGTGCATTTTGTTGTTGATCGTAACAGGTGGATTGACCTTTATCCTGCTTTCTGCCCCAACGGTCCTCGCAGAAGAAACAGCTGAGAAGCCTGAGATAAACGGCGACCCAATCGCGAAAACCTCTGATACTGAGCGGATCTTGACCCTTCTTGAAACCATCAAGGCAGATGAGGAAACCCTTGGGGAACTCAAGAAAGATCTACAGAGGAAGGAAACAGAATTTCGAAAAATGAGGGCCAAACTGGAAAAAGTCAGGGAACAGTTGCAGGCGGTGGAGCAGCCCGAGGATAAGTCGAAAGGTCCGTCCATATCCAACGAGAGGAAATCGGCCGATGCAAGTCTGGAACGCCTAAAGGGTGACTATGGCTTTTTCAGAAAGCATGTTGACCTGGCCCTTGTGGCAAAGAAAACCACCTTGAAAAAGATCAAGGCATTGGAGAAGAAGATTGAAAACGACCGGAAGGTCCTTGGAAACTTGAGAGGCACGGACAAGAGCGGAACCGAAGCGAAGCCGGTCTCGCCACAAAAGGCTTTGCCCCAATCTCAGAAAAAGTCCTCCCCAGTGCCTTCTTTGATTCAGCGATCCGTGAAAGTTAAACCGTCAGCGGAATCAAAAGTGACGCCCATAGCCCAGGAGGGGACGCTGAAAGAGGGTGCTGAAACCCCGGAGCAGATAGAAGCGCGAAAGGAAGCTGAAGAAAGTGCAATGGAGGCTCAAAAGGCAGAGCGGGCCGTGGTCGATTTCGTGGCGCACAAGAAGTCCCTCCAGAAACAGATAGAACTGGATGAGAAGCTGCTTTTTACATCTGAACAAAGCCTCGCCAACATGAAAGAATTTCTCAAAAAACGGTTGGTGGAGTTGGAAGAGAATAAGAAATCCGGTGCCGGTCGAGAAAAACTTCATCAATTACAACAGGATATTAAATCGGTTCAAGGGAAGATCCGTCGAGCCAGCGGAGAAATTGTCGAACGAAAAGCCCATCTCAATGATCTCCGCGAGCGTTTGACGCAAGTCCGGATGGAAAAAGAAATGGTTGTGTCTAAAGCCGAACGAAAGCGTGAAATGGCGGAAGAGGCCCGCAGCAAGAGTGTGTGGCTGCAAAGCCCCTTTCATCCGGACAATCTTTTGGACTGGGTTACTACCCGTGGACCTCGCATCCTCATGGTGATCTTAGCTGTGGCAATCCTGCTGCTGCTTTCCCGTTTGTTCTCCTCCAGATTGGCCCGGGTGTTTGTGCATAGTAGCCGTGGTGCGAAGGAAGGGCGAGACAATCGCGCCCAAACCATTGCCCTGAGCTTTGGCGCCGTTGCGAGGATCCTCATCATTCTCTTTGGATTCCTCATGGTCCTTCAGGAGGCGGGTATGGATGTCAAAACCGTACTGGGTGGCGCCGCTATCCTGGGCCTGGCCGTGGCTTTTGGCGCCCAGAATCTGATGCGGGATTATTTCAGCGGATTCATGATTTTGCTGGAAGACCAGTATGAACTGGGCGATATTGTTACCATCGGAAACATGACGGGCACTGTTGAAAAGGTCAACATGCGAACCACCGTACTCCGTGACCTGGAGGGCCGCGTCCATTTCATACCCAACGGGAAAATCACACAAGTGACCAACAAGACCTTTGAGTGGGCCCGCGCCGTCTTTAATATCGATGTGGCTTTCGAGGAAGATGTGGACACAGTCATGGGGATACTCCTTGAACTGGCCCGTGAAATTGCAAAAGACCCCAAGTACAACGACCACATTATCGACGAACCGGTGATGCAAGGTGTGGATGGGTTTGGTGAGTCTGCGGTCACCATCAAATTTATGATAAAGACTAAGCCTGACAAGATGTTGATGGTGAAACGTGAAATGCTTCGACGAATCAAAAACAGGTTCGACCAGGTGGGGATCAAGATTCCCGTTCCTCGGCGTCTGGTTCTTCATGGGGAGCGGGAAAGCGTGTAAGGGGTTCTGAATATTACAATGCACTGCCAACATATGATTCCCTACATAACCTGAAAGGCAGGAGGTGACACATGTCTTGTCTCGGATGATGTCTAGCTCGAATCTAGCGACGACCGCCCCGCGGCATTCCGACGGGACGACCCATGCCTGCTGATGATCTGGATCTATCGTACCGATACGGATAACCGCCATAGCCGTGCCCATATGGATACCCGTAGCCGTCATATACATCGTAATAACCCGGGCTGGACCACGCAGACCTGTCGATGGGGGTGCAACCTGTCAAAAACAGAACACAGAGGAGTGCCACAAAAATCACAAACAGCCTGATAAATTGTTTCATGATCAAAGCCCCCCTTTGGATGCCAGCGGGGGCCATCGCTGTATCAACAACAGTGCGCCGGTGGTATCGGCAATCAATGCGGTATTACCTTTACTCGGTGCCTCATCGGGTGAGACCCATACCACACCGCCCAACTCTCTCACGCGCTGCGCAGCCGCCTCGGGATCAGCCACCCGGACAACCGGCACCCAAAGCATGTGCTCGCGATCATCCTGCACATGACGGATACCCGCACGCCATTTTTCTTTGGCTTTGAAGACACCATATCGGTCTCCCGAATCTATCGCATCATAGCCCAACACGGACCCGTAGAAATTTTGGATGCGGTTCGGGTCATCAGTCCAAATCTCATCCCACAGCCAATCACCGATGGCTGCCTCGGTATCGGCCGGATCTCCTTCTTTTGCGTTGAGTAACACCAGGTGTGCCCGTTGCGGGTCGCTGATCAGAACGCCCTGACCGCGTTGATCCATATTAACCGGGCCTTTCAATATCTTTCCGCCATTGGCCTTTACCAGATTGACCGCTGCATCCACATCGGCCACGGATACCCAGGGTATCCAGACACCATCTCTGGCTTTGCCATCTGGTGGTTCCACCTGCAGGATCCCCGCAATAACTTTGCCGTGATTACGCACGACTGCATAGCGTCCCTGGTATTCAATCTGCCAGCCAAACAGTTTTTCGTAAAACTTCCCGGCCGACAGGGGATCCGGTGTCAGCAGATCATGCCAGATAAATTTTCCCGGATAGGTCTTGCCGCTGGGGTTTTCCGTTATGGGGATTTGCGCCATTTCGGCAGCACCCTCCGACAACTTACCGGAATTGGCACAGCCACTCAGAAAAGCTGCAGATATAATTAAAACACCGACAAAACGCACTAATGATTGCATTGTATTAACCCATTCATACTTACGAAACTAGAGAAGACGTTACTTCTTGTGAAGGGATTATAGAGAAAATCCCCTTGTGCGTCAAAGAAAATAACCATAAATACTGCTTTAGCCGGCCGCAATTATCGCTTCCATCTGAAAACGATGAATCCTTAGTTCCGCTGGGTGATACCAGTACCGAATCACAATATTAAGGGAATCAGGGTTGAACTCGGTAAGATACACGCGAGGTGGGCGTTTAGTGTATAGCATGATGATTATCGCTACAGCCCATATTCAACAACTGACAGTCGTCACCACGGATTCGATTTTTAAAACATACGAAGATGAAACCGTGTGCTGACAGCAGAAGTAGCGAGTAGTGGGACATCCTGTAATGCCCCTGTTTTTCACAGCAAAACACCCCCTTGAAACAATAATCGTATTATGATATATTGGGTGTGTTTCGATACAGTGAACAGGAAGGAGGGCTCTCTCAAATGCAACGGCAACAATTACAAACCCTCTATGCCTGGCTGCGTAATAAAAAACGGAAACCTCTTATAATCCGTGGCGCCAGACAGGTCGGCAAATCGACACTGGTAGAATTGTTCGCTCGGCAATATCAACAACCTTTACGTAATGTCAACCTGGAACGACACCCTGAGTTGTCATCAATATTTTCAAGCAAAGATCCAGAACAGATAATTCAACAAATAGAGTTTCTGCCGAATATGGAAAGCATTGGGGATGATACTCTTTTGTTTCTTGATGAAATACAGGCCGTTCCGGAAGCCATTCCTGCTCTGCGGTATTTTAATGAGGATATGCCTGAATTTCCGGTTCTCAGCGCAGGCTCCTTATTGGAATTTGCTCTGGCAGATCATGCTTTTTCCATGCCTGTGGGAAGAATTCAGTATTTACACATGGGCCCCATGACATTCAGTGAGTTCCTGTCGGCAATGAATGAGAAGCGATTGCATGATTTTATCAATCATTATGAACCAGGCCGGGAAATCGGCGAGATTGTTCATCAGCGCTTACTGCATTTTCTCCGATCCTATTATTATATCGGTGGTATGCCAGAAGCAGTGGCGGTCTTTTCGGAGAATCGCAGCTACAAAGATGTAAGCGAGGTACATAATTCTATTATCGAAACCTATCGTGATGATTTTCCTAAATATGCAGGCTCCAGAAACTTAAATCGCATGCTTAATGTATTTAATTTTGCCGCTAGAAATGTGGGTGTGAAAATTAAATACAGCAACATTTCACGTCAAGATCAGTCCGTTACAATAAAAAAGGACATTGAGTTGCTGGCAATGGCTCGTGTGATCGGCAAAGTTATCCATAGCCATTGCTCCGGTTTACCGCTGCAGGCTGATCTTGAGGAAAAGGTTTTCAAATTACTCTTCCTTGATATTGGGCTGATGAACGCGATTTGTGGCCTGGACTGGCGTAGTATCTCGCAGATGGATGAAATGAAACTCATCAACCAAGGAGCCGTTGCCGAACAATTCATCGGACAACATTTACAAGCCATGCTGGCGGATAAACCAAATCGCGAATTAAACTACTGGTTACGTGAAGGGCGCTCGTCTAACGCTGAACTGGATTTTGTCATTGGGCTGGGGGGAAATATAATCCCCATAGAGGTTAAATCAGGTGCTACAGGGACCCTGAAATCTCTGAATCAGTTTATGGGAGCCAAACAGGCGCCACTTGCCATCCGGTTTGACACACAGCTACCCGCTGTTCATCAGATAGATACCGTTATCAGCATAAACAAACAACGTAAACAGGTAAAATATTCATTAATTTCCCTTCCCCTCTACCTGGTGGAACGGTTAGATGCCATTGTGAACAGCTATCAATCCTGACGGTTCGGATGTGGATTATGTGTTAGGCTATTTCGCCCAAAGAAGAACGGCAGCGAGAAATATGTATCACTTTTGAACTTATAGACGTCCCCGTTTTACACGTTGACGTCCGTTTTTCCAAACCCTGATCCTTTCATTGGACCAAAGTCCAATATCTTTTCTCTTTCACTTCTCATAGACTTCACCGCAACGTCTTTTTTGGCAGAGCGTTTTTTGGGGAAATCAAGAACATTGTTGAGGGCGTTCATTAAATATAGTCGTCCCCTGGGTTGGGGTTTCCTGGCTTTTGGGGCGTTCTGCTTGATAGTCACGGCCGGCTGCGGGGGGTTGCTTGGAATTCCATTTGGCAACGAGATTGGATCCGATCGCAGAGATGCAAAGGAAAAACCGGTCCGTATCAGCGAGAGCCAATCCAGCCAAAAAGAATCTCTCACCCGGACCCAACTCCAGACAGCGCTGATGAATTTTGCCGATCGATTCGGCGCTATGGTTTTCACCGCTACCGAAAAATTTGAAAAGGAACCCGCTTCACCAGAAGTTCGCCTTGCGGCTGCCAGAAGCAGGTTCTATCTGTCCTCCTCGGCTTTCGGGATTGCGGCCGGTCCAAACCCTGGGACAGCACTCTTGGACATGGTGGTGCTGACGACGCTCAGCCGAATGATCTGGGAGGAAACCTGGAAAGCAAAAGTCTTCGGTGGTCGGGCCGAGGTCCTGGTTGAGGATCTTCGGAAGTTTGAAACAGATATCTGGTCCATCGCTGCGAACGTGCTCACAAAGCGGCAGGTGAAGGAATTGTACATTGTGATTCTTGAATGGCGTAAAAGACATCCCGATGAAACAGCTGTTAGCTTCACGCGTTTCAGAGACTTCGGAGAGTTGCGACCGGATTCTCCCCTGGCCGAGGTGACGCGGCCAGATGGTTTTTTCGCCAAGGTATCCGAAGCGACACGGGCGGCCGACGAAATCCGTCTGCTCGGGGATCGGGCCATGTACCTGTTGAGCAGAATGCAGGCTACTTCTAATCTGCAGGTGGATCTTGCCTATAGAGAATTGGTCACTGAACCTGATATTAGACAAGTTCTGAAGGACGTCAATCGATTTACGAACATATCCGAACGATTCACCGAAATCGTGGAACAGTTTCCTGAGATAATCTCCAAGGAACGCAGTGCGGCGATCAACCAGTTTGCACGTATGGCGTCTAATGAGCGAGAGAAACTGATGGAGGATCTCCTATCGGAGGAAAAAGCTGTCAAAGGCTTATTTTCGGACCTGCGACAGATACTGGCGGCCGGAAACAAGCTGGCGGACGGGATCAACACAGCCTTGAACTCCGTCGATGCATTGGCGGCTCGCTTCGACACAGGCCCCAACCAGGGACGGCTCAGCATCGAGGACTACCGTGGGGTTGTATCGGAATTTACTATTTCCGTTCAGCAGCTCAATGAATTGCTCCATTCGGTCGATGAACTCCTGACATCCCCAAAACTGGAAAAGACCCTGCCAGTGGCGTTTAGATTTACCGACCGGGTTGAGGTCCTTGGCAAAACATGGATGAAGGACTTTTTTATCTTGGGTGCATCATTGATCCTGATGTTCTTCATAACTCTGCTACTATACCGCATCATCTCGCGTCGATTTTTTGAATCACGCAAATAGCACATTACAGTTCAGCGGTGAGCAAACCAGGGAGATGCAACCAGTATCAGTATCGATTCTTGTTGCATTCGCGTTTTGCTTTTGCAGCCCTAACTGGCGTTTAAATTCAGATGCCTTGCCCCTTGTCCATGATAAATGGATGGAAACTAACTATGCTGGCCTGGGCGTCTTTCATGCTGCCATTAACGCGCTCCCGCAAAGTTGGTGTTTATGGGAAGGTGGGCGGCGGTGCAGACACTGGTTTGGCCGGAGACTAAAAGAACAATCTCGCTGCTCCAAATATGACGGCAATGAGCCCGAAATAGGCCAGAGGAAAGATCCATCGACAGCGGCGATCGACCCGATCGCCAAGCTCGTAGCTTCCCTTCTTGTCCATAGCGCCCACCACCAGGTTGATCACAACAGTTGCAGCCATGGTCATGAAGCTGAGAATTAAAAAAGCATGTATTAGGGTGAAATAGGAGATCTTTGGCAAAATATCCCCCATAACCAGTTGATAGGCGACTGCCATCAGGATTCCAATGAACGAAACATTGATCCGATCGCCAAGCGATGACCGATCCATCCAGAACACCGAGAATGAAAGAAGTACGATGATGGCAAGAGGAAAACTGACCATTCGCCTGATGTAAAAAGAGTCCCGCTCGACATCAAGGCTCACAACAAACGCTGAAGAAACACTTCGGCGTCCGTCGTAAAATGCCTGTCGATCCCGGGTCGACGTGCCGCTTTTCGTGATGGTCCATTGAGGTACCCCGAATGTACGATCCGAGAGGGAACCTTCGGAAGTAGATTCCGCTTGCAGGAGGACCTCATCGCGATTGAAACCCAAGACCTGAAAGACTGCTTCCAGGCGATGATCGTCGAACGGAAACCACCTCATGTCCATTTCGACCTCCGCAACTGCGTTTATCTTCTCAATCAGGGTGGAAGTTCCATCCGGCTGCACACGCAATACAACGCCACTCTTCTGGTACAGCCCGGATTCGTTGGTCAGAATCACCAGGGGATACCAGCGCGTAGAGAGTTCGTTGAACTGATAGTAGCCCTGAAAGACCTTCTCAAACTCTCCGGCAGAAGGTTTAAAGGCCTGGCGTGGGTCTTTCCATGTGAGCGTGAGTACACCAGTGAATTCGAATGTTTCCGCTACATCGCTGATGTCATTGATGTCATGAATTTCAAAGGCCGTATGTACTACCACGGGGCCCTCTTCCCTCGGCGGTGTGAGTAGAGAGTCGTTGATCGATTCTGTTTCGAGACGACCGCCTGCCGTCTCGGGGAGGAGGGCAGCGGCGGAGCTCCACGCCCCCCCCAGTGCGACCGCCAATAACACAACCTTTGTTGTGAGCCTACCCATCACTTGCTACCTCCAAACTGGTCCACTTCGGCGGGAACCAATGTTCCAAGCCCTCCGGTCGAAGGATGAAGCGCCGATCCTCGTCGCCCAACAAGTAGGTGATTATGCTGATCTGGAGATCATCCAAACGGTTGTGAGCGCCTTTTCGAACCGTCTAGCGGCGATGACCTCTCCTGTTACCCGCTGCACCGGGCTGGTTGACACCCGGATCCCGTCCGGTATTTCCCGCCGCACCGGGTTGGTTGACGCCGGGATCCCTTCCGGTATTACCTGCCGCGCCGGGTTGGTTGATACCGCGATCACCCCCACTATTTCCCGCCGCACCCGGTTGGTTGACGCCGGGATCTCCTCCTCTATTTCCCGCTGCGCCGGGTTGGTTGATGCCGCGATCACGGGCATTTAGGTCTCCGGATGGCACCATGAGTATGAAACCAACAATCAACACAAAAAGTGCCATAACAACCGGGTGTTTTAATCCATGCGTGTTCATCTGTTTTCTCCTTTCATTTTTTGGTTTGGGTTCTTGTTTGTTTCTCTTGTACTTCTCTTAAGAATTTTATTTTTTGCCGTGGCCTTTATCCCGTTTTCCCGAAAGAAAATTTGGAGATATGGGTCGAGGATTGGAAAAACCTTACTCGCATGGAAAAAGAAAGGATATTGGACTTTGGTCCAATGCGGCGTATCATGTTCCTGGATTAAACGGAGGGCATGGGGATTATGGGCCTTGATTTTCCATGGCCTGTTGGGTTAAAAATACCCCTGTTCTGTTTTCATCCAACGTCGAACCCAAATTTTTTCAGCCGACGGTTTAAAAACGCATGAAGTTATTCCATCAAACTTTTAATACCACAGGTACTTCATGAAAAGTTCAGCCGAGGAGCAGCTGGAGCGTCGGCTGATGTTTGAGACGCTGCTTTCCGAAGTTTCAGCGAACTTCATCAACCTGCCCGCTGAACGGATAGACGACGTCATCCTGGACACCCAGCGCCGTGTCTGCGAACTGCAGGGGCTGGACTTCTCGGCGCTTTGGCAGTTGGCCCTCAAAAACCCCCGTTACCTTTATCAAACCCATGTTCATCGACCTGCTGGAGGGCCGTTTCTTCCTGAGCAAATGGAGGCCGAATCGAATTTTCCATGGGTTTTGGAACAACTAAAATCGGGCAAGATCGTTGCCATCTCCACGGTGGCGGCGCCCAAGGATGCGGCTAGAGATCAGGAAGTGTGGCGCCGCTACGGGGTTAAGTCTTCATTGACATTTCCCTTGTCGGCCGGGGGAGATGACCTGCTCTTCGGGGCCCTAACTTTTGGCACCATGAGAGAAGAGCGTGCTTGGTCGGAACCGCAAATAAAACAATTGGAACTGCTCGCACAGGTTTTCGCCAATGCCATTCTTCGAAAACGAGCCGATTATAAATTGCAGGAAAGTGAGAGACGTTTGAAGGTAGCGACCGATGCCGCCGGGACAGGTCTATGGATTATGGGTATGGATACCGACGACGTCTGGGTTTCGGAAAAAAACAGGGACCTGTTTCATTTTTCACCCCATGAGAAAGTGACCTATGAGCGTTTCTTCACCGTTATTCATCCCGATGATCATGAGTTGGTCCAACAGGCTGTGGATCGGGCGTTTCGATCCGGGGAAAACCTTGTGATCGAATACCGGATTCTACTGCCTGATGGGAGCATCCGCTGGATCGGTTCGCGGGGACAGCGGGATGGCGCCGCCAAACCATTTCGCCTGATGGGAGCGTCCGTGGACATCACCGAACGTAAGGAGATGGAGGAAAGGGTTCTAAAGTCGGCTGAAGAATGGCAGACCACCTTTGATTCCACGCCGGACATTATCATGATTCTGGATGAGGACTTGAAAATCCGTCGACACAATGCCGCGGCAATCACCTTCTTTGGACTTTCATCACCGGAAATTCTGGGGCGACATTGTCATGATTTGCTGCATGAAACAAAGGAGCCGTCTCTCGATTGCCCTGTCAGGAGATCGTTTCAATCGGGGGTCCATCAGGAAGAGGAAATCTATGATACAAAACGGCACGTATGGTACCAGATATCATCGGACCCGATCCCCAATCAAGAAGGGAATGTTACCCGCATCATTCACAGGATCAAGGATATCACTGAGCGCATGAAAGCCGAAGCGGAAGCCCGAAAGCAGTGGGAGCATCTTACCCATGTGACACGAACGGGGATCATGGGAGAGTTAACCGCCTCCCTGGCCCACGAGATCAACCAGCCGCTAACGGCCATTCAGGCCAACACCGAGGCCGCCATACGGTTTATGGCGGTCAGTGAACCGGACACGGGCGAGGTTTCTCAAATTCTTAAAGATATCAGTCGGGACAATGCACGGGCCAGCAGTATCATTTCAAAAATTCGTGCCTTGCTGAAAAAAGAACCGACCCCTTTTACTGTCCTGGACATGAATGAGCTGATTGCGGATGTGCTGTCTCTTTTAAGGGCCGACTCCCTTCTGCAGGAACTGGTAATCATCAGGGACTTTTCCCCGGAACTGCCCCCGGTCTTTGGGGACCGCGTACAACTACAGCAGGTCGTCATCAATCTGATTCTGAACGGGACCGCCGCCATGAAACAGGTGCCTGTTGACCGGCGACGACTGGTGATCAAAACCGAAAACCAAAAAGAATCGGTCGTGAAAGTATCCGTCGCAGACTTTGGAACTGGTATTGACGGACAGAATGCCCAATCCCTCTTCGAGCCCTTTTACACAACCAAACCCGACGGCATGGGCATGGGGCTTACCATTAGTCAGACGATCATCAGGGAACACGGGGGAACCATTTGTGCATCAAACCATCCGGAAGGTGGCGCCGTCTTTGCCTTCACTCTTTCGGTGCAACTGGAAAATCTGACATGATGGCGGGAAACCCCATTGTTTATGTGGTGGATGACGACCCTTCCGTGCGAAAGGCGTTGGAAAGGTTGCTGCGATCCGGCGGCTACGAAACCAAGACCTTTTGTTCAGCGCTGGAATTTCTGGATTATGGCCCTTTCCATGTGCCGTGCTGCCTTGTGTCTGATATCAGAATGCCGAAACTGACCGGATTGGAGCTCCAGGACCGCCTGGTCGAAAAGGAGATTTTCATCCCCATCATTTTCATCACGGCCTACGGTACGGTCCCTGACAGCGTGAAGGCTTTAAAAGCCGGTGCAACGGATTTTCTGGAAAAACCCTTTAAAGAGCATGAACTCCTGGATGCGGTTTCCCAAGGGATTCGGAAACATCACATTTTGATGAAACAGAAAAAGCGAATGAAAATCCTAACCGTCAGACTGCATACCCTGACTCCGCGGGAATGTGAGGTCTTTAAGCTTATCGTGAGCGGCATGCTCAACAAACAGGTTGCCTACGATCTCGGAATAGTCGAAAAGACCGTCAAGGTTCACCGGGCCCAAGTGATGCAGAAGATGAAGGCTGAATCTTTTGCAGATCTCGTCCGGTTTGCCGAAACCCTTGGAATCCGTTTTTCCAAACCCTGATCCATTCATTGATCCATCGGTCATTGGACCAAAGTCCAATATCTTTTCTCTTTCACTTCCCATAAAACATACACAGAAACAATGGAGATGGTGTAGGAAGGCATTTCAAATCTGGCGGCACAATCGGATTGGGAAGGGGCTTCCTTGCAAGAGCGCCTGTAAGCCTCCGCTCGTCAGACGGATGTACTGCTCTGTCCAGTGGAGGCGTGAAATACATAGAACTAGTGCCCGAACGAAAACTGTCTTTTTCGCCAATCTCTGCATCAGATAAAAATTTTAATCCTCGAAATACCAAACGTATTCCTGTGGTTAAAATTTTGATCTTTCTTGACCTTGATAAAAAATCCTAGTTTTCATTCAGACACTATTTATATCATAGCCTCCGTTGAAGACCAAATTAAAAT
>JAERTK010000142.1 GCA_016844935.1 Desulfobacteraceae bacterium | reverse complement strand
TTCCGAATGCATTAACGCCATTCCTTCAGGTGACCCCGTAACCCTCGACTATCCGGGCTTCATACGCCCCCGACCCGGCGAAACCGCCAAAGACATGGGGGCTTATGAATATGTTGCCAAAGAAACAAATTCCTATACACTGCCTGGAGGCTCGGGAGTTGCCACTGACTACCGCATATTCACCGTTCCGCTGAACCTGGAAACCGGCCTTAACATGCTGAGGGAAATGGAAGCAGTCCTGGGAACCTACGATCCTGTTCACTGGCGGGCTTTCATGTACAACGGAACGAGCTACACCGAATTCAGCAGCAATCAGTTCTCCAGCCATAAAATCGTCCCGGGCATGGGTTTCTGGATTATTACGACCTATACGGACACAGTCCCGTTTGATGGAACGCCCGCGCCGGACGGGGTTGCTTATGTGATGGAATTGTCCCCGGGCTGGCATTTGATTGGCCTGCCATGGACCAGCACCCGCATTCTTCTAAGCAGCATCAAGGTGACTGACGGCGTGAACACCTATGCTGTCAGCAGCCCATCAAACGATCTCACCCAGAGGAAGCTGTGGGATTATACCGGCGTTGGTGGTTATGTAGCGAGAACCGCTGCCAGCTTTCGCCTTCAGGACAACAAAGGGTACTTTTTCAAAGTCAACGATAACCCGGTTAGAATGATCATTCCCAATGCCGCCACCCTGGCCCAGGAACCTCCCGAAGACGTTGTCCCCAACCGGTCAAACAGAAAGGAAGACGGTGAAGCACCCCCGCCGCCTCCGGGTGCGGAACCGATCCCGGACATTAAAGCCAATGGCCAAGACGGGCCGGTATCGGTCAAATCGGGAGATGCGGTTTCTGTCTCCATCAGCCTTGACCCGGGCGTCTGGGAGGGCTATAGCGCCGACTGGTGGGTGGCCGCCCACACCCCGTTTGATTACCCCCTGGACTGGTATACCTACGTGTACCCCGAGGGTTGGCGGTACGATATCCACGTGTGCGCACAGACGCCCCTTTATGAACTCACCCCCTCATTCACCGTGCTGGATACAGTCCTTCCCGAGGGCAATTACATCTTCTACTTTGCCGTTGACGGCAATATGGACGGGGTAACTGATGCCACTTGGCTGGATTTTGTTGAGGTGCTTGTAGAATAGCCGGAATAAACATCTTTTCCATACTCTATCAACTTTGACCTACCCCTTTCCCTACAGAAGAATCCTTTGACATAGCAATTGGATCGTAGTTACAATGGCTAAAATCAGATGAAAGATTTGATGTGGGGTCTTTAGCAATTGATCACAGTAGTCAATAGGAATAAAAAGAAAGCATTTTAGCACATTAATCAAAATGGCCCGTAGGTGAAGCGAGATGTTTTTGGCTTTACCATGGAGGTAATAAAATGCTCGGAAAAAGGATTTGCAATTTCATAGCGGGATTGTTGTTTGTTGGGATCTTCGGTTTGAACAGCGTGGCGTTCGGGTCTCTATCATATGACCATACCGGTTTGTCGTCCGAAAAGGAGGCAGGGTGTGCCCAGATCCCCTCCCAGGTGGTCTTCATCGACCCGTCGGTTCCGGAGATAGAAAAGATTGTGGCGCAGCTTCCCCAAGGGACCGAGGTAGTACGGCTTTCCCCGGAGATGGATGGGATCGCGCAGATTTCAGCGCATCTGGCAAAAAGGATGGATCTATCCGCCATCCACATCATCTCCCATGGGAACGCCGGGCATTTCGTCCTGAACGGGACACGGATCGACGGAAATTTCCTGCGGGATAACGGGGATCGAATCAATCTCTGGGGCCGGTCTCTGGCGGAAAATGGGGACATCCTGCTCTATGGGTGTAATCTTGCGGCAACAGATGAAGGGAAAGCGTTTGTTAAACGCTTTGTTGACCTGACGGATGCGGATGTTGCGGCATCCACTGATGTTACAGGTGGTCAAACCTTTAACGGGGATTGGAGCCTCGAATATTCCATGGGTCGGATAGATAGTATTGCAATAACTGTTGATCCTAACATTGATATCAAACTAGCTTGCACTTGGACTGGAGCTCAAAATAATAGTTGGAACGATTATAGAAACTGGTCGGGAGGATCGTCTGAATGCACCGGCGGCGGTAGTACCGATCCGTTGCCCGGCGACGGTGATGATGTTGTAATAAGTACGCAAATTGAAGGTAATAATCCGGATATGAATATTTCTACAACGTTTGCCACTTTCACTATCAATTCAGGCAAGACGCTAAATATTGTCACCAACGGTGCAATAAAGACAACCGGTATCGTTACTATCAATGGGACTGTCAATGCTGATGGTTCTGCTCCCATAGAAATTTCGCAACAAAGCAGCCAGATAAGTCTGAATGGTTCTATAACCTCTGATACTGGTAGTGTATCCCTTGGTACCGGCGATTCGCAGGGTATTGTCTTGACTGGTGATTCAACCATTACAAGTACTGGTGGTACCGTTACATTTCAGGATACGATAAATGGCGCTTTTGCCCTTGGTATAAACGCAGGAACTGGTTCCATCGATTTTGAACAAGAGATAGGTGGCGCTACAAATCTAACCACTTTAACCATCAGCCAATCCGGCGGAACTATTTTTGAAGGCAATGTTAGCACTTCGGAAAGCGTGGTCCTGTCAGACACCACCGACGGCGCCAATATAACATTTACCGGAGCCCTTGAAACTCCGACACTCACCACCGCTGCCGAGCCTTATAATCTTGATCTTCACGGTGACGGAACAACAATCACCAACGCAGTGACTTTTGCCAATACAGGCACGCTTGCTCTCGGAGATGCAGCCAACGATCAACTTCTTTTCCACCGAGTATTAACCGCCACCGCTCCAAGCGGAGTGACTCTCAACGGCCAGGTCAGAACATCCGGCGATGCCATTATAATAGGTGATTCTGATACTGGTGTAACGCTTGCTGGAGACGCAACACTTGACACCACCATAAGCGAAGGTGCCGAAAGTGCCAATGTTACATTAGGCGGAGCAGTTAACGGAATGGCTGACAATACTCAGAGTCTTACGCTGAATGCCGGAACCGGCGGAACCATTTCAGTAACCGGAGCAATTGGAGAAACAGCAGACAAACAGATTAAAACTCTGACGATCACCAACAGTAACGGAACCACGTTTAGTGCCGCCGTAATGGCAGATACAAGTGTGATACTGACAGAAACAACGGACAACGCCAATATAACATTTACAGGAACACTTGTAACACCGACACTCACCACCGCTGCCGAGCCTTATAATCTTGATCTTCACGGTGACGGAACAACAATCACCAATGCAGTGACTTTCACCCATGCAGGCGCACTTGTTCTTGGGAATGCAGCCGATGATACACTTCTTTTCAACGGTGGCTTAACCGCCACCGCTCCAAGCGGAGTGACTCTCAACGGCCAGGTCAGAACATCCGGGGATACCATTTCCATTGGGGATGCGGGTACAGGCGTAACCCTTGCCGGAACCACATCAGTTCTTGACACCACCAACAACGGTGGAACTGATACAGGCGCAGACATTTCAGTGGGGGGGACGGTAGACGGAGCCACTGCCAATACGCAAGGTCTTACAGTTAATGGAGGTACAGGGGGAACTGCCACATTCTCGGGTCATATTGGCGGAGAAGCAGAGATACCTCTCGACACGCTCACCCTGACAAATGGAAATTTAGCCACTGGCGGCAACAATATAACAGGAAGCGGAATTACAGTTAACGGAGGCACGTTTAATTCCGCGAGCTCGGCAGGAACCTGGGATTTAAGCGGAGGTGTAACGATTGCTTCGGGCGCGACTTTGAACGCGACATCAGGTTTGTTCACAGTCGGGGGCGACTGGTCCAACAGCGGAACATTCACTTCCGGTAGTAACACAGTTACATTTGACGGTACCTCTTCGATTACCAGCGGAGGTACCGGGGATACAAATGATTTTCACCATGTAACACTTAACGGAACTTCAGCGACACTTTCTACTAATGCTATAGACATAAATGGAAATTTTACTATTACATCAGGTACATGGGACGCTTCAGGGCTGGCTATGTCAGTTGCAGGCAACTGGTCTAACAGTGGAACATTCAGCGCTAACAACAATACCGTTACAATGGATGGTTCCAATGCTCAGACAATAGGCGGGTCGAGCACGTTTAATAATCTTACGATAGCCAATACCCACGCAAGTAATTATGTTGATGCCTCCGGTTCTACACTTGCCGTATCGAATATTCTGAACATAACGGACGGAAAATTTAAAAGCGCTTCCGATTATGAAGATGTGACAATAGGTGCAGCAGGGACACTGGAGTTGAGCGGTAATATAACTGTCAGCGGCGATTGGTCCAACAGCGGGACATTTACGCCTGGCACCCACATGGTGACCCTGGACGGAACCGGTCAGACCCTCTCCGGGGCCACGAGCTTTTACCAACTGACCAAGAACGTCAACGACGCTGCAGACACGTTGACCTTCACGAGCGGAACCGCCAACAGGACGACCATTACTAATGCCCTTGACCTTAAGGGCAAGAGCGGCAAATTGCTGTCCCTCATAAGCAGTTCGCCTGATGAAATCCAATGGGAAATCGACCCACAGGGAACCCGCACCATCGCGTACCTCGACGTCAAAGACTCTAATAACGTAGATGAAGAAACAGCCATCAATGCGGTCGGCACAAACAGCGTTGATTCCGGCAACAACACCAACTGGACCTTCGCCACCCCCACCATTACATCCTTTTCTCCCACATCAGGCGGCACAAACACATCCGTCACTATCACAGGCACCAATTTCACGGGCACTGAGGTTAAGTTCGGGGGCACAGCCGCATCCAGTTTTACGGTGGATTCGTCCACCCAGATCACCGCCGTTGTAGCCGGCGGATCAACCGGTAAGGTCACCGTAGCAACATCGGAAGGTACAGCTACCAGCAGCGGCGACTTCACATACACCACTGTGACGGCCGGGACCTACTACGTGAACATTGCAAGCGGAAACGACACCAATGACGGCAGCTCCACCAATCCATGGAAAACCTTACACTATGCCATCTCCCAGATAAACGGGGGCCCAGCCGGCACTTACGTCCTGTACGTGGCATTGGGGACATACAGCAAGTCCAAAGGCGAACAGGACGCTCAACTGGTTCTGTCCCAAAGCAGTGTGACCATCAAAGGAGAGGACGGCAGCGCGCCGATCATAGACGGAACCAACGCCCAGACCTGGACCAGGGGTCTTGAAATCACCGGTTCAGATGTGACCCTGGTAAACCTATATGTGACCGGGTTTTCCGATACCGATGAAGAAGGCATCAGGATCTCGGGAGGCACAGGAAACGAAATCCGCTATTGCAACGCTTATTCAAACAACTGGGGCATCCGGGTAAACGAGGCCACCAACACCACCATCAAAAACTGCGATATTTATAGCAACAGCACCCATGGTATTGATGTGGTCCAGAGTACCGGAACGACTGTGACCACCAATAAAATCCATGGCAACCCCCAGTACGGAATTCGTCTTGAATCCAGCTCAGAAATCAGCAGAAATGTGATCTACGATAATCAATACGGCATTTATGTGGACGTTATAAACAGCACCACCGTAGCCCCAACCATCAAGAACAATGTGATTTACGAAATCACATCAGACGCCATGAGCTATGGCATCTTTACACGATCCAACAACGAGTCCGCAGTCAACCCGAAAATCTACCACAACACCATCGATGGCGGAAAACTTGACGGCATCAAAATGGAAAAGGATGGCACCAGTTCCTCTGCCCCCATCATCAAGTACAACAACATCACAAGTTTCGGTCAGTATGGTATTCAAAACAGCGGCGCCAGCCCCACTATCGAATACAACGACGTGTGGGACAACACCGCCGGCAGTTATTCAGGCGGCACTCTCAGCAGCACCAACAAGAATGTTAACCCGCAATATGTAGATGCAACAAATATCGAGTATTCGCTCCAATCGGATTCCGAATGCATTAACGCCATTCCTTCAGGTGACCCCGTAACCCTCGACTATCCGGGCTTCATACGCCCCCGACCCGGCGAAACCGCCAAAGACATGGGGGCTTATGAATATGTTGCCA
>JAERTK010000141.1 GCA_016844935.1 Desulfobacteraceae bacterium | reverse complement strand
AGGCCTTTTTAATCGCATTGGGAATCAGTTTGTCATCGCTAATCAACCCAACGAGGGCCGGTTAGAAAAATACAGGGGATCGAAAAAAACCGTGTACAAGAAAATGATCTTGGAGTGAAAAAAAGGGTGAGGAAAGTAAGTTTCGACACCTTGCCATCGCCATCCCGGTCATCATGTTCGATCATGCCCCGTGGCGGATTTTTCCGGCTTTCCTCGGCAGCAGATGCAGAACTCATTGTCATGGCGGTGAAAACCAGTACGCTCAGGATCAACCCTATCTTTCTCATAATCCAATCTCCTTTGTTAAATTTTTCTTGACAACCGTTGCTTACGACTCACTCAGAACCGTTTCACTGTTGTTTTCAATTTACCATCCAACGGTAAACTTCTTATCAGGGATTTTTCATGGATTTGTAAATGTTTTGTAAAAATCGTTCCCATTCATGGGTTTTTCAGGTTATTCTGGTTTTGGCGACACCGTCCCAATGGAATTGCATCATAGGTTTCGTGATTTGTTGGGTTGGGAAGTGTTGGAAGGCTGTGGCATGACTGAAGTAGGCGGCTACTATTCAATGAATCCAAGTTATGGAAAGCGCCGATGGGGTTCCATGGGTATGGCTTGTCCCGAAACCAAGATTCGCATCATCAGCGATCAAGGTGAAGATGTAGGTGAAGGTGAAGCAGGAGAAATTATCGTACAAACACCATCGGCCACGATTGGTTATTGGAATGATGAACATGCCACGCAACAACTGTTTCGAGATGATTGGCTATTAACAGGTGATTTGGCCTATTTTGACGAGCAAGGGTATTTGTGGTTTGTCGGTAGAAAAAAATTAATGATAGTGCACCGTGGTTCGAATATAACCCCCGCCGAAGTGGAAAATGTCATAGATGGACATCCACAGGTACACGCATTGGCAACCTCCTACCTCGCTCTGGAGAAATCCTCTTCTACTCTCTTTCTTAAATCAGGCAGATTAAGAAAATCCCATCCGGTCATAGCCAGCATTTTTGCAGCATCGAGGAGCGTTTTCCTGCCTCGGCTGCTGACGGTTGCATCACGAAATTCAGCGGTGTGACAGGCTGTTTCAGGTCCAACAATGGCGAGCCAGGGGTGGATGGTCGGCAGATAGTGGCTGAGATTGCCCATGTCAGAAGAACCTCGCCGACCGCTGTCCCCATCTATCTCAATACCCAATTCCATCATGTTGTCTTTAAATGCGGCCTCCAGGGCCGGGTTGCGTTTCATGGGGTCGACCACAGGCTGGAGTATCTCGAGATTAAATTCACAGCCCATGGCGAGAGCGGCCCCCTCACAGCATTTTCTTACCCTATCCAGCAGTTCATCCCTGTAACTGCGACTTGCTCCCCGCACATAAAATAGGCCGGCCGCATAGTCAGGAATAATATTAGGCTGTTCGCCCCCGTGGGTGATGACGCCATGGATACGGCCATCCGGTCGCAGATGTTGCCGGAATGCGTTTATGTTGCTGTAAGCAAGGACAAGTGCATCAAGGGCATTAACGCCCCGATCAGGTGAACCGGAAGCATGGGCGGTGCGACCAAAAAATTCAACTTTGAATTTAATACGTCCCAGCATGCCTTTTCCCGGAATATTTGATGAACTTGGATGAAACATCATGGCCGCATCTATCTTTTCAAAAACGCCGGCCTCCGCGAGCAAAATTTTCCCGCCGCCGCCTTCTTCGGCAGGCGTACCCACAAGCACTATACCACCCGCCTTAACTCCCAAAATTTGTCGCAGAACCATGGCTGCACCCAGGCTTGCAGCAGCGATCATATTATGACCGCAACCGTGACCGATCTTGGGTAATGCATCATATTCGGCAAGCAGCGCCACCGTGGGCCGGGTTTGACCGCATCCCGCGGGCCGAGCCAGGAAAGCCGTTTCAACACCGCCAATCTCTTTTTCTACTTCGAATCCCTTTTCTTCCAGGAAACTGCTTAAATAATCACGTGCCTTAAACTCTTTGTAAGCGGTTTCCGGGTTGGTAAGTAGAAAATCGCTGATTGTAAATAGATCATCGGCTAGAGAATCAATCTCAGTACCAATCTGATCTTTGATTTTATCCATATTTTTCTAGTATGTTAGATTAATATCATTATCCATGATATATGCTTTAAGCTTTTCAGCAAATGCATCAGCCACATTAACATAATTATAATCTATGACATGGTTGTTAAGATACTGAAGGATCAGAACATCATTATTTTCTGAATGTGGCATAACCCCTGCGAAAAAGAATCCCATGCGTTCAAATCTATTTGTATATAATGCAGTAAAAGGATCCTTAAGTTTCAGATGCAGGTATATGGTTTCGTAGCGATGCTGGCAAAGTATTTTGAGTTTATCCTGTACATGATGCATTATATCTTTATCATAAGCGTGTACGTAAATATCGGCCGTAAGGCTTGCGTTATTTGGATTAACGATGATTTTAGAAGCTTCTTCAGGTAACTTTATTGTAGGATCAGCTTCGGCTATCATAGGCATATGGTCAAGGTTTGTATATATATCCTGAATTATTTGCGCATGCTTTTCGGGCAGGAATATCACCTGATCGAGTGGTTTATTCAGGTACTTGAGCATCACCACCACACTTTCACGTTGTATTTTTCCCTGTTCAATACCTTTGTATTCTCTCTCCTTTCCACTGGATATCAGAATGCCACATGAAACCATGCCCATTTTTGAAATAGATTTTTGCGAAAATATATGGGTTGTGATCCCTCTGGCATAAAGTCCTGTAAACTTCCTTTTAATGGCCTCATCAATCAGAGCATTATTCAAAGCCCCCAGGCAACCCTGCGCGCGAAATTTTGGTTTGGTGGCTGCAATTCCAAGTTGGGGCACCATTCGGTCCTTTTCTCTTTCTAGGGCCGCATGTGCCATGATCTCTCCATCATCTGTTACGCAAACAAAAGAGATAACATCCTCATCCTCATTAAGGGTTCTTAACCGCTCGGGATAATAGACATCTTCATGAACATAGGTATAACCATAGGAGGTATAGGCACATCTGGACACTTCAACCGCTTCTTCAGGCTTCATCCTTCGTACCGTATAGCGAGCACTTCCTTTTGGCAGTGTTGATGCTTCCCGTTCTTGCTTTGCATCTTCCAGTTCTTCCCGGCTCAACAACTCCTCCACTTTGCTATTTGACAGGTATTTGAACAAACACGTCTTTTTACCTTCCTTGCCCAGGTTATGAAAGTGAAGCACATCCATAAATTTTTTCATCAGGTAGATTCCAAGGCCGTCTTCTGAAAGATCCTCCTTGAATTTCTCAGGTGAATATTCCGGTACAACAGTGGGATCGAAGGGCATTCCCTTGTCTCTGATTACAATCTCCAGGCCGAGTTTTTTGATATTAAAATCGACATCAACGGTCGTATCTTCCCCTTCATCAAACGCGAACTTGATAATTCTTGAGACGGCTTCTTCTGATGCTATTTCAATATGTTGTATTTCATTTTCAGAAAAGCCCATTTGCTTCGCGAGGTTACCGGCAACATTTGTGATGAGTGAAACAAACTCAAGATTATTCGGAATAACCACTGTAACCGTTTGTACTTTCATGGTAATCTAATCTTTGGATTTTGGTGTAAGATATGATAGAATTTTATTCTTATAAAACTTGATTATAGAAACAGCGGGATTGTAGATCAAGAAAAAAGTGGAAATTGGGGACGTTCTTGACATATTGACATGAAGAATTTCTAATGTTAAGAAATAAGAATGCCACGTCAATCACGAATAGACGCCCCTGGGGCGCTTCACCACATCATCATTCGTGGAATCGAAAGAAGTGCGATTTTTCGGGACGATGAGGATCGGGAGTCCTTTCTCGATAGGCTTGGCGGTATCTTGCTGGAAACCGATACTCCCTGCTATTCATGGTCGTTACTGGGAAATCATGGACATTTTCTTTTCAAGACGGGCGAGTCTCCCATTGCTCATGTGATGAGGCGGGTTCTGACGGGCTATGCTGTGACCTTCAACAGGCGCCACCATCGTCATGGGCATCTTTTTCAGAACCGTTACAAATCGATTCTATGTGAGGAAGATGCCTATTTGAAAAAGCTTGTGAGGTATATCCATCTCAACCCACTTCGGGCCGGACTCGTAAAAAATATCATGGACCTGGAATCCTACCCTTACTCAGGACATTCCGTGCTGATGGGTAAGATGGAAAAAGACTGGCAAGACAGGAACTATGTACTGGGATATTTTGGAACCACTGAAAGACACGCAAAACATCAATACCTTTCCTTTGTTGCCCAAGGGGCCGAAAAAGGGAGAAGCCCGGAGCTGGTGGGCGGTGGATTGCTTCGCTCCGTGGGGGGATGGAAAAACCTGAAAGAATTGCGGGGTTCGGGTGAAAAGGTGAGGGCGGATGAGCGGATCCTTGGTGGCTCCAATTTTGTTGAGCGCATATTGAAAGAAGCCGGCGAGGATTGGGAGCGGAAGTCCCGACTGAGGCAGCGGGGAATAGATCTGCCGCACTTGGTTGAGAGAATCGGTGCTCATTTCGGTCTGGAGATAGAAGACCTGAGATCTGGTAGCAAAGTTGCCAGAATTTCGCAGGCACGTGCGGTTCTCTGTTACGTGGGAACGCGTAAGCTTGGGTTTCCCTCCGTCTCCATTGCCGAAGAACTCGGCGTCAGCCCGTCAGCCGTGAGCAGGGCAATTCTGCGCGGGCAGAAACTTTTGGGACAAAAGGATATAGAGGAAATACTGTCGGAAAGTCAATAAGTCAAGAACGTCCCTCCCCCCACTGGAAAATCCAAGGACGATGAGCGTTCTTATGGCCTGATGACCACGTTCTGTATCTTAAGCGTACCATTTGAAACCTTTGGTGCCTTTATCACGGTGGTGTTGGATTCCTGCGCCGAGAAAATGTCATCCCACCCTCCTTTCAGCGTAACCGTTTTCAGCGAGTTCAGGAGCAGCGCTTCGGTGTAAGTCCCCCGGGCGATGTTTACAGTCGACCCATCGACTGCCACATCGATTCCCTCCTGAATGGTTAAATAGCACGGACTGTTTCCGCTGCACGTGCCGTCATTCTGGTTTACATAGGCATCCGTATTCTGCGCCCCGCTCATGTTGCGCACCAAACGCACATAATTGTAAATTCGGATGGCATCGCCCTGGGGACCGTGGCCGGTGGGCCAGTCGGCCGGATCACCGGATTTGGGATCGCTGCGCTGAGCGCCTGCCCCGTGCACATCGATCCAACCGCCATTCATGTAGCCCATCGCCCGGCCGAAAGCCACATAGGCACCGAAACCCCCTGAGATCTCCGACCCGTTGGCGTGGGTGGTACCGGACCAGGAGAAGGGATAATCGGTCTGGCCGGCTTCGTTGGTGATGGCTGTAACGTTGAAGAGAGGATCAATGGCGGCGGAGCCGGTGGTGCCCGGGGAACGGGTGTAATCCACAATGCTCTGCAGCTCTTTGGCGTTTGGCAGTCGCCAATCGTCGTGCCCCAGATAATTTTCGGAATTTTTCGTTATCACCCAGGCCAGGGCCTCTTGCCAGTTGAGGCCCATGCCGCTGTCATCCTGCGACCACATGAGGCTGGTGGTATTATCCGTAATGGTGCCATTCCCGTTGTCAACAAAGCTGTTCAGACCGTAGCCGGTGTTGCCGCGCACATAGATGACGAAGAAGGTCTTGTTTCTCGTTGGATACCCCTTGATGCGACCATCGGCAAAATTGACGCCGAACATGGTCTCATTGCCATTCATCGTTGTGGAGACATATCTAGTGGTGGAAGCGTACTGAGCGTCAATGATGCGCTCGCCAGCCGAGGTATCGCCGTAGGCAAAGTCAAAGTAGGCTGTGTCGATAAAGGGGACCAGCCCTGAGATATCGGTTCCTGTATAACCGCTGGGATCAATGCCGGAAAATTCAATGAGAGAGTAAAGCTCCTTGATGGTCGGCAAGCGCCAGTCGGTATAGCCGCCCAGGTTGAGCGTGCTTGCTCCGACGACGGCTTCGCCGTAGGTCAACTTGTCGTCTGCGTCAATGTTGCCGTCCCCATCGGTGTCGGGGCTTTCCTGCCACATGAGCCCCGTGATATTGTCTGTTATGGTCCCATTGCCGTTGTTCGTGTAGCTTTTGGTGTTGCCGGCATACTGGCCATCCTGGCCATAAAACGGCTGCCCTGTCGAAGGTTGGCTGATCTCCACGAATGCATTGTAAAAGGAGGTCTGGCCCGTATCTACAACCGGATACGCCGACGTATTGCTTTCACCCGTCGCCAAGTCCGTGCCGTCCAAACCAGCGTAGTCCGGGCTATACCGTTCGACCCGAAAGACCGCTCCGGCATGGCTATAAGACAGCCCCATATACAGCAGTGCAAAAAACATTGCGGACATAAGGCCCACGAGTAAAACATGAAATATTGGTTTTTGTCCTGTCATTGTCATACCTCTTTCATTGTACAGACATTTTAAGTCTGCTGATACCCCATTTTTCAATAAAGGTTCGGAGAGGCTATTTCCTGCATCTTTTGTTTTCAATTTACCATCCAACGGTAAACTCCTTATCAGGACTTTTTCACGGTTTTGTAAATGTTTTGTAAAAATGGTTCTCATCCAGGAGCTTTTCAGGTTATTCTGTCTTGCATGCTTAGGAGGAACGCCATGAACAGCAGGGAACGGATACTGATTATCGATGATGATGAGAAACTCTGTCGGCTGGTGCAGGAATATCTGGGATCAATGGGATATGAAGTGGAAAGCGCCTATACCGGGTCAAAGGGCCTGAAAATGGCTTTGGAAGGCGATTATCATGCCATAATTCTGGATGTGATGCTGCCGGAAATGGACGGGTTCGAATTGCTCAGGCAATTGCGCAATCAGTCCCATGTGCCGGTCCTGATGCTGACCTCCCGGGGAGATGAAACCGACCGGATTGTGGGTCTTGAAATCGGTGCTGACGACTATCTTCCCAAAACCTTTTCAACGCGGGAACTGCTGGCCCGCCTCCGTGCGGTGATCAGACGGTCCCACATGACCAAGGGCGGTCTGGAGAAATCTGTAAAAGGTTTGCATTTCGGAAGTCTCAGACTGAATGAGGATGCCTATGAAGCCTTTCTTGATGGTCATCGTCTCGATCTGACGCCCATCGAATACCAGCTCCTGGTGCGCCTGGCAAAAGCGGGGGGGAGGGCCTTGACACGGGAACAACTCCTGGATGCGGTGGCCGACCGGAATTTCGACGTCTTTGACCGGTCCATTGACATGCATATCTCCTCCCTGCGCGGAAAGCTCGACGATGATCCCAAGAACCCGCGGTTCATCCGAACGGTGCGCGGTGTGGGGTATCTGTTCATGCCGTCTTTGAGTGAGAAGGAATCATGAATCCCATACGTTCCCTTTTCCTGAAAATTCTCCTCTGGTTCTTCATGAGCCTGGTGCTGCTGATTGTGATTTTAGCGGGGATTTTCAACCTGGATTTCCGTTTGCGGCCCGATTCAGCGCTGATCACCGGCCTTGGCGGTCAGGGAAAGGCCCTTGGGCGGGTGATCCTTCGGGAGCTCTATGATGCCAACTACTATGAGTGGGGTTCGATTCTTGAGCGTTTCGGGAATGCCTATGAGCTGGATCTTGTCCTTTGCCAGTCCAATGGACGGATCCTGGTGGGCCCGGATCGGGCGATTCCAGCCAAGGTAACCGATGCTCTGGGCAGGGTTGAGAAAGATCTTGTCCGGGTTCACCAACCTCCTCGGGATCCCCCATCCGGTCTCAACCAACGGCCTGGTCGCGGCGCTCCCCCGAGGCACAGACGACCGCCGGCGTTTGTCTCAGGGAGAAAGCAAGGCTCCGAACCCTTCCGGCTGCTTCCGCTACCTCCGCCCGAAAAACTCAGTTTCAAATACCTATTGCGGACATCTGATCCTACCCGCTATTGGGGCTGGGTGTCGTTTCTTTTTCATGAACGGCGCGAAAACGCGCCGGTAAACCTGTTTCTGCTGGCGACGTCCACTTCCTTCACCGGAAACGGTCTGTTTTTCAATCCCGTCCCATGGCTTCTTCTGGCTGGTTTTGTGCTGGCGATCTCCATTTTGTTGTGGATACCGCTGGTCAGAAATATCACCCGGCCCGTTGCCCGCATCACCCGGGCGGCCGAGGAAATCGCCCGAGGCAATTTCAATGTGCATGTGGCGGACCGGAGAAAGGATGAGATCGGCCGGCTTGGCGCAGCCATCAATCACATGTCGGGCCAGTTGGAAACCCTTGTGATGGGGCAGAAACGGTTTCTGGGGGACATGGCTCACGAACTGGCATCTCCCATTGCACGTATGGAGCTGGGTTTGAGTATTCTTGCGCAGCGCCTGGAAGGCGAGAACCAGGACCGCCTGGAGGACATTAGTGAAGAAGTTCGCCATATGTCCAACCTGATCAACGAATTGCTCTCTTTTACCCGGGCGGAAATCGGTCCTGAACGGCTGACGGCGGAAATTGTTTCCCTCAGGCCCATCATCGATTCGGTCATGGAACGGGAAAGGTCTGTCGGTGTTGAAATTATAAACCGCGTGGCAGATGACATGCCGGTTTGGGGTGTTGACAGCCTCCTTCGTCGCGCGCTATCCAATGTCTTGAGAAACGCTATCCGATATGCAGGGCAGGCGGGACCCATTGAGATTACGGCACACAGGGAAGGTGACAAAATTTGTCTGGCAGTGAAGGACCAGGGTCCCGGTGTACCCGAAAATGCCATGGGGCGTCTGTTTGAACCCTTTTACCGTCCGGAGGCCGCACGAAACCGAAGGAGCGGCGGTGTGGGCCTTGGCTTGGCAATAGTAAAGACCTGCGTTCAGGCCTGCGGGGGAACCGTTAATGCGGAAAACCTTCGACCGAAAGGGTTCTCTATCAACATGACGTTTCATTTTGGAGAAAGCAAAACCCGCCGCATGATGGGGGATTTCAGGGCATGACCGTCTGAAGTAATCAAATGCCGATCTTTTTTTCGATTTTTTTAAGGGCGGCATCCAGGGCGTCCGTATCCAGGGGTTTGTTGAAAAACTCGGCCGCTTCAAGGTCGAAGGCCTTTTTTCTGAGCTCTTTGTCCCCATGTCCGGTGACCACCATGACCTCCGTTTCGGGGCGCATGGCTTTGATCATTTTCAGCACGGAAAAAACATCCCTCCCCGGCATTTTGATGTCGGTCAAGACGATTGGCGGGAGCTCCTTTTCGAAGATTTCAAGGCCCGAGTCGGCATTTTCGGCGGTCAACACCTCGTAACCGCAGGCCCCCAGAAAAAGCTTCATCATTTGAAGGGTTGTCATTTCGTCATCAATGACCAGAATCTTTTTCATTTCAGTCTCTTTCTCCCAATAATCACTCTGTCTTTTTGCTGGAGGGAAAGCGGAGGTGAAAACGGCTTCCCCCGCCCGGCTGGCTTTCCACTTTGATGGTTCCCCCAAAATCTCTGATGATGCCGTAAGTGATGGAGAGACCCAACCCCATGCCTTTCCCCACTTCCTTGGTGGTATAAAACGGTTCAAATATCTTTTGCACGTTCTGTTCCGGTATTCCGGTGCCCGTATCGGATATGGTAATATTCAAATGGGTACGCTGCTCGGACCAGGTCGATATGGCAATGATGTTTTCGTCGGAATCTCTCTGGGATTCTGCCCGGTTCTCGATGGCATCGCGGGAATTGGTCACCAGATTAAAGATAACCTGTTCCAAGCGGTTTTTATTGGCTAGAATGGCTGGCGCGTTATCGTCCAGGTCATAGACCACCTTGATGTTCTGAAGGCTCAGCTGCTGGCCGATAATTTTCATGACATCCTTGATGGTTTCGTTGACGTCCACCTTCTCTTTCCGAAAATCAGGTTTTCGACCGAATTCCCTGAGACTCTGAATGATTTCGGATGCCCTGTTTACCTGTATGGAGACGGCGCTGACCACCTGGTGCAGTTCATTGGAGGGTATAGGGCGGCTATTTTCTACCTGCTTTTTCAAAAAATCACTGCCGATCTTGATGGCATTCAGGGGTTGATTGAGCTCGTGGGCAATCCCGGCCGACATCTCTCCCAGGGTCGTCATTTTGCTGGTTTGAAAAAGCTGCGCATCTTTTTCGATGATTTCGGTGATGTCCGATGCGGCCAGAATAATGGCGGGTCGTCCCTGGTAACTGGTGGGGCAGGCCTTGACTTCCACGTAAAAAGGCTCCCCGCCCTGGCGAAAGTGCTTGATCCGTTGACTGAAGACGCAACTGTCAGTCCAGTTACCGCTTTCAACCAGAGAGAGGGATTCATTTTCATATTCAAATGTGCCCAGTTCTTCAAAATTCCGTCCGATTAGTTCGTCATTGTAATAGCCATAGGTCTCTTCAGCACTTGGGCTGGCGTCCAGAATCGTCAGAGTTTCGCGATCCAGGACGAAAATGGGGTTCGGCCCGCTGATGAAAAGGGAACGGTATTTCTCCTCGGATTCATGAAGCGCATTTTCAGACCGTTTTCGTTCCGAGACATCCAGAAAAGACCCGGTGACAAAATTGATGTTCCCCTCCTCGTCACACACAATTTTGCTGCATGCTTCAATCCATATGATTTCTCCGTCTTTCTTTCGAATACGGTATTCCCGAATATAGGACCTGTCTGATTTGAGGGCATCGATGAATTTTTGCCGCACATGGGGGAGGTCTTCTTTCAGGATGAGGTCGAACCATTTAACTTTACGTGCGTTAAAGAGTTCTTTCTTGTAGCCGGTCATGGCCTCAATCTTATCATCGTAGAGATCCAGAGACCCGTCGGCGTACCCGCGAAAAACCACATTGGGGATGTTGTCAATGAGAAATCTGTAATTTGCCTCGCTTTCGGCGAGCGCCTTTTCGGACCGTTTCTTCTCGGTCACATCCATGGCGATACACAGAAAACCGTAGATAACCCCTTCAGGGTCCCGAAGGGCGCTGATGGAAAGGACTGCGGGAAAACGGGTCCCGTCCTTTCGAACGTAAGTCCATTCCTGTTGCTCTTTTCTTCCCTGCCGTGCGTATTCCAGGAACACTTCATGCCCCTTGACGTCACGACCGGCAACCATCCTGATGGCTTCGCGGTGCCGTTTTAATTCGCTTTCCAGCAGAAATATCTCGGGTGTGGCTTTTTCAATGACTTCCTCTGCCCGGTATTGAAGAAGGTTCTCTGCGCCGGTATTGAAAACCGAAATGGTCCCCTCCATGTTGGTGGCGATGATGGCGATCCGGGTGGCTGAGTCCAGGACGGCTTTTCGCTGGGCATTGGCGTTCTGGAGTTTCTGGAGAATCCGTTCCGTTTCCTCGAACTGTTTAACCACCAGGCTTGCGGTGATCTCGGCCGCTTCCCTGCCAACACGAATCTCTTTTCGAAGAATGGCGTTCTCTTTTAATAGCGCCCGAATCAGGGCGGAAGAATCACTCTTGGATGGGTTTGGCAGGGGATGCGCTGGCATAATCTATTCCCTCCCCACTAGCAGAAAATTTTTAGGGCCGGCTGTTCGTCAAAACCCGTTACGGCATGGACGCAACACACCATGCAGGGATCGAAAGAACGGATCGTATGTTCGATTTCAACCGGGTACTCCGGATTCTTTATCCGGGTTCCCACAAGCGCTTCCTCCCAGGGGCCTCTGATACCGTTTCCATCGCGGGGGGAGGCATTCCAGGTGGTGGGCGTAATGACCTGGTATCGGGAAATTTTTCCGCCTTCGAGGGTCACCCAGTGGCCAAGAGCGCCCCGGTGGGCCTGGACCAGACCGAAGCCCCGCCCGTTTTCCTGGGGCTCGTTCTTGATGTAGAAGATTTCATTATTCACACCGGTTTCCCCGAGCCAGCAATCCATGGCCGGGAACAGAAGAGCGGGCCTGATCAAACGGGCCAGCTGGCGCAGAAACACGTTGGCCCCGTCTTTTTCCAGAAGCCCTTTGATGAGGGGGTCTGAGGCTAACACAAGCTCCGCCAAGGGGCCGGTCTCGGCGGGCTTTCCGTCGTATCTCGGGGCCTTTCCCCAGGAATAGGCGCCACTGTTTTCAGTGGGTGCCTCAATGACCGTGCTCTCTTCAAAGGGGTGACGGGGAGCCCCATGAGATTTGAAATGGGAAAAAGTAACGTCTTCCGTGATCTTTTCCTGATCAAAAGGGCTCATGCGGCCGTTTTCAAACAGGCCCGGCGGCAAAAGATATGAATCGCCTGCAGCGTCATTGAGCGCCGTTATTACGGGCATTTCATAGGCTCCGTAGCTGATGAACCTGTGATGGCCTTTCCCCAGTTCCTGTAGTCGTGCTTCCCTTGAAAAACGGATAAAGAACCCCAGATCACTTTCCCGGTGTTCCGGTTTTTCATGGAGCCAATGGTCGAGATCCCGGGGGGTTCTGACATCCGACCAGCGCTCAAGTGTGCACCCCAGAACACGGCGTTCATACCAGTGGCGAAAGTTGGCCAGCAGGCTGCGGCACTGACTGATGTCATTCTGCCCGGGAACCGAGACCACCCCTCCCGGTACCATGAATGATGAATGGGGCCATTGTCCCCCAAGTATTGCAATGATTTCAATTATCTTCTTTGTTTGTCGAACGGTCTCGACAACGCTCCGGCCCCGAATGGGACGGAAGCGTTTGAGTGCTTCGGTGTAAAGGGGATGACCACGGTAGGCCGGACCGGCAAAGTCGGGAGTAAAAAGTAGAAAGGTGTGCCGCAGGTCGTTTTGGAGCTGTTCCGCCATGAGTGTGAGATTCCGCACCCGTAGGGCGTCGTCCGGGACAGGGACCCCGGCCATCATGTCCAGGGCTTTAACGGCGGCCTTGAGGTGAGCCGTACTGCAGATGCCGCATATCCTCGGTGTAATCACCAGCCCGTCCAGGGGGGCTCTCCCCTTGAGCAGGTTTTCAAACCCCCGGTACATGGTGCCGACGCATCTGGCTTCGGAAACCGTGTCGCCGTCCATTTCGAGATGGATTTCCAGGTCGCCTTCCGACCGGTTCAGCGGTATTACCTGAATTTCTTTCGAACTCATGATCTATATCCCGGACTTGCGTTTGATGAGCCTTTTGGGCGCGGCCGCGGCGGCCATGCCTTTGTACGCCATGTAGTGGGCCCGGCTTACCCCGGCGGGCAGTTCAATGGGTATCCCCTCGATGTTGCGGGTTTTGAAAAAGGGGTATCGCTGCGGGAAATCGGGACGGGTGCAGCCGAAACAGGGAACGCCCACTCTGGTCTTGGACGAACGCCTGTTCCACAGGATCTTGTTGCAGGGGCCTTTCACAAGAGGTCCCTGGCACCCCATGTAAAAGAAGAGGCAGCCCTTTTCGCCGAACTGTTTTTCCTCCACACGGTACTCATGGTATTCGTTCCGGGTACACCCTTGGTGAACCATGATGCGGTACCAGTCCAGAGGTGAATTGGTTTCGTTCAGCTCCAACGGCAAATTATTCGCCAGGGCGGAAAGCGTTCCGGCCAATACATCGCTGTGGCAGGGGCAGCCGGGGAGATTAATCACGGGAAGGTCGCTTTTGCTCCTGTATTCTTTTCCAAGAAAGCCCCCCACATTATTCTTGTGAAACTGCATGCCGGTGGCTTCTGTTTCCCGGTCCGTTCCGAAACCGCCGAAACTGGCGCATGTGCCCACGGCGATCACATGTTGCGCCTTTGCTGCCAGCGCGCCGATAAGATTTTTTTTAGGTTTTCCCAGCACGGTGTCGGCAAGACCGGTTCCCGACGGGCCCTGAATAATCGATCCTTCCACACACAGGATATCAAGGGGTACGTCATCTTCGAGAATCGCCTGGTCCAGTTCTTCCCTGGACTGGTGATCGGCTACTGAGAGGGAAGGGTGCCAAAGCACCTTGATGGAAAGAATGTCAAAGAGCTCATAGATATCGGGGGACTCGGCGCTCAAAAAAGACCAGGTGTCGCCGCCGCAGCCGCCGCCTTGAATCCAATAGAGCGTCTTGGACATGGGTCAGATTCCTTCCATACAGGATGTTGAAAAGAAACGGGATGCTTTGCCATGGATTTCAAATGGTTCGTAGGAATAAGTAAAAATATATTACCCATCTGTAGATACTGTCAAGCGATTTATGCGAAACGGCTTTCAGTTGATTTTATTTTTACACTCAATTAGATGTGTTGGATTGGAATCAAAAAAGCCGCCAGTAAGGACCAAATCCAGGAATTGAGGAAATGTAAGTGAATAATCGACTCATACAATTAATGGAAAAGTACCGGAAAGGGAAGAGACCTGCATTCCATCTGGGCCCTTTTTTGCCCTTGACGCGCATCCGGGAAAGGGGTTTGCCGTTCAATACCATAATGAGAGAGCATCAGGCCATGACCGAAGCCGCTCTCATGAGCTTTGAGTTCGGGTTTGAGTCGACGGTGTTGCCGTTTGATCTCAATGTGGAAGCGGAAATCCTGGGTGCCCAAGTGCGATATCACGATGCCGTGGACGGCAATCCGGTGTACCCTACCATTGGCGAAAAACCTTTCTCAGTCAATGACCCTATCCATATCCCCGATAACCTGTCTGAAAAAGGGCGGATGCCGGCCATTTTGAAGGCCATTGCGACCGTCAAAGAACAGGCGAAGGATAAGGGCGCGGTTGGGATATTTTTACCCGGTCCTTTTACGTTGGCAGGTCAGTTGGTGGATATGGATGCGCTTTTTGTAATGCTTTTGAAACAACCGGACAAAACAAAGAGAATTTTTCATGAGCTCACCATGTTTATCCACAAATTGATTGATGTTTACGTTCATGCCGGCGTTGATTTCATGAACATCGTTGAGGGGGGAGGGGCATCCATTTCGCCCGACATGTTCTCCAGGCTGCTGCTTCCCTTCTTGCAGGATATCTTCAGGGACCGGAAGATTCCCATGGTCGTTTACCATTCCGGCAGTTCGGAGAAGATTCTCAAAGATATACTGGCATGTGATCCGGACGGGATTTTCCTCGACAGGGAAGATGGTATTAAAAAGGCCGTGGCACTTCTGCCCGAAGGGATGCCCATATTTAGCGGTTGCGGCGGTTATGACATGCTGGCCAATGCCACGCCGGGGGAAGTGATTAAAAAAGTCAATGGCTACCTGGGCATGGGTTTAACATCGGTAGGGCTTCCTGCGGATATTTACCCGCCGGCAAAAAATGAAAACATTAAAGCTTTTGTAAAAGCAGTAAAAGAATATGTTGGGTAGCCCTCTGATTATCCGGATTTTCTAAAACCTTTCCTGATATCCTTTGTATCCCTTGGCAAGCCAGCCAATGATACCTTCCAGCTGGACTTCCGCCACGTTGATGGGCTTTTTCACGAAAACTTTTTTAGCTGCATTGATGGAGGACAGCATGAACCGCATGGACGGCTTGCTGATTTCCAGCTCCGGGTAATGGATGCCGATTTCACTCTTCAAGAAAGAGGGCTCAAGTCTACGTTTGACTTTTCTATGCGACAAGGTAGGTCAAAAGTAGACTTGACCCCCCAGGAATTCAAAGGTCGGCTGTGAAAGCGGCAATTGTTTTACAACGTCAGTGTCGTGGTCTGGGTCAGGGCAAAACAATCCATGCTGATGTGCCTGTCTTCATTGAGGGAACGGCATTCCTCAACAATCATATCCAGGTCTTTGTCGGAGCGGTTCTGGTTATGGTGGAAAAGACCGAATGCCTTCACATGGGCTTTCTGGGCCAGTTTCAGTGCCTCCGGGTACGTGGAATGCCCCCATCCTTTGGTCACACCATATTCGTCCCGGGTATATTCCGAATCGTGAATGAGCAGATCCGCATCTTTTGAAAAATCGGCATACGCTTCAAAGGACCGGCCGTTGCGATGCTGGCCTCCCAATTCGTTGTCTGTCAGAAATACGAAGGATTTTCCGCCCTCCACGAATTTATAACCCATGCCGCCGTTGGGATGATTGAGATTGATGGGAAAAATCTTCATGTCGTCGATTTGAAAGTCGAAGCGGCACTCCACATCGTAGTCTATGGTGGCTTGAAGCGCGTCAAACTGTACGGGGAACAGTGGGGCGCTCATGGCTTTGCTGAGCAGTTTTTGGATATTGCCTTGGGTAGTGGGGCAGCCCATGAGATGAATGGTCACATCTCGATGATAGATGGGTCTAAAAAATGGAAACCCCAGGATGTGATCCAGGTGGGAATGGGTGAAAATCAGGTGATAGTGATGTTTGCCTTCGTCCATCAGCTGGTTTCCCAGACGCCGGATCCCGCTTCCGGCGTCCACAATGATGACTTCATCATTTTGGGTGCGGATTTCAAGGCAGGTGGTGTCACCGCCGTATTTAAGGTATTCCGGACCTGAAACCGGAATGGAACCCCTGGCACCGTGGCATTTTATAATCATTGGCATATGCCCCTTGTACTTTGTTCTAACGTTTTTCCTGTCTCCGAGACCCTCACATCAAAACTATCCGTTCCTCAACAGGGAATAGATATGCACCGGCTTTTCGATCCCTTTCAAGACCGTGCTTCCCCTGTCAAATACCGGCCAGAGGCCGTCGATTAGAGCCTTGGTTTCCTCCGCGATGAGGATGTCACCCCCTTTGGCATTTGCAGCCAGCCGGGCGGCCAGATTGGTCACATTTCCGCTGGCTGTAAACGTCATTCTCGTGTCGATGGATCCTTTAAACCGTGTCATGCCCACCAGCGCCGTGCCACAGTGAATTCCCATGTTGACCTTCAACGGATCAATATGGGACGGCAGTTCCCGGTTGGAGGCCAGGTTCTGCTGATGAATGTCAAAGGCGGCCTTAATGGAATTAACGGCATTGGTTTTCATGTCATCTTCCTTAAAGATAATCATGAGGCCGTCCCCGGCGGTTTCATTGATATCGCCCTGGGATCGATGGATGGGATCCACAAAGCTGGAAAACAGATTTTCAACGATCTGGTTGACTTCCTGTTCAGGCAACTTGGCACTGAGCTCGGTGTAGCCTTCAATGTCGAGGAACAGGACGCTCACATCCTTTTTCTCTTTTTCCTGGCCCAGGAGCGCCGGATCTTTTTCCGCCAGCTTTAGTACGGATTGGGGAACGAAGGGGGAAATGTCACTGAGCATTTTGCTGATCCTGACCTTTTCTTCTGTCATTTCCCAGTGTTTTTTGGCCCGCAGTACCACGTTGAGGGCTGTTTTTGCAAAGTCCTCAATGAGGAAGAAGTCTTTGGGGGTGAACCGGGTTCCCGGTTTTCCCACCACGCTCACCACCAGCAACACGTCATCTCCCAAAAATGCCGGAACGGCGGCCTCGGGTCCCACCCGAACCATGACGCCGTCCTTCCTTTCGATGGGGTCACTCTCGGGGACCACCACCATCCGCCGTTTTTCAAGCGCCTTTTTGATGACCGGGCGACTTCTTTTGCACGATAGGCAGTTCACGGGTCGGTCATAGAGAATGCACTGAAGCGGGCGGGTATACTTTTTCGCATCCGGGTCCATTAAGAGGATGCGTGTTTCCATGGCCGATGGAATCTGGGCTCTCAGTTCATCCCGCATTTCCTGCAGGATCTGGTTGATCTTGACCAGGGGCACGATTTTTTCGTCCAGCCGGGACCTTGCTTCAAATCTTTCCTTGTAATATCGTTCCATATGAATTTCTGAGTGGATCCTGATTTCCCAAGAGCGGATATATTACTTCTCTTAGGTGAATTAAACGAAATATTTCTGGTAAAGTACCAGATATTCCGGTAATAAGGAAACAAAAAACCGGACAGAGTCGGTTTATTTGTCTATGAAGATGTTACCCCATTTCATTATCCCAATGGAAAAATAAAATGAAAAAAATAGAACTGATTTTCTTGGGCTTTCTTTTCGTCACCCTGTTTTCGTGTACTGTGAAGGAAGAGACAGAACAGGCGCCGCCGCCCCCGCAGGAAGTGTCGGTCTATGAAACAAAGGGCCGTGAAGTCCCCATCTACATGGAGTTTGTAGGGCAGGTTTACGGTTTTAAGGATATCGGCATCTCCGCACGGGTGGAAGGTTACCTGGAAGGAATTCATTTCCAGGAAGGCTTTCCCGTGAAGAAGGGAGCGCTTCTTTACACGCTGGAAAGCCAGCAGTTCGAGGCGGATGTGGCGGCCAAGATGAGCGGCGTGGCAGGGGCCAAGACCTTCACCACTGAAGCGAAAACCTACCTGGACCGCATCAAACCCCTGGCAGCGGAAAAAGCGGTCAGCGCCAGCGATCTGGATTCCGCCCAAGCCCAGTATGATGTGGGGCTCTCCCAGATAAAAGCGGCGGAAGCCAACCTTCGGGCCGCAAGAATCCAACTGGGCTATACCAAAATCTATTCTCCCATCTCAGGAATCATCGGAAAAACCAAGGCCAAAGTGGGGGATTTTGTGGGCCGTCAGCCCAGTCCCATCATTTTGAATACGGTATCACGCATTGATACGGTGCTGGTGCAGTTTTTTATCACTGAGAGCCAGTACCTCATGTTCATGCGCCGTCACACGTTGGAACAGGAAGAGCAGCTGGCAGAAGAGGACGAAGCTGATCTTGAGCTCATTCTCTCCGACGGCACTGTCTATCCCCACAAGGGGAAGGGGGATTTCGTGAACCGGGAAGTGGACCCGCAGACGGGGGCGCTTTTGGTTCAGGCCTCTTTTCCGAACCCCAAACAGCTGCTTCGGCCGGGCCAGTTTGCCAAGGTGAAAGCGGAGATCGCCGTGGTTAAAGAGGGTATTCTGATCCCCCAGCGCTGTGTGATGGAACTGCAGGGAACGTTCAGTGTCTATATGGTGGGGCCTGAAAATAAAATTCAGCTGAGAGAGGTGAAGGTCGGCCCCAAGATCAAATCCTTCTGGCTCATCAGGGAGGGTCTCAAACCGGGTGAAAAGGTGGTTTACGAGGGCCTTCAAAAAGTCAAAAATGGAACCATTGTTGAGGCGAAACAGGCGGATGTGCCTTACGGGGACGAAGAAAAGAAATAATGGCGGATCAATTGGAGCAGGCCAAACAAGCAGAGCAGACGGGCCAGGCTGACAAGGGCAATTTTTTTGTAAGAAGGCCCATAGTGGCCATGGTGATCGCCATCGTAACGGTGATCGTGGGCGTGGTGTTCTTAAAAGCCCTCCCCATTGAGCAGTACCCGAACATTACCCCCCCCATCGTGGAAGTGCGTGCCACCTACACGGGTGCCGATGCCATCAGTGTGGAACAATCCGTTGCCACGCCCCTGGAGCAGCAGATCAACGGCGTGGACAACATGATCTACATGAAGTCCGTCAATGCCAATGACGGCACCATGACCATCCAGACCTCCTTTGATATCGGTACGGACCCGGACATGAATACGGTCTTTACCCAGAACCGGGTGGCCGCGGCCACGGCCAAGCTTCCGGAGGAGGTGAAGCGGTTCGGGGTGACCACCGAGAAATCCCTTCCCAACATCCTGATGCTTATCGCCGTCACATCTGAAGACGGCCGTTACGACCAGCACTGGCTGGGCAATTACGCGCTCATCAATATCAAGGATATTCTGGCCCGCATCAAGGGGATCGGCCGGGTGAACGTCATCGGGGCCAGCGACTACTCCATGCGCATCTGGATCAGGCCGGACCGGCTCGCCCAGATGGGGATCACGGTGCCGGAGATCATGGATGCCCTCCGGGCCCAGAGCGTGATCGTGCCGGGCGGCAAGTTCGGTGCCGAGCCGGCGCCGCCGGGGACGGAATTCACCTATACGGTGCGGCTGCCGGAGCGCCTCCAGACGGAAAAGCAGTTCGGCGAAGTGGTCATCCGTACCACCGACGACGGCGCCCAGGTCAAGATCAAACATGTGGCCCGTGTGGAACTGGGGGTTGAGACCTATAACGCTTTTACCCGCTTAAACGACAGCGCCTGCGCCATGATCGGTGTTTACCAGGCCCCAGGTTCCAACGCGGTGGAACTGGCGGCAAAGGTGCGGGAGACCATGGAGGAACTGTCCGGGTCTTTTCCGGAGAGCCTCCGGTACGATATTTCCCTCGATACCACCCTGGCCATTACGGCAGGCATCGATGAAATTATTGAAACCCTGTTCATCGCCCTGGCCCTGGTCATCCTGGTGGTTTTCATCTTTATTCAAGACTGGCGGGCGGCATTGATCCCCACCATCGCTATCCCCGTTTCCCTGGTGGGGGCGTTTATTGTTTTTCCCATCATCGGATTTACCATTAATGTGCTGTCGCTCCTGGGTCTGGTGCTGGCCATCGGCATCGTGGTGGATGACGCCATTGTGGTGGTGGAGGCGGTCCAGAATCATATTGAAAGCGGCATGGACCCCAAAGCCGCCACCATGCAGGCCATGAATGAGGTGACGGCCCCGGTCATCGCCACCACCCTGGTTCTGGTGGCCGTATTCATCCCGGTGGCGGTCATGGGAGGCATTACCGGCAGCCTGTACCAGCAGTTCGCCATCACCGTGGCCGTTTCGGTGGTCTTTTCATCCATCAACGCCCTGACGCTCAGTCCGGCCCTGTGCGGTCTGCTGCTCAGGAAGCAGAAACCCATGCGGGGGCCCCTGGGGATGTTCTTCAGACTTTTCAACAAGGTTTTTGACAAATCCACCAACCTCTATGTGGGGCTCACCAAAGTCGCTGCCAGAAGAATTACCATCGGTGTCGTCCTGATTCTCATCATATCCGGGGCCATGGGCTGGCTGGGCGGGATGATTCCGGGCGGGTTCATGCCTGAGGAAGACATGGGGTACCTCATGGTCAACATGCAGCTTCCCGATGCGGCCTCCCTTCAGCGGACTGACATGGTCTCCAGGAAAGTGGAGGAGATCATCAAAAGTCACCCGGAAGTGGAATTCATTACCACCGCTGCCGGTTTCAGTCTCCTCTCCAACAGCATGACTTCCAACTCCGGTTTCATCTTTGTTTCCTTGAAAGACTGGAGCAAACGGCAGAAGACCGCCAAGGATCTGGTGGCGGAACTCAATATGGAATTTTATTTTGGTGTCAATGAGGCCCAGGTGTTTGCCTTCGGACCGCCTGCCATTCCAGGTCTGGGAAGTGGTTCCGGTTTCACCCTCATGCTTCAGGACAGGCGGGGAAACACGACGGCCTACCTGGCGGATCAGGCGGTGAAGTTTATTCAGACGGCCTCCCAGCGCCCGGAGATCGGATCTATTTTCACCACTTTCAGGGCATCCGTACCCCAGCGCTACGTGGATATCAACAAGGACAAAGTGTTGAAAGCGGGGGTCAGCCTGAACGATATCTACAATACCCTGGGGGCTTTTCTGGGCGGTTCCTATGTAAATGATTTCAATCGCTTCGGAAGGCTCTATAAGGTTTTTGTGCAGGCGGAGCCCCAGTACCGGCTCAAGGAAAGCCAGGTGGACTTTTTTTACGTGAACAATTCAAAGGGGGAGAGTGTGCCCCTTGCCACCTTCGTGGATATCCAGAACATCGTGGGGCCGGATTACACCAACCGTTACAACCTGTACCGTTCCGTGGAGTTGACAGGCTCTCCGGCCAAGGGGTTTACCTCCGCTCAGGCCATGGCGGCGCTTGAGAAGACGGCCGCCGAAGTGCTGGGGGACGGCATGGGGTATGAGTGGAGCAACATGAGTTACCAGGAGAAAAAATCCGCCGGCACCGGGTCCATTGTCTTTGTTTTCTCCCTGCTGTTCGTATTTCTCATCCTGGCCGCACAGTATGAAAGCTGGTCACTGCCCTTCAGTATCCTCTTGGGAACGCCCTTTGCCATTTTCGGCGCTTTCCTGGCGCTCTTTGTGGCCCGCATGTACAGCGAGAGTTTTGAACTGAATGTCTTTGCCCAGATTGCCCTGGTGATGCTCATTGCCATGGCAGCCAAGAACGCCATCCTCATTGTGGAGTTCGCCAAGCTGGAGTTCGACAAAGGCCTTTCACTCTTTGACGCTGCCATAAAATCCGCAAGATTGAGATTTCGACCCATATTGATGACGGCTTTTTCTTTCATCCTGGGGGTGTTGCCACTGGTGGTCGCCACCGGTGCCGGTTCGGAAGCCAGGGTTGTTATGGGTATGGCTTTGCTGGGAGGGATGACGCTGGCCACATTGCTGGGGGTTTTCTTTTATCCCATGCTGTTTGTGCTGGTGGGCAAGATCGGTCGATACGAGAAAAAGCGTGACCTTCAGAAGGGTGATGCCTGATGAAAATAATACCTGTCTCATTCATCTCGGTTTTTTTCTTTCTGTTCGGGTGCGCCATGGGGCCGGATTTCAAGCCCCCGGTGGTGGAGACACCTAAAAACTACCGGTTTGATAAGGTACCGGTGGAAACCATGATCAACCTGAAATGGTGGGAATTGTTTGATGACCCCGTTCTTTACACCCTCGTGAGCCAGGCGCTCTCAAACAACAAGGACCTCAAAATTGCGGCAGCCCGGGTGGAACAAGCCCGTGCTTATCTGGGATTTACCCAGGCCGATCAGTATCCCGGTTTTTTTATCCAAGCCGGCGCCGGCACGGGCAATTTTGCCGGCGGTCAGAGGTTCGATACCCGGAGCAGCAATTACTATGCCGGTCCGACACTCAGTTGGGAACTGGATTTCTGGGGCAAGTTTCGCAGGGCCACGGAGTCAGCCAGGGCGCAACTGATGGCGTCGGAGTATGGGCTCAGGACCATACAGATCGGGCTGATCTCGGGAGTGGTGGGATCTTATTATCTACTGCTGGATTATCACCAGCGGGTCAAGATATCCAAAGATACCCTTGAATCCCGAATGGAGAGCCTCAACATCATTCAAAAACGGTTTGATCGGGGGATTATCCCCGAGCTGGATGTGAACCAGGCCCAGATCCAGAAAGAGATTGCCGCGGCCGCCATACCCCAGTATGAACGGTCGGTGGCCCAGACGGAACATGCCATCAATATTTTGTTGGGAAAGCTCCCCGAGCCCATCAAAACGGGTAAAGGGTTAAACCTCGAAACGGCGCCGCCAAAGGTCCCCATGGGTCTCCCGTCCACCCTTCTGGAACGGCGCCCGGACATTGTGCAGGCCCTGTATCTGTTGGAATCGCAGACCGCCAACATCGGGGTGGCCGAGGCCATGCGTTTTCCGGCCATTTCATTGACCGGTATGCTGGGGATTGCCAGCGCCGAGCTTTCGGGCATTGTTTCCCAGGGTGCCGCCTGGTCGGTCAATGGGGGTCTGTTCGGGCCTATTTTTGAGTTTTACAAAAATGTCCGGCGGGTTGAAATTGAGGAAACGAAAACCAAAGAGGCTTTGTATTCTTACGAAAATACGGTGCTGATCGCCTTTAAAGAGGTTGAAGACTCCCTGGTTGAAATTGACACTTTCAAAGAACAAATGGCGGCAGTTAAGAGAAAAGAAAAGGCCGCTAAGAATGCCTATCGATTGGCAAAGCTCCGATACGACAAAGGGGTCAGCACTTACCTGGAGGTCCTAGAGACGGAGCGTGCTCTGTTTTCGGCTCAACTGGAACTGTCACAGCTGAAACAGCAATACCTCAATGGTTATGTAAAACTGTATAAATCCCTGGGCGGTGGATGGACCACAAAAGATGAAATGGCAAGGGCTCAGAAGGTGGTCAAGAAATGAGCTGTCGCAGCCCTGGAGAGTAACCCATGATGGCCCATGTTCATCACCGGGCCGGCAGGCCTTCCTCATTTCTGGTGGAAAATATTGATCTGCTTCCGAAAGGTCGCGTTTTGGATGTGGCCACCGGGCGGGGTCGGAACGCGGTTTATCTGGCCCAACAGGGATTCGAAGTTGACGGTATTGATATCTCCCTGGAAGCATTGGATGCTGCAGGGGCTTTGGCTGTGGAATCGGGCGCTTCCGTTACCTTTCGGTTGATGGATCTGGAAAATGACGCTTCCCTTCCGCAGGAAGCCTATGATGTCATCATCTGCTTCAACTATCTTTATCGTCCCCTGATCCCCCAGTTAAAGAGATCCCTTCGTCTGGGTGGTATGCTGGTTTACGAAACCTATATTGTGGATCAGGCCCGGTTTGGGAGGCCAAAAAATCCAAAACATCTGTTGAAGCACAATGAACTGCTGGAATTTTTCCATGATTTTCGTTGTCTGCGTTACCGGGAGGGAATTCTGGAAAATCAAAAGGCCATCGCCGGGTTCATTGGTGTCAAGCTGTAGATTTGATTCAAAATGGAGATGTCTGTAAATGCCTGAGCAAATGGGGAATCACACCCCCGGCGAAATAAACTGTCTGTATGAAATCACCAAAGCCATTCATGCCACCATGGACCTCCAAAGAGCCTTGTACAAGGTCCTTGAACTGCTTTCGGAACATCTGAGCATGAGACGGGGTTCCATCACCCTCCTGAATCCCGAGACATCGGAGATTCATATTGAAGTGGCCCACGGAATTTCCGAAATGGAACGGACCAAAGGCAAATATAAGCTGGGGGAGGGTATAACCGGGCGCGTCATCAAGGCGGGGAGGCCCATGGCCGTACCCCAGATTGATGATGAACCCCTTTTCCTGGATAGAACCGGCGCCAGGAGCGGCATTGATCATTCCAAAATTTCTTTTTTATGTGTTCCCATCAAAGACCAGATTCGGGTTATCGGTGCCCTGAGCGTGGATTGCACTTACGAGGGAACCTCTTCCCTGGAAGATGATGTGAGGCTCCTGACCGTTATCAGCACACTGATTGCCCAGAAAGTGGCATTATTGGAGCGGATTCGCAGGGAGAAGGATCAGCTTCAGGAAGAGAACCTGCGACTCAAGAAAGAACTCAACAAGAAATACAGCTTCACCAGCATTGTGGGCAACAGCCGCAAGATGCAGGAGGTGTTCTATCTGATCAGCCAGGTGGCCCAGAGCAATGCCAATGTGTTGCTGCTGGGTGAAAGCGGGACCGGAAAAGAACTGGCAGCCAATGCCATTCATTATAACAGTCTGCGCGGGGGGAAACCCCTGGTGAAGGTTAATTGCGCGGCGCTACCGGAAAACCTCATTGAGGCGGAACTGCTCGGTTACGAAAAAGGCGCGTTTACCGGTGCCAACCGGCCCAAGGCGGGCAAATTTGAAGTGGCCGACAAGGGCACCATTTTCCTGGATGAAATCGGGTCCCTGGCCCTGGAAAGCCAGGGTAAGCTCCTGCGGGTGCTTCAGGAAAAAGAATTCGAACGACTGGGGGGTAACCGCACCATCAAGGTCAATATCCGCCTGGTTGCCGCCACCAACAGGGATCTTTCCGAGGCCGTTGAGGAGGGGACTTTCCGGGAGGATCTGTTTTACCGGTTGAACGTGTATCCCATCTATCTGCCGGCATTGAGGGAAAGGGAAGCGGATCTGCTCCTTCTTGCGGACTATTTTCTTGAAAAATACGCCGTCGAGTACGAAAAAGATATTAAACGGATTTCAACGCCTGCCATTGATGCCCTGACCCAGTATCATTGGCCGGGCAATGTGCGGGAGTTGGAGAACTGTCTTGAGCGGGCAGTGCTGCTGTGTGAAGATCAGGTGATTCACAGTTATCATCTCCCGCCTACACTGCAGACGGCCAAAGAGACGGGCACCCAGCAGTCCCAGTCGTTGAAAGACGCAGTAGAACGGTTTGAAAAGGAAATGCTCATTGAAGCCCTCAAGAACAGCTTCGGTAACATGCGAAAGGCGGCCCTGGGTTTAAAGACCACGGAGCGCATCTTTGGGTATAAGGTGCAGAAATACGGTATTGACTCGAAACGGTATCGGTAACAAAAAGAGAAATCAAGGGGAGGATATTTGGTCATGAAAAAAATGATGATGATAACGTGTATGGTTTTGTTGGGGATGCTTGTCTCGCGTGTCAATGCTGAGGAGTTTGTCATCAAGGATTATACGTTTACCTGGCATGTGGCAAGGACAATCGTGGGTGGTACGACCATGGATATTCAGAAAACCCCGGATGCCCTTGTGGTTATTTTTGGTCGTACATCGCTTCCCTTGAGCGCGTTGACAATCTCGCCAGTACAGGCCAACGCTGTGGGGGAACTGCTGAAAAAGACGGAAGAATATTACCAGTCGCAGAAAAAGAGTGACGATCCCTCGTCTTCAGATACCCTTACCTCCCACAATTGTGCTGTGAATTTCTCCTCGAAACAGGGTCGTGATTTCAAGGTCAGGGTGAAGAAGAACGAAGTTTTTGGTTCCGTGGTGCTTATGGAGAAAGACGAGGCCATTGAAATCGCCAAATATTTGAGGCAGGCGGAGCAGATGGCTTCTTTTGCGGATAAGCGCGTCAGGCCCTGATTCAAAAAAGCCTTTTGGATGGTGGCAGGGGGAAATGGGGTCATGCTTTTTAGAAGGGTCAGTGGTGTTTTGTTGATGTTGCTGGGCACAATGGGAGTGCTTGCCTGTGCCATTGCAATTTATGAGACGAGGGCCGCGGAAAAATATTGCTTTCAATTCGCGGGGCGGGCATTTGATTCAGCCGAAGGGGTCCTGGAAGACATCCATGCGCGTTTGACCGAGATAGATCTCTCCGTGACCCAAGTGCGATCCCGTCTGAAAAATGCCATTTCACGGGCGGATGAACTTCAGCGGGACGGAAGCGGGAACAAGGTCCTGGCGGATTATATCTCCCGGGCCCTGGACCAGGAAGTTGGGGAAAAGATGGCAAAAGCCCGTGCTCTGGTGGATTCTGCGGTGAGTTCTGTGGTGGCCATAAGCCATTTGATCAATCTGGTGGAAGAGACCGATCTGGTTCCGGAAGAAACCTTCGGGCGGGATGGGGCATTGATGAAGCGGGTTGGAAGGGCCTCAAATACCCTCAGGCGATTGACCGGGTTACTTGAACAGACAAGACAGACCGCACGAGGCCTGCAACAGAACCCCCATTCGGAGCGGGATCTCCTGAAATTGAACCGTGAAGTGGGCGAGATGGACCAGGGGCTGGCCGAAGTTCAGACATTGGGTTCTGATTTCAAGGGGGCCGCTCAAAAAATCCAAATTCATCTTCTCCATTGCCAGGACCAGACCAACCGGTGGATTCAACTGGGGGGAATTCTGATTCCCCTGTTGCTGGTCTGGCTGGGAGCCGGTCAAACGGCCTTGATCATTTTGGGCGGACGTCTATGTGTGAGGAAATGAGCCTGGAGCCGTGTCAGTTCCGGCCGCCGTTCTATTTCGTCGAATCCAGAAATCCCGGTTGTGCGAATTCCGGGTCCGGGTAGGTGTAGAAACCGTGGCCGCTTTTGACCCCCAGTTCGCCCCGGTCGATTTTTTCCGTTAATGCCTGGGGCGGCTTGTCTTTGGGATCTTTGCTTTCATTGTAATAGACTGTTTCGATGTCCCGAACCACATCCAGCCCCACGCTGTCCATAATGCCGAAGGGGCCCATTTTCATTTGGGTGAAGGTCATCCAGGCCCGGTCCACATCCTTGAAATCCACATAGCCGTTTCCCCACATCCACAACCCTTCCCGTTTGATGGCGCGCCAGACCCGGTTAAAACAGAACCCCAGCAGTTCCTTTTTGACGGTCAGTGCAATGCATCCCATGGATCGAACCCACCGAACGCCCTTTTGCAGAACTTCCGGGGTGGTCTTTGTGCCGCCCATGACATCGGCCATGTTCATCCCTTCCAGGATGACATAAAAATGGGTGTTGAGGCACTTCTCAGGCCTTCCGCTGCTTTCTTCCATGAGAGATACGGGCATGGAAGAGCTGTTGGTGGCAAGAATGGTTTCAGGAGGGGCCTTCTCGCCCAGTTCCTGAAATACGGCCTGCTTGATCTTCAGGTCCTCCGGTACGCTCTCCACGATGAGGTCCGCATTTTGTACCGCCTCATCAAGATCTGTTGTCTCCCGAATCTGTTCTTTGACCTTTTCCAGTTGTTCCCAGGGGACAAAGGGCTTGATCCCTTTGGTTTCGATGCTGGCACGAAGGCGGGCAAATGTTTCCCCCAGCGTGCCCTTGCGCAGATCGTAAACGGTGACGTCGTACCCGGCATTTCCCGCCAGCAGTGCAATCTGTGTCCCCAGGGTGCCGGTTCCGATGACGGTTACGTTCTTAAATGGTTTGTCCATGTGCTGCTTCCCTCCCATTGTTGTTTATGCCAGGATAAATTTCTGTATTGCAGGGAAAAAATTGAAAGATTTCAAAAAATAACTACACCAGAATGGAACAAGGTGCAACCTTTCTCTTGACAGCCCAAAAACCCTTTTGTTAGATTCCGGCCGATGTCGTAAGTCTCAATTGATGTGTAAGTTTAAAAATATACCACACAATTGCCTTATGCCCCGTACCCATGGGAACAGGAGGCAATTTAGCCTTCGCCTCTTGTCCGGTGTGTCCAGGCAGGGGGTTTTTTTGTTGTTGACAACCGCTGTAATCAAAACTAACTTAAATGGTTAAATTTTTCAGCAAATAAGGAGACGTGATATGGGTTCCAATAGTAAGCAGACCGGCCTTATACGGGCCAGGAAAGCAAAGAGCAATAAGAAAAACCTCAAGAAAAACCAGGAGCGAATTCAGAAAAATGCCGAGATTCTGAGGGAACTCGCTTCGGAGTCCGAGAAGTGATTTGACGACTCTTTTTGACCGTTTACGTGTTTAAAGGCGTGTGCACAACTCTTTTCCAGGAGGAACGAACGATGAAAGTGCTGGTTTCCTACTACTCAGATACTGGAAACACCAAAAAAGTGGCCGATGCCATCTATGATGCCATTAAGGAAAGTGAAAAAGAGATCTGTCTGGCGGAAGAGGCCCCTGACCTATCCGACTATGATTTGATCTTCTGCGGGTTCCCTGTCCAATCCATGGGGCTTCCCGGGAAGATGGAAAATTTTGTCAAGGGAATACCCGAAGGAAAGAATGTTGCTTTTTTTGCAACCCATGGTTCTCTCCGGGGCGGAGAACTGGCAATTACGGCTTTTTTTGCTGCTCTCGGTCTCTCTAAGAACTTGAAAGTTATGGGAACCTTCGGGTCCCGAGGCGTTGTTAAACAGGGTATCATTGATGCGCTTTTGAAAAAGCCGGAGCATAGAGGCTGGGCACTGGAAGCACAGAGCGCCGCAGGTCATCCGGATGCGGCGGACCTGGAGGATGCCAAAGCGTTTGCGGCGGCTATGGTGACGAAAGCCAGGGCCAAATAACGAAATTTTTCCAATTTGAGCCCGCTTGTTGCTCCTGTAACAAAAAATCCCCCCAGGCCAAACCCTGAGGGGAAATTCTCCGGACCCGCTACCCCGCCGTCAGTTCGCGTGTATTTTCAAGTACCGCCTGGGCGAATTCAGGGTCGTTGATGTGATAATCCAGAATCTTCACCTGTGATCCGGAAATGTTTTTTGTCAGGTGATCCAGGAAAACCTGGCGGCCTTGGGGATTCCAAAGGGGTCCCCCTTCCGAATCAAACGCCGAAAATCCTCCCATGGGAACCAGCAAGCGGTAGTCTCCCTTTGCTTCGTTGCAGAGCTGGGCCAGATGTCTGCCCAGAAACCCCATTTCCTCGTCAGATGCGGAAAGTGCCGTGATGGCGGCATTGTGCATATGGTAGGAACGGCCGGGGAATCTTTTCTTGGCGTCTTCCAGCGGGCCCGTCACCAGAAAATCCGCATTGCCGGGTACCAGGACCGTTGGAATCCCGGCGGAAAGCGCCGCTTTTCCCCGGTCTGCCCCCGCGTCATAGTCTCCGTCGAAATAATGATCCGTGATTTCATGCAAGGACAGGTCTACAACCGCGAAGGGATGTTCGTGCCGGACCATCTCGTCCATGGCCTGCCCCCCGGCACCCACCGTATGAAAAACAACCGGCTCCATGCCGTCCGCCAACAGCTGCCCGCGGATTATTTTGATGCACTTTTCAGTGGTCCCCAGTGTGGACAGCAGGATCAGAGGTTTTTCGTCCGAGGGCGCCTGGCCTGGGTATCGGACCATTCCGGCCATGGCCATGGCGCCGTTGTGTAAAACTTTTTTCGTAATGCGGTTAAGTCCCGCCAGATCGCAAACCGAGTGCAACATGAGGATATCCTTGGTTCCCACGAACCCCCGGGTGTTTCTGGACCCCATGGTGGTGACCATGACTTTGGGGACACCCACCGGCAGCGAGCGCATGACCGATGTGCCCAGGGTGGTGCCCATGGAACCTCCCAGGCCCAAAACACCGTCGAAACGGTCTTCCTGGTAAAGTTGCTCGACCTTTTTGAGGGCGCCTTTGATCATGGCGGCCAGGGCCCTCCCTTCATGGCCCATGTTCTGAACCTTCAAAAGGGTTTCCCCTCCCAATTGGGCTATTTCTTCCCGGCTCACGGAAACGGGGACGGGGCTCTCACCCATAATGCCCGCATCAATGGTAAAAATGTCCACCTCGACTTCCTTTAGACAGCCCATGACAAATTCCGCTTCCTGGTGTTTGGTGTCCATGGTGGCGATCAGAAGAACTGTGGGTTTGCGACTCATTTTTTCCTCCCGTCGAATTGAATTTTTGGGAACTATAGGGAAATATTAATTCTCAGGCAAGAAATAATCTGGAAATTCCCTGTTTATCTCTTCTGTCTTTGGAGAAAGCATCCCGGGTTTTTACTCAGCTCTGAAGCACGAAATCAAACATGCCGGTAAATCAACGGTTTCTGGCGGCATCAAATGTTTTCTTTTCGCAAAAAGGCTATAGACAAAAAAATCAGGATATCTTACTATAACGGCGTTGGAAATTAATGAAAGGAGCCAACGCTATGCTTGAATGTTTTTCGGAAGGGATTGTTCAATGCGGTCGCAAGATTACGGTTGAGGAATTGGCAGAGATCAAGGAAACGGTTGATCTGTGTCAAAATCTAAGTCGAAGTGAACTGGTTGAGACTTTGTGCGAGAACCTGCGATGGCTGACGGCATCAGGCGGTCATAAGAATGATGCTTGTATGAAGCTGCTGACTAAACTTGAATCCGAAGGTATCGTAAAGCTTCCGGAAAAGCGTCAAATTGGCCAAAAAAAGCAGCGTTCGGGGAAGATATTGCCGACGAACAGAACGGCTCCGCAACCAGATATTACCGGAAGCTTAAAAGATTTGATGCCGGTAAGAATTGAGGTTGTCAATACCCGGGAAACAGAAGTACTGTGGAATGAATACGTATCGCGATACCACTATCTGGGCTACAAGAAACCGTTCGGCACGTTTCTAAAATATTTTATCATTTGCGACAGGGGAGTTTTGGGATGCCTGCTGTTTGCAGGGGCGGCCAAAGCCCTTGGCGTACGAGATAAATGGATTGGCTGGGGAGACAACCAGCGCTTGAGGAATCTTGGATGGGTCATAAACAACACGCGTTTTTTGATTCTGAAATGGGTTCATGTGAAGAATCTTGCGAGTCATGTACTGGGCCAGGTTCAGCGACGTATCCGTGACGATTGGCATAAAAAATGGGGTTACCGGCCGGTTTTGATGGAGACGTTTGTTGATCCGGCAAGATAACCCGGCCTTTCATAATACCTGACATAGCGAACTCCCCTTAATCATTGAATAAATACATTTGGGTTTCTGATCCGTTACCTTTGACAGCCAATCGTCCTGTTTGATTCAGTGTGCTTATTATGCCTCTGATGTGATCTGAGTCCAAATCTGACTTTTTTATCTCCCAGGGGGCCCAAGATACTATCTGTTTCTTTTCCAATACCCCGTTTGCTGCTAAACGCTTTATGGTTGTTTGACTCACATCGAGATATTTAGCCGACTGTCCTAATGTTAGAATTTCAGGGTCTTCGATCGTATGTATATGACCCGCGATGGAATATTTACCTCGAATTGTTCTCACGCGAGATTCGCTCCATCTTTTCCCTGTTGCCGTTCTTCGGCCCAGTTTGGTAAGCACGCGAGCGATTGCATCATCGCCATAACGAAATGCCATCTCCCGAATAATCTCCAGGTCTTCCAGTGACGTTTTTTGTCCAACACCCGAGACTGGTTTGAGCATTTCGAATTTGGTATGGCAGCCTCCTTTCCAGTGGATAACAAAATTTAGCATCTGATTCTCTTCATCCAAATCCACAATGACTTCCTCAATTATCGTTCGAATA
>JAERTK010000140.1 GCA_016844935.1 Desulfobacteraceae bacterium | reverse complement strand
CGCCCAAGAACAGCATGGTTGTATCCGCCTTCAAGGATTGCAAACCGCCTGCCCTGGCAAAGCCGCTCGGCTGTTTGTTTCATCATACGGCCCAGTTCCCTGTAATCCTCTGTGGAAAGCAGACCTCCCCAGTCTTCAATTCCATGATCAAACCCTGCAGATGCCGCCAGAATATCTGCATCGGTCAAATTGTCCATGACGCTTTCGACCTCACTCAAATAAGTTATCCTGTCCACTGAGACAGGATTAAGAATCGTGACCTTAAATCCGTCTTTCCTGTTTTCCAGTATGTTTATATTACCGTCTCCGGTGTGAAAATCAAAATCCAGGATAAAGGCAGTCTGAATTTTTTCTTCGGAATATAGTTTGAGCAGGCTGATGGCCATATTGTTGAAATCACAGAATCCCCAGCATGAATTGGCTGAGGCATGATGCCCCGGTGGCCGGATCACGGCAAAGCCTGGGGTTCCTTTATAAGCGGTTTGGGCCGCTTTAATGGCACCTCCGGCTGCCAGTGCCGCCAATTCGTATCGAAGGGAATTGAATTTAATTATATTTAATTGACCCTTACCGTGAGCCCTCAATATATCCGTATCTGAAGCCGGTTCCGGCTTATTAATGTGATACATGTCCGGCTTGGATTTAATAACCGTCATAATCCCTTCCAGGCGGCCCGGAAGAGCTGCAGGATCATCTGCATAGTCTGAATTATAATATTGTTCATGAAAAATGATATGAATGCTCATGCGAAAAACCTTCTGAATCGCTGGCGTTTTGATAAATGAAAGTGGCTTTCTTAGCAGGAAGATAAAACAGCGCCGTATTAAATCCGATACAGCCTCCATCATGCCCTAAGAAGTCTCCCAAGTAAAAAAGCCCCATTCCATATTTGAAGATACCGCTTTCCGAATGGGGACTCCATTTGAGTCTTTCATGCTGCATTTCTTTACTTATAAGAAGCCCTTCTCCCAAAACTTCTGCCCACAATTCCAGATCTGAAAGGTCAGAAATCATACCTCCCGCTCCCCACTGAATAGAATGGTCACTTATTGTATAGTCTTTTAGTACACCGTCAACTTCAAGATACCCATGACTAAAGTTGCCTGTCATGTGTATGCTATGATCAACAGGGAAGGTGGTGTTATTTAGGTTCAGGGGCTTAAATATTTTTTTGTCCAACGCTTCTTTATAGGTGTTGCCGGTGACCATCTCTATGATCATAGCGAGTAGTACAAAATTTGTATTTGAATAATGAAAGCCTTTTCCCGGAGGGAAATAGGGTTCGTGACCTATGGCAACACAGACCAACTCTTCAGGTGTATAGTGCGCAAGGAAATCATTGTTGACATATTCCATATTCAAATCATGATCTTCACCGTAATTGAAAATGCCGCTCGTATTATTGCAGAGCTGACGGATTGTAATATTTTCCGAATTGGGAACCCATGGAACAAATCTGTCCAGTGTATCCTCAAGACTGAGCAATCCCTCATCAACCAATTTCAGGATAATGGTAGCATTAAAGGTCTTGCTGATACTTCCTATTCTAAAGGTGTGAGTAAGGTTCATGTCTGTATTTTCTTCAATATCCGCCTTTCCTTTGGCTTTCAACCAGGTTCCCCGCCCCGGCACCCATATACCGATGACCGCTCCCGGTATGTTATATTCCGACATCTTCTCATCCAGAAAACGATCCATTTCCTGTTGTAATTCAAGAGCGAATTCAGGTGGATGGGTACTGTTGTCAGAACAGTTAGTGCAAAAGAGAAAAATACAGAAAAAGGGCAGAAGTCTAATCATGCATAGAAAAAAGCGATTCGGTTTGCTTGCATACATCACGCAAGCCCTCCTGGTAGTGCGGCCGGGAACGCGGGGATAAGGGATGGAAGAAGGTGTCAGATGGCCTTGTTGGAAATAGACATACCGGGATTCACCTTGCGTGTCAATGGAGAAGTCGTTCAGGAAACAACTATATTATCTGCCCGTTGGACCTCAAACTTGGAAGCCTGGCAAGAATCGCTTTCTATCAGGCATTTTTCCGCTTTACGAGTAGTAAAGAGCTAATTCTAATCTTCTTCAAGCTTTCTTCCCATGTGGTTCCTCTTTGAAGAAACCCGTCATTCAACTCCGTTTCGGCAATCAAAATGGTGCCTAATGTCTCTTTTTGTGGCGCAAAAAAAATTTTTCGAAGTACGTTACTAAGGGAACCCCCCGAGCGTCTCTTCTTTTTGGGAGGAGAAGAGATGCACCGGAGGGCTCAACTGTTTAGCGGTCAAGCCGTTAAGTATCTTGGTTAAAAAGCCATGGAAAGGGTGACACCGCCAAAAACGTGATTGGACCTTCCGTCCAGGCTTAAAGCCGCCATCTCATTGCTGGCGGAGTTCGACAAAGGAAATGCCCAGGCAATGGATGGCGTTACCGTAAAATATTTATAGAAGGGGATGGCCCAACTCACTGACAGCAAGCCGTCATGAAGTCCGCTGAACCGTTCATGGGTGGCTGTCCCGTCAGTTCTGTACTCCACCATGTTGTCATTGTCGGACCCGTAGTAGGCAAATGTGGCGCCCAGGTCGAGGCTCATCTCATAGGGTAGTTCAAATGAATGGGAAAGTCCCAGGTGGACATACCATCCCTGCAGTGTGCTGACTTCCCGGTAAACGGTCAGGGTGGGTGCCAGAAGAACGTCCACGCCTGCACTGAGGTAGAATTCCTTGGAGTCATCTATTCCATCCAGGGCGTAGTAGATATACCCGGTTTCCAGTCCCACGATACCGAAACTGTGGCCGTAGGAAAAGGTCAGGTCCGTCTCGTTCCATTTGGATCCATTGTAGGCTTCGTTGTCCGTATCCAGGTTTCCCCACAGGTTCAGGGCGAATCCTTTAAAACCGGCGGTTATTGAAGGCTGAATCACGAGACTGTCTTTACTCAGCCCGTAACCCCGCCAGATGTATTGGCTCAGGAAGGACACATCCGCCGATAATTCCGGCCGATCTGTTTCTTCCACTTTGTCCAGTTTAGCCGCATCCGTACCTGTTCCGGGGGTGATGTCGGCGACTTTTTCTTCCGCGCCAAAGGCACTCCAGGGGATAAAGGCGACACTCAACAATAACAGGGTTAACACCATTTTTATTATTTTCGTTTTCATTTCTCTCCTCCAAACATTTTGAATCTAACATTTTAGACCGTTTGATTTAAAAAAACTACTTCTGCACATAGGCCGATACTTCAAAGTCCGGGTAGGCGTTACCACCATGTTCCGTGTAATCCAGTCCTTCTCTTTCCTCTTCAGGCGTGACCCTTAAACCGACGGTTTTGTCGATGATCTTAAAGAGGATGAACGCCGTGACAAACGTCCAGACAAAACATGCACCGATTCCCAAGAGCTGTACCCCGATGATTTTGGCCGAAGTACCGCCAATGTTGAAAAGACCGGCTGCCAGTGTTCCCCATGCCCCGTTCACGCCATGGACGGAGATGGCGCCCACAGGATCATCCACTTTGATTTTGTCGAAAAAGAAAACCGATAAGACCACGATGATGCCGGCGATGGCGCCGATAATCACGGCACTGAGAGGCGTAACGCTGGCACAGGGGGCCGTGATGGCCACAAGGCCTGCCAGTGCGCCATTCAGACTCATACCCACATCCGGTTTTCCGATTCTGATCCAGCTGGTGAACATGGCCAAAACCGCACCGGCCGCCGCGGCCAGGTTGGTGTTCACAAAGATCATGGCAATGTCTTTACTGGCAGCGGTGGTGGAGCCGGGGTTGAAACCGAACCACCCCAGCCAGAGGATGAAAACGCCCAGAGCCGCCAGCGGCAGGTTATGGCCCAGGATGGGGCGGACCTTGCCGTCTTTGGTGTATTTACCGATCCTGGGTCCCAGGACAATGGCGCCGGCAAGCGCTGCCCAACCGCCCACCGAATGGACCACCGTGGAGCCTGCAAAATCGATAAACCCCAGTTTTTCCAGCCAGCCGCTCCCATGAAACAGGCCACCCCATGCCCAGCTGCCGAATACGGGGTAGATGATGCCGCAGATGAACACGCTGTACAGCATGTAGCTGGTGAACTTGGTTCTTTCGGCCATAGCGCCGGAAACAATGGTGGCAGCAGTTGCGGCGAAAACCACCTGAAACATCCAGAATGCCAGCACCCAGGGATCGCCTCCAACTGTGAAGTCTCTCAGGAAAAACCCCGATGTCCCAAGCCATCCCGATGAGGAAGCACCGAACATGAGGCCGAAGCCGATGGCCCAGAAGGCCAGGGTCCCCATGGAAAAGTCCATGAGGTTTTTCATCATAATATTGACGGCATTCTTGGCACGGGTAAAACCCGCTTCCACCATGGCAAAGCCGGCCTGCATGAAGAAGACCAGGGCCGCCGCCACCAGGGTCCACACATAATCGGCATTGCTCTGCACCAGGCTAATGGCTTCTTTATTGGTCATGGGTGTTGGCGGATCATCTCCGGCCCATACCGTTGAAATAGCACTCGTCAACAATATCAATAACATGACAATGGTTTTCATTACTCCTCCCCTTCCTTTCTAAATGGCATCTCTACCGGTTTCCCCGGTCCTGATGCGGATAACGTTTTCAAGCGGCAAAACAAAGATCTTGCCGTCGCCAATGGCGCCGGTACGGGCCTGTTTTTGTATGGTGGCCACTGCCTCGCGGACCATTGACGCCTCAAGCACGACTTCGATTTTCACCTTTGCCACAAAATCCACCTGGTATTCAGCCCCACGATAGACCTCCTTATGCCCCCTCTGACGGCCAAATCCCTTTACTTCGCTGACCGTAATCCCCTTTACCCCGATTGCGGTGAGCGCTTCCTTCACCTCATCCAGTTTAAAGGGCTTAATGATTGCTTCTATCTTTTTCATAACAACGCCTCCCTCCTTAGATCACTGAATTTATCCTTGAATGCTCTGCATACAGTTGCCAGCAGATGGTAGCAAAGGACATGCCATGCTCTTTAGGCGAAGGCTTATTTAAATATAAAGGACTGGAATAACGTATTATTTATCGCATCGGATTTTGGGAGAGCAGAGACTGGGGTAATTCATTTTTGTAGATTAATGGATAACATGCTACGATTATGTAGGCATACAATCCGGGCAGAAATCCCCTTCGTCAATGGCAGATGCCGGCCTCAATTTTTGACCGAATGGGGGGTCGATGAATGGACTTGTGAATGATTGGGACGAAGGGATGAGGTATTTGATTAAGGGGATCGCGTAATGGTTCGCCCCCTTTTAAACCCTACTCCACTGTAACGCTCTTCGCCAGATTTCGGGGTTTGTCGATATCCCTTTCAAGAAATTTTGCACAATAATACGCCAGCAGCTGACAGGGAATCACAGCCAGCATGGGGGTTAAAAAATCCAGGACATGCGGTATCTCGATGACATCATCCGCCAAATCCCTCACCTTTTCATCCCCTTGAGTGGCAATGGCAATGACGGGTCCTTTACGGCTCTTGATCTCATGGATGTTGCTGAGCATCTTTTCATGCATCTCATCCTTGGGGATAACGGCAACGGTAGGCATTTCTGGATTGATCAGTGCAATGGGACCGTGCTTCATTTCTCCCGCGGCATACCCTTCAGCGTGAATGTAGGACACCTCTTTCAGCTTCAGAGCCCCTTCCAGGGCAATGGGATAATTGTACTTCCGGCCCAGGAAAAGCCAGTTCGTACAATGGTAGTATTTCTCCGCAATGGCCTCGATATGGCTGGCCTGCCCCAGCACTTCCCGGACCTGCTCGGGCAGGGCCTCCAATGCACGAATGGCTCGAACTCCCTCCGTCAGGGAAAGGTTTTGATGACGTCCCAGAAGCAGCGCCAGCAATGTGAGGGTGGTCAGTTGAGACACGAAATTCTTTGTGGAAGCCACACCGATTTCGGGGCCCGCGTGGTTATAGATACCCCCGTCCGTTTCCCGGGAGATGGAACTGCCCACCACGTTAACAACACCGAGAAGACGGGCGCCCTTCCGCTTCGCTTCCTTCATGGCGGCAAGGGTATCGGCAGTTTCCCCGGACTGGCTGATGGCCACCATGAACGTATTGGGGGGGAAATTCAATTTCCGGTAGCGAAATTCGGAAGCCAGCCCCACTTCCGTATCAATTTCCGTGAGTTTTTCAAAAATGTATTTCGCCACACTGGCAGCGTAAAAACTGGTGCCGCACGCCACCAGGACCATATGCCGGCAGTTTTTGAGATCCTCCCAGACAGGCATAATCCCACCCAGTTTAGGCACCCCTTCGCCCGGTTCCAGACGACCCCGGAGGGCATTTTTGATGGTGTGGGGCTGTTCGTAGATTTCCTTCAGCATATAATGGGGGAATCCGTTCAGTTCCACATCTTCGGCGGACCACTCAACGGTCTCCGTACTGCGCTCGATGCGCTGGGCCTGGGCCGTGGAGATAAAAAAATCATCCGCGGTGACCGTTGCCAACTCATTTTCCTGAAGATGCACCACCTTATTGGTGTACCGCACCATGGCCGACACGTCAGACGCCACAAAATGACCATCATCGCTCACGCCAATAATCAAGGGGCTTCCCCGCCTGGCCACGACCACCTGGTCGGGGGCATGGCGATGAATGACACCGAGCCCGAAAGTCCCTTCCACCTGACCCATGGTCTTTCTGACGGCATCGGCCAGATCGCCGTCAAAATGAGAGGAAATCAAGTGCGCCAGGACTTCCGTATCCGTTTCCGACTGAAATGCAACCCCCTCTTTTTCCAGTCTTTTTTTCAATAGATGGTAGTTTTCAATAATGCCGTTATGGATGACAAAAACGTTTTCAGCCTGGTCCCGTTGAGGATGGGCGTTTTGAACCGAAGGTTCGCCATGGGTGGCCCACCGGGTATGGGCAATACCGCTGGTTCCTTCCATGGGCTGTCCATTCACCAGCCCTTCCAGGCTCGCGATTTTTCCCAGTTCTCGATAGCAGGAAATTTCATTTCCGTCCTGCACAGCCAGGCCCGCCGAATCATACCCCCGGTATTCAAGCCTTTTCAATCCTTCAATCAGGATTGGTTTTGCATCTTTTTGCCCCACATAACAAATTATACCGCACATATGAAAGTTCTCCTTAGTTACCCCATCTCATATAAACCACCACGGGCCTCTTCACACAGACCAGACCCTAAAGCAAGGTACATTTTTTAAAAAAACACTATATTCTAATGTTTCTTTAATGAATGTACAATACAAAATTCACCGCAAATTCTTGTTTGGGTCATTGACAGAAAATGGCATGTAAGTTGCGGGGCTCCATTTCGACCCAGAGTGAAAACACCCTAACCATATGAGGCCGTGAAAGAAGGAAGGAGTTTTTGACAAGGTTGGCAGCAAAAAGCACCACAAACAAAGACCTGGAAAAATCATCCGCATTGTGAACACTTGAGGATGCCAGACAGGCCATTGATTCTTCCAGGGAATACTCTCTATCATGTAGGATACATTAATAATTTACCCCTGCCGCTTTAACAAACTGCGCACTATGGGAATGACAGGGTGTTACCCCATATACCATTTTGCAGGACGGGCATTGTGATTCCATTGTTGCCATTTGAAACACCTTTTCACAATT
>JAERTK010000139.1 GCA_016844935.1 Desulfobacteraceae bacterium | reverse complement strand
GAGGCCGGGTTCTGTGCGCGGGATCCTGATGGTCAGTGAACGGAAGGGAAATATCGTTCTCTGTAAGGATGCGTTCCTCTTATGCCGTTTTTGGAAAAAACGATCTGCCACAACTGATTCCTTCTTGACCTGAAACTACCGGCACATGAAAGAAGATAATAGGTCCACATACGGTAAAACCGCTCATCGTAATTATCTTTGATCCTGGCCCAGTTTTTCTTAAAATTGTCGTACCATGCCATCAACGTTTTGTCGTAGTATTGCCCAAAGTTATGCCAGTCTTCGAGTACGAACAGCCCCTCAATTGCCGAGGCGATCTGTTTGGAGGAAGGGAGCATTGAATTGGGGAAAATATATTGATCGATCCATGGGTCCGTTGAATCCACCGACGTGTTTCCGCCGATGGTATGGAGCAAGAAAAGGCCGTTATCTTTCAGGCATCCATGGACAACTTTCATGAAAGTTCTGTAGTTCTTGAGGCCCACATGCTCGAACATGCCAATGGAAATGACACGATCAAATTTTTCTCTTATTTCCCGGTAGTCCTTCAGCTCGATTGTAACATCAAGGGGCCGGCAGCAGCTGTTTGCATATGCCACCTGCTCCCGGGATACGGTTACGCCATATATTCCGGCGCCGTATTTTTCAGCGGCAAATTTTGCAAACCCGCCCCAGCCGCATCCAATGTCCAGGACCGTCATGCCCGGTTTCAGCCCTATCTTCCGGCAGATCATGTCTAGCTTGGCTTCCTGTGCGGCATCCAGTGTTTCAGCTTCTTTCCAATAGGCGCAAGAATAATTGAGGCCCTTATCCAGCATAATGGAAAAAAGGTCATTGCCGGTGTCATAATGCCGTTCCCCGATGATATAAGCCCGGGATCTGCTCTGTGCATTCAGGAGTTTTGCTTTCAGTACGGCCCACAGTAACGTTAGAGAAGCCGCTTTTGATTTCTTGTCCAGGCGGTTCTCCAGTATTTTTTCAAAGAATTGGTCGAGGGCGTCACAGTCCCACCAGCCATCCATGTAACTCTGCCCCAGAGCAAGGGAGCCGCCCGATAGAACCCTTTCATAGAAATCAGGGTTGTGTATCCGCATATCCCAGGGTTTCTCCCCGTTGATCCGGACACCCGAAGAACCCAGCATTTCGCGCACAATTTTTTTTGGCTGTGAGGTTTTCACAAGATCTTCCCCTGTGGATTCGAGAACCGTATGACCTGATGAACCGCCAGCATCATGCTTTTGGAAACCTCTTTGTCGAGGCCTCTAACCTATAAATACGACAAAAAGGGTTAAGCTGCAAGCCCATTCTTGATCTCATCATCTCCCATGTTCTCAAAATCAATTTCAAACGGGCTTCATATGGTGCTTCTGCGGGTTCGTAATCCAAAGAAATTATCTTGATCCAACCAGGCAATCCATCTATTGTGGAAATCGAAACTGAAAGCGGCCGTGCCGGCACCACAAAAAATGAGGGTATTGGAATCGAGAAAGGAGATGTCATGAAAAAATCCATCACGTTATTTTATCTCTTCAGGATCATCATCATTTCGGTATTGACAGTGACTTTTGGCGCAGGCTCCGTTTATGCGGGGAAAGATAACATCACAAAGGAGGAGGTCGTTAAAGCACAGAAAGCATGGGGCGATGCGCTGGTGGATATTGGAAAGAAATACACGGACGGTCAGGACTACAGAAAGGCTGCTAAAACCCATGTGGATGACTTATACGCGTACCACACGGGCCAGGTTCTTTTTAAACCCACCAAGGCCGCGGATGACAGATTTCGAATGACAAAGGAAGGGGCCATCAGCTATATGATCGGACACAATAAAAATTTTCCCGAGGACAAAGGGTTCGCTCTGAAACCGTGGACCGACGTCCGTTTCAGGAATGCGGGGGTCTATATCAACGGTGATGTGGCCGTGGCCATGGGAAAATATTTTTTTACCCCACTGAAGGGAAATGTCGTAACAGTCGAATACACATTCGGCTATGTAAAGGGCCAGGATGGAAAGCTCAAGATATTTCTGCACCATTCCTCTCTTCCCTACACCAACTGACCGGGTTGTAGATGGTCGAGATAAAACAATCATTCGGTATCATAACAAACGCGCCAACCTTTGATTTCTAAATGAAATGCGGTCAAAGTCGGATCTTGCAAATTCCATGAACCACGCTGAAACAAATGGGCGATTGCCGGTTATTACAACCGCTTTCCTGGTGATGGGAAATGTGTTGGGGGTCGGTGTTCTGGCACTCCCCATCAAGTGCGGGCTGTGCGGATTTGTTCCGGCTCTCATCTCCATTGTTGTGGTCTGGGCCGTGATGCTGATTTCCGCCTGGGTGATCGCCTACAAAATCAATATTGAAAAAAGCGACAGCTTTGATATCCCCTCGTTTTTTGGGAATTCCCTGGGGAAGGCGGGAAAATGGATCGCCATTGCCTGCAACCTGATCCTGCTTTACGGTGTGCTGGTGGCTTATCTGGGCGGGATATCCACCCTGGTATTTTCACTGGTGAAAGAGTCATTTCCCAATCTGCCCGTCTCCAAACCATTGATTACGGTTGTCTATTTCTCAATTTTGACGGCCATGATTATGTTTGGAATGGAAGCGCTGCGAAAGGGTAATATGGCTGTTATCGCGGTTATCTGGATCACCTTTTTCGGTCTGGTACTGACCGGAGTCAGCCAGTTTGATGTGGAAAAACTGAACTACACGGACTGGAAACTGATGGTGGTCGGCCTGCCTGTTGCCGTATCGGCATTTCATTTTCACAATATTATCCCAACCGTGTCCCGTGCGCTCAAACATGATGTGACTGCCTGCCGGAAGGCCATTTTCATGGGAGTATTACTCGGATTGTTGATTAACCTGATTTGGGTCACGGTTGTTTTGGGGACCATGACTGAAAATGCGTCCGGTCTCAGCAAGAATACCATTGAAGAAGCCTACTGGCACGGACTGCCGGCCACCGTCCCCATGTCGGCAATTTTGAAATCGAGGCTGTTCACTATTTTTGCGACTGTTTTCGCGGTATTTTCTGTCACATCTTCCTATATGGCAAACGGCGCGGGGTTGCTCGGATTCATCAGGGATATGACGGTGACCTATCTGAATAAAGACAGTCGTGTTCTGGTGGGGTGCATATCCTTTTTTCCGCCACTGATCGTTGCGCTGGTTTATCCCGATATTTTCCTGAGCGCCCTGGATATTGTGGGGGGTGTTGGGGAGACGGTCCTTTTTGCCATCCTCCCGGCCATTATTCTGATTCAAATGGTCAGGTCAAGAAACCGGTCCTTGACCCTGGTGGGGGTTGCCATGTTGATTATCGGCACCGTTGTGCTGGTGTATGTGGTGGGTGACAAGATGAATATCATCGACCTGGTTCCCCCCGAACCCAATCCTCCCATTTTGTTTAAATGATTGGCCATTAGGCTCTTAGACATGGATGGCGCGGCCGCACAGTGCCTGGGCCGCCTCCATGAGTGATTCGCTGAGCGTGGGATGCGGGTGAATGGTATCCCCCAACTGATGGGCGGTTGCTTCCAGGGAAATCATGCCCGTGGCACCGGCCACCAGTTCAGTGACGTGTCCTCCCACCAGGTGCACGCCCAGGATCTGTTTATTTCCCCTTTCCGCAACGATCTTGACAAAACCGCTGTTGTCATCCATGGCCACCGCCTTGCCGTTGGCGGCAAAGGGGCATCGGGTGGTGATGACATCATGGCCAATTTCACGGGCCCGGGCCTCGGTTAGCCCGACGGAAGCCACCTCTGGATGGGCGTAGGTACATCTGGGAATATCCGTATAATTGATGGGCGTGGTGGTATTCCCTGCGATGGTCTCGGCGGCGATGATGCCCTGGGCCGAAGCCACGTGTGCCAGCCCCATCTTGCCGTTTACGTCCCCGATGGCATAAATGTGCGGTTTACTGGTGCGCATCTTGTCGTCCACATCAATGGCTCCCCGGGAGACAGCCACCCCGGCTTTTTCCAGGTCCAGCAACCCGCAGTTGGGGGTAAAACCGATGGCCACCAGTACCATTTCCACTGCAAGCGTTTCCGTTACATCATCTGATTTTAACGTCACCGCCACGCCGTCTTTTGTGGATGCAGCCTCCTCCACAAGGGTTTGGGTCTTTATGGCAATGCCATTTCTTTTAAACTGCTTCTCTGCCTCAACGCTGATCTCAACATCTTCCAAGGGGAGAGCGTTTCCCATGGCTTCCACCACCGTCACACGGCAGCCATAGCGGTTCCAGATCGTGGCGAACTCCATGCCGATGGGACCGGCACCCACGATGAGAGCTGATTTCGGCACTTCCGTCAGTTCCAGAGCATTTCGATAGTGGATGATTTTTTCCCCGTCAAAAACGCAACCGGGGAGTTCCCGGCTGGTAGCTCCCGTGGCAATGATAATGTGCCCGGCCTGAAGGGCGGTGTCTGATGGTGAAACCGTGATGGTGTCAGGGCCGGTAAAGCGCGCCATTCCCTCGTAAACGGTAACATTGGCATTTTTAATGAGGGCGGCAACGCGACGATTCTGTTTTTTTACCACCTGGCGGCTCCGCTTGTGGGCCGCAGCGTAATCCACCACCAGGTTGTCAAAGGAAAAGCCGAAAGCACGGCCCCGGCTCAAGAGATGAATGATTTCGGCATTCCTCAGCAGGGATTTTGTGGGAATGCAGCCCCAGTTGAGGCATGTGCCGCCCAGGGCTTCCTTTTCAACCAGGGCCGTTTTCACTCCCAGCTGAGCGGCACGCGCTGCCGCCACATAACCACCCGGGCCGCCGCCCAGTACAATCAAATCATACGCATCCATGATTCCCGATTCCCATTTTTTGAAACCCTAATTATTTTGATTTTGAGATTCCTTTTCCCTGATGGCGGCGAGGATCTTGTCCGGTGTAAGCGGAAAAGAATCCAGATGAACGCCGATGGCATTGCTGACGGCAGCGCTGTACCCCTGGGCTGCGGACATGGCAATGGACATGCCGGCCTCCTTGGCACCATAAGGGCCTTTGGGATCAATGGATTCCACAATGATATTGTTGATTTTCGGCATATCACAGGCCAGCGGCAGTTTATAATCGAGCATGGTGGGATTGAGGCACCGGCCGTCTTCCCATTCATGATACTCGGTTAGCATACCCCCCTGTCCGCCCATGGCAATGGAACCTTCAAACTGGCCTTCCAGAACCAACGGGTTCAAGGCATACCCCACATCCTGGGCCGCGGTTGCTTCCAGCACTTCCACCTGACCCGTTTCGGGGTCCACCTTCACTTCCACAATGGTGGTGCCGAATGAAAAGGCTTCGCACATCTGGCCATAGGGGTTTTTGACCCATTCCCGCTTCATGTCCACCTTGGGCCAGTAGCCGCCTTCGGCATTGACCGAGTTGAAGTTGATCAGGCTGATCCGGACCACCTTTTTAATGGGGATGGATTTTTCAGGGTCGTCTTTGACAAAAATGAGGCGATTTTTGGCAACCAGTTTGTCAGGTTCCACTTTTAATACTTTGGATGCCACCTCAAAGAGTTTATTCCGGCAGTTTTCAGCGGCAATCTTGACAGCGTGCCCGCCCACAAAGGTGGAGACCTGGGAGTATGATCCCGGGTCAGAGCTTGTGGTCTCCGTGTCGGCATTCACCAGATGAATGTCTTCGGGCAGAAGCCCCAACTCCTCGGCTGCAATCTGGACCACCATGTTTTCATTGCCCTGGCCATTGTCCACAACGCCGCTCATGACCGTGGCTTCCCCGTCTTCATTAAACTTGATGAAGGACTGGGAACCGCCCCGGATGCCCATGGGGAACCCGGTCTGTACGGAATTAGTACCGATGCCGATGCCATGGAACGGCGGCAGTTTCCCCCATTTTTCCTTGAAACCGGATTTCTTAACGGCCTCGTTAATGGTTTCGTCCATGGCGCACGAGGAGACAAGGGATTTGGTGCTGGTATAATCGCCCGGCTGCCGGGAATTCCTTAATCGTATCTCAACCGGGTCCATGCCGAGATGATCCGCGATCATGTCCAGCTGCGTGTCCACCCCGCAGGCAAAGCCTCTTCCGTGGGTCCGTATCATTCCCCGGATGGGCTTGTTGGTGTAAACCCGGTAGCCGTTGTACCTGACACTTCCCATTCGATAGGCCTGCTCCATGGAAAGAAAAGGAACGCTGGTGGCGATGGGGCCTGTGCTGGAATAAGCGCCGCCATCCATATAGCAAGTGGTTTCACGGGCAATGACCCTTCCGTCTTTGTCCACGCCCGTTTTATGGGTGGTGATCATGGCATGCCCCTGGCGGGTGGCAATGGTGTTTTCTTCCCGGGTGAACACAATCTTCACCGGTTTTTGGGTCTTTTTCGCCAGAAGTGCGCAGATATAGTCGGCCGGGCATATTTCAGACCGCCCCCCGAAGGCACCACCAATGGCAATCTTTCTGATCTTGACCTTGTGCAGCGGAATCTTGAATGAATTGGAAAGGGGTTTGGATTTCATGTGGGGTCCGCCATTGGGACACCAGACCTCCAGGCAGTCTTCGTGATCAAACTGTGTCGCCACCGCATAGGGTTCGGCGTGGAAATAGGACTCTTCCGAAGCTAGAAAAGTATCTTCCCGAATATAATGGGCTTTTTCAAAATTCTCATCCACATTCCCCGTATCGATATTCACATGAATATTCACATTATTGGGAAAGTCTTCATGGATTAGCTCCGTATCCGATGCCATTGACTCCATGGGGTCAAACACGGCCGGCAATTCCTCGTATTCCACCCTGATGAGATCAAGGGCCTTGAGAGCCGTCTCTTCATCGACCGCTGCCACACCGGCCACTTCATCTCCAATGTACCGGGCTTTTTCAGTCTGTATGAATTGCTGGTCCCGGGTATAGGGAAAAACACCCCATTTGACGCCTTCCGTATCTTTTCCCGTGACAATGCTTTTGACGCCGGGCAGGGCCTCAGCCTTTGATGTATCAATGTTGATGATGCGGGCATGGGCAAAAGGGCTTCTCTTGATCTTCCCCACCAGCATGCCGGGGAGTTTCAGGTCGGCCGTATACTTCGCCTTTCCCATCACCTTGGCCCTGGAATCAACCCGGGGCATTCGCTTCCCGATCAGGGTGTAGTCAGACATTTTTTTACTCCTTTGATCTGCAATCGCTGCAATGTCCCTGGGGCTGGGCCGTATGAAGCACCGCTTCCACAATTTTTGCATATCCGGTACACCGGCAGATATTTCCGGAAAGGGCTTTTCGAACGGTATTTTCGTCCGGCTTCGGATTATTCTTGAGCAATGCGTCCGCACTCATGAGCATGCCGGGGGTGCAGAAACCGCATTGGACGGCACCGTGATCCACGAAGGACTGCTGCAGATCTGACAGTTCATCCCCGTTGGCAAGGCTTTCCACAGTTTTGATCTCCGACTCCTTGGCTTCCAGGGCCAGGGTCAGGCATGACCGGACCGGCTTTCCATCCATTTGGATGGTGCAGGAGCCGCAAACCCCTTCCCCGCAACTCTCTTTCGATCCGGTCAGATCCAGCTTATCCCTCAGCACATCCAAAAGTGTTTCATTTGGATAAATCATGGCATGATGGGGTTTGCCGTTAACATTCAGGGTGATTTCTATCTTTTCCATTTCAAAGTGACTCCATTATGAGCGATTATCCATTTTGATTCTTCGCTGCCTGTGCTGCTTCCTGGAGGGCCCGGATCACCAGGGTGGGTACCATTTCACACCGGTATTCGAGGGTTGACCCCACATTGTGAACGGCAAAGGTGGCGGCACTGTCCATGGACGCGTCCGCGGCTTTTTGAAAGGCATCCGTATCATTGAATTTCCTGCCTTCTAAAAAAGATGAGGCCTGGGCCAGAAACAGGGGGGCCCTACCCATGGCACCCACGACGATTCGCGCCTCGTCAATTCGATCATTTTCACTGTGGGACGGTTTCAACAAAACCCCTGCGCAGACAATGGGATAATCAATGGCGGAGCGGTAGGCCAAGCGTTGGTAAGCGCTCTTGGCATTATTTAAGGGAATAGTGATCTCTTTGAGCAGTTCATGGGGTTCCATTTGGTGGGGCATGATGCCGTCAGCGGTATAAAACTGATCCAGATCCACGATCCTTTCGTTCCCTTTGCTCATGAGAACCAGTTTTGCGCCCAGGGCCATGAGGGCCGTGGCGCCATCCGACTGGCATGTGGAATTGCACCGGTCTGCGTTTTCCCTGGCATAGCAGATTTTTCCGCCGTCCTTGTGGCAGGCCTGCCGACCTGATCGGTGAAAATCGGACTGGTTGTAGTGGTGGCACCGGTTGTCCTGGAGGATATTCCCCCCAATGGTGCCCCGGTAATGCTGTATGGTAATGGCACCCACTTTTTCACAGGCCTGGAAGAGTGCCCGGGCGTTATTTTGAACCGGCACAGATGCAACAATATGGGCCAGGGGTGTCCGGGCACCGATTTTGATCCAGTCAGTTCCTTCTGAAATATAGGACAACTCGTTCAAGGATTTCAGGCTGATCAAAACTTTCGGTTTTAACAACCCTTTTTTCATCCTCACCAGAAGATCCGTTCCCCCGGCAAGAAGTTTCGCATCCCCCCTGTGATGGGCCAACAGGTCAAGAGCGCCTTCAAGATTTTCAGGTTCTGAATAGTCAAAGGTTGGTAACAGCATTTTTTACTCCCTAAACCTCAATACTTTTCTTTCACGTAAGAAAACGATTCTTCAATGGCTCTAAGGGTCAGGTTCAGATCTTCTTCCGTATGCCTGAAACTGATATAAGCGTGGTGGTATGGTGAGAAGAAGAAACCTTTCCGGATGAGCTGTGTGTAAAAGTCCGTCCGTTTGCCTTTGTAAGCGCCGGTGCCATCCTTTTTGAAGGTGATGTAGAACATGGGTGCAATACCGGTCAGTTCCGCTCCCACATCATACTGGTCGATCATCTTCTGGATATCTTTCATGAACCGTTCGCCCTTTTCCCAGATGTTTTCCAGCACATTATCCCGCTCCAGGATTTCAATGGTCTTGAGCGCCGCAACAAAAGCGTCGCTGTTTGGGAAAAATGTGGAAGAGATGAACAGCTTACTTTCAGCAGCCATCATAATATCTTTTTTACCCGTTACCACCGAGATGGGATAGCCGTTTGCCATGGCCTTTCCCAAAACCGTCAGATCAGGTGTTACCCCATAGTGCTTCTGAGCACCGCCCATTGAAATTCTGAACCCGGTTCGAATCTCGTCATACACCAATACCGCGCCGTATGTGTCTGCAATATTCCTGACCTTTTCCAGGAACCCGGGGGCCGGTATCTCCATCTTCCGGTGATTGGGATGGCCGAAAGGGGTCATGATGATGGCGGCCGTGTCATCACCGTGTTCCGCCATCAACGCTTCCAGCTGATCGATCCGGTTGTACTGGAACTCATAGACGTCTTCATAGAATTTCCCGGGGATTCCCCCTTTCATTTCCACGCACCAGTCATGCCAGCCATGGTAACCGCAGCGCATTACTTTCAATTTCCGGGTATGGGCCCGTGCAATACGGATGCTGGCGGTGGTGGCATCGGAACCTGTTTTGAGGAAAATGCTCATCTCGGAGGAGGGAACGATCTGTGTCAGTTTTTTTGCCAGAAGGTTCTGGAATTTCTGGGTCAGGGTAAAACAAAACCCCTTTTCTTCGATCTGCCGGCAGACCGCACGATCCACCTCTTCCTCCCGGTATCCCAGGATGATGGGCCCGTAGCCGCACAAAAAGTCAATAAACTCATTGCCGTCCACATCCACCAGACGGCAGCCTTCGCCGGTTTCAAGAAAAATAGGGTATTCCCCTTTGATAAAATCACCGGGCTTCCTGGCACCTAAGACCCCTCCGGGAACCAGTTCACAGGCCTCTTCAAAAAGCGCCAGACTTTTGGTAATGTTCAGTCTTTCGGTCTCTTTCATTGGACAGGTCTCCTCATCTATTTTTCAGGCTCAAACATGGATGAAATGGTTTCCGTCTGATGGATTCTGGCCCCTCTACTCAAAAAAATCTTCAGGAATTTGTCCGGGTCAATGCATCCTTCAGGTGCCACAACCCCTTTCACGGTCACATCTCCCGCATGCATCATAAGGGATGCAATGGATGCCGGAAGTCCGGTTCCCGGGGCCATTCTGCCCACCATATCGGCGGTGTAAACAACCTTTCTCCCGTCTCTTTCACCTTTGACGATGACTTTCAAACCGGATGACTGAGGCCCGTTATCCCTATCCCGGGGGATGGTTTCCCACATTTTCAGGGCAAGGTCATAAGGGGTGATTTGGGTGCCTTTGACGTCAATGGGCTCCGTCCCCAAAAATCCGGAATTTTTCTGCTCTTTGATCAGTTCATCCACCCACAGAGGGATCAGAGCGCCCTTGATGATCACATTCTTGACCCCGGTGATGTATTTTGGAAGCGTCAGTGGCTGGGGGTGGCCCACGTAGCGCACATGGCAGGTGCCAAGGGGTTCAAGGAATTGTTCCGCCACCTCACCGGTCCCGCCTTCCACATGAACCAGTTCACCATCGATATATTGGGGAATTTTTCCGAGGGTCATGTGAAGGCTGTGGTCCCAGGCGGCCCCGGCCAGCTCGGCGATGCTTACGACCCAATAGAGGTAAATTTCGTCAACACGGTCCAGGCGGTCCGCGTACCATTTCACCAGCACATTGTTGGTTCCCGGGTCGGATCCCATGCCTGTCAGGACCGTAATGCCGGCTGTTTTGGCCATTTCATCAATTTCGGAGTTGAAAAGGATTTCCGTTCCTTCGTAATCATCACAGATATCAATGTAGTTGACCCGGGCTTCAACCGCGGCCCGGGCAACGGGTACGGCTGTCTTGTAAAAGGGACCGGCACAATTGATGATGACATCCGATTCTTTGAAGGCGTTGACCATGCCCTGATGATCGTTTACGTCCATCTTGACCAGGGTGACTTTTTCACTGTCGCGTAACTTCGGTGCCAATCTTTCCGGGTCCGGGTACAAATCTCCAATGACAACGGTCGTGACCGACCCCTGTTTTATGAGATCCCGGGCCACTCCCTGCCCCATACCGCCTGCTCCTCCCAATACAATTGCACGCATATTTCACTCCTCTAACTTTGGTGTACGATGTTTCTTTGGATGATACGACTTCCACGGTTTTGACAGAATTTTGAGGGTTACGATTCAGGGTAATGTGTACTGTATACAGTGTGGGCTGTCAAGGATTTTAGGATGAAAATTCAGCATATTCATGCGGGAAAAATCGAACCCTCTGGTTTCATATGTATTTTGTTGGTCCGACCCCAAACCGCAACTTGACAACTGTCACGTGATTGCTTACAGTGCACTTATGATAAAGACGTTTGCCGATAAAGAAACCCTAAAATTATTTATCTCCGGAAAATCGAAACGCATAGCTTCCGATTTATCACGAAGGGCAATAAGGCGTTTAGAATTTATCCATTTTGCAAATGAAATAAAAGACCTTTTGGTGCCACCCAGTAACAGGCTCCACGCTCTAAAAGGCCACAGGAAAGGGCAACATTCAATATCAATAAATGACCAGTGGCGAATCTGTTTCCGTTTCATCGAAGGTGATGCCTACGATGTTGAGATCACCGATTATCATTAAGGATAAAACAATGGCTATACCCAATAAAACAAAGCGTGAAATCAGGCCGACTCATCCCGGTGAAATGCTAAGAGAGGATTTCATGCCTGACTATGATCTTAATACCACTTACATGGCAAAGGCCCTAGGCGTATCACGCCAAACGATAAATGAAATTTTAAGAGAACGACGTGCTATAAGCCCTGCTATGGCCTTAAGATTATCTCGCCTTTTTGGCAATTCACCCGAATTCTGGCTAAATGTGCAGCATTCATGGGATCTCTGGTATTCGGATCAGCGTTATAGTAAACAATTGTCTCAAATTCAGCCTTTGAATGCCGCATCAATTTAGTCGGCTGTAGCCCCTCGGTAATCGGTAATCAGGGAACAGCATGTCTATGGGATGGGATTCCCTATACTGTCACCAGTATTCCCTACGACGTAAGACCGATCAGCCGCTCATAATCATCATGTGCGCCAATCCAAAACCAGTACAAAGTATCATTTTCCATTAGGCCGAGAGCACGATAGTCCGGGTCGATTCGTATGGACCAAACAGCGCCGGTCTTTTTGAATCGCAGGGAGGGATGGCGTGGGTTCTCCTTCCATAAACGATAGACACGTCGCGCCCGTTGTTTGATCGCTGGAGGAAGATTTGAATAGGAAGTCCAGAAGTCAGGCGTTGTCGAGGAATTGATCAAGGGGCTTTGTCCTCCCTGCTGCGATGTCGCGTCTAACGCGATCAAGCGCACTGCTTAGCCGTCCTTTGGAATGTGAGTCGCGGGCGATTTTCTGTTCCCACTCGTCCATCGTTGAAAGCTCGTACTCTGAAAGCCACGATAGAAACTTCTCCATTTGGCTACGGTCGAGCAGTTTGACCTCTTCCGCTATTCTTTCCACCAGATCATTCATATTATCTCCTTACAAACCTGATCCTATCGCCGGATCACATCTCATCATTCTAGAAAAGGGGTCAAATCTACGTTTGACCGTTTCTCACGGTTTTGATTAGTGTTATCAACACGTAACATAATGCCCTTATCCCTACCCATCTCATATTTTCCCTAGCAATGATACTGTTAACCGTAGGGTAGGTAGTAGCATTTTTACCCGGGTATTGAATTCTTAACAGCCTGAACATGAAGTAAATATTTCAGAATCGCCAGCAACAGTCAATCGTAGATTTGACCCACTATCTTTCATAGTTTCTCGCTCCCTAACGACAAGCTCACCGACCCCCTGCACCTGACGTCGCCATTTACCCAGTAGCGTCTAGGGGTCCGGTGGAGCGTTTGGTTGGGCGACTTTTCTTCAGACCACAGTTATGAATTCCTGCGGTTTCAGGATCCCTACTCCACGGAATGGATTGAGAACCAATAAGTCTCTATCGCCGCTGACTATGCAGGTGGCGTTACCGGTTACTGCCAGTTCGAGAAACCTGTCGTCCTTTGGATCACGGCATTCTGTAATTCTTTCTGTGATGTCAACTACTTCCACGTTACGAATGAAAGCTGTTAAGAACAGGAGTCGTTCTTCTTCTCGTAGGTAGCGGTTAAATTTAGGACGACGAAGTACTTCGTCCAATTCTCCGATGGTATCAGAAGATGCCAGAACAATCCCATGGGAAAATGCAAAATCCACCGCTTGGCGTGGGACTGATTGTGGCAATAGCACCGCGCTGACAAGAACACCCGTATCCAAGACGAAGCGGGGATCACTCGTCATGGAGAAGATCCCCCAGGATTTCTGGGGTTAGGCCCCGTGCCTCGGCTTTGGCCCCGATGTCGTCCATGATCTCTGCAAGTGAACTTGTCGGTAGTTCAGCCAATTCCCGCAGCCTCAATCGAAGCAGGACTTGAATCTTCTTTTGGTAATCCGATGATGCCGAATGATACGCACGTGCAGTGTCGGCATCAACAGGGATTGAAATGGCAGCATTTATCATTTTGTATCCTTTTGTTTACAAGTGGCTGTTTGTCGCTTCACCGTTAAACGGCTTGTCTGTGAAATGAACGGGGAGACGTTTCAAGTTTTAGGTCACTCCCACAAGAAAAACGCCTGTTAGGAGATGGCTCGGTCAGGGTTTATGTTAATGGAGCAACTACGCGTTCAGGATAATATCAAAAATTTTTGGAAGTCAAGGGAAATCGATCTGGGAATAGGGGGGAAGTGGTGAATTGGTCCACAGTATATTCATGCGGGAACAATTGAACCCTCTCGCTTCAACCACCGCAGTGAAGGGTGAAGATTGTGATGTTGTCACCTTCGGAAAGGGGTGTTTGCAGCCACTTTAGGTGAATGATGAACCGGCCGTTTATGGTGACGGCAGCATTCGGTTTTAGCCGCATGTCTTTGGTGAAAAAGGTATCCACCGAACACCCGGTTTTCTGGCAGAGGAGGTTCAGCAGTTCCTGAATATCGGATCCATCCTCAATCTCCACCGGATACGGATCCGGTAGTTTAAGGGTATCTTTAAATCTTCCCTTGAGATTTATGTTGATGTTCAAAAAAGCCCCTTTCTTCAAAAGTGTGGACCGGTCAATCGCGTAAAACGAAAATGGGCAGGCGGGATTCAACCAACAAAACCCCGCCGGCCCAGGTGCATTACGAACCAGAAAAAACTATTTACACTCCAAAATAGCGCGCTTCACCAAAACTTTGGCCGCCTGAACCATGTAGGCGTTATCGTGTAACGGCTTGGCATCTGAAACCGCTGCATCGCCTGCGGTCTCGGCACTGGCCTCGTCAAGGGCTTTGCCTACAATGGCCTCTTCTGCCATGAGTGCCCGGTATGGCTTCACGTAGACCGCATTCAAGCAGATCCGGGCATCATCCACCTTGCCGCCTTTGGTGGAGATCAGGGTGGCACAGTTGACGATGGGAAAATCGATGGATTTCCTGAGGGCGAATTTGAAAAAAGCGCTTTTGGCGCCGCCTTCAGGTTTGGGTATCTGAATTTCCGTGATGATTTCATCATCTTCCAGAACCGTCGTCCTGGAGACCTCCACCTGGAAAAAATCCTCTGCCTTAAGGGTCCGTTTGGAGGTCTTGATGCGGGCATCCAGCGCAATGAGGGCTGGGGCCGTATCGCTGGGGTGTACTGCGATGCACCCCTCTTCCACGCTCCCGCCGAAAATGGAGTGGTACCGGGTGTCGCCTTTTAAAGCATAACATCGACCCCCGCCTTTTCTGAGGCAGGGGAATCGGTTTTCCGCATTCCGGTAATACCAGCAGCGGATGTCCTGGCAGATGTTCCCCCCCATGGTGCCCATCTCCCTTAGGTGTGGAGAGGCCGTTCTTCGAGCCGCCTCAGCGAGAGCGGTGTATCCGGTCTTGACGGTTTCATTGTGGGCGATGTCCTCTAAAATGGCTAAGGGGCCGATTTTAAGGACGTCTTCCTCTTCCACAATGGCATCCAGGCCGGGAATGGTTTTCAAATTGATGAGGGCTTCCGGGTAACCGGGCAGGATCCGGTCTTTCATTTTCCCCAGGATATCGGTTCCTCCGGCGATGAGGTTGGCTTTGCCCTGGTAGCGTCTCAGGAGCGAAACCGCTTCGTCTATGGTCGATGCATTAAAATGCGTAAAGGTCTTCATGGTCGTCCCCCTATATTTTTCCCAATGCTTTTAACACCTTTTCCGGCGTGATGGGAAATTCATAGATCCATTCACCGATGGCGTTGTATACGGCTGGTCCCAGCATGGCGGGAATGACCGTGGCAATGTCCTCACCGATGCCGGTGGCACCGTAAGGGCCATAACCCTGCCGGGTCTCCACCAGGTGTGTATCGATGGTCTGGCAGTCGTCTATGGTGGCGATTTTATAGTCCAGGAGATTGCCGTTCAGCATAACGCCGGTAACCGGATCATGGACCACTTCTTCGAAAAGCGCCCGGCCCACCCCCATATAGGTGCCGCCGTATTGCTGGCCGGCGCATGAATCGGGGTTGATCACCTTTCCCACGTCGTTTACGTTCACCACACGGGTCACTTCGACTTCGCCTGTTTCCGTATCCACTTCCACTTCCATGAAATGGACCTGCCGGCAGAACTTGGGGCGAAACCCTTTGTAACAACCGATCTGGGCCTGGTAGGCATGGGCGAAAAGGGGTGCGCTGAAGGGGTGTCTTTCGGCGCCGTACAATTCGTGAAAGGAGAGGGGGCCCGCTTCGGCGGATGGGCCCACCAGTTCGGCAAGAGACATTTTTTGAGCAGGATCCGCCTTTACGAAGATAATGCTATCCTTAATATCCAGATCTTCCGGTTTCATGTCCGGAAAGTGCGGGGGATAAATACCCCGTTGTGTGACCGCCCTGGGGCTGGTGGCGGCCTCGAGGATCTTGGCCTTCAAGAGTCTGGCGCAATGCCGGGTGGCCCACCCGTTAACCCCTGTGTTGGTGGATGAATCCGGACACATGGGAAAAAAGCCGGTATCCGTATGGGGGCGGTAAAAGACATCCTCCAGACGCATGCCCAGTTCGTCCGCCGCGATCTGGCAGTAACCGGTCTCGGCGTTTACACCGTTGTCGCACCGCATCCCCAGGATGCTGAGACTACCGTCGTTTCGTTCCAACCGCATGGCGATTTCACCGGAGCCGCAGGAATCATCCCACTCATGGGTCCAGGTGAAGGCGATCCCGTGCATTTTGCCGTTGGGGAGTTTCTTGGTGCCCGGCTTATGCCATTTTTTGTCCCAGCCTGCGGCGGGTTTTCCTTTTTCCAGGCACTCTTTCAGACTGTCGATGGGCGTAAACCCCACCTCCTCTTTTCGTTCGGTGAGCCATGCCAGATCATGGCCTTTGGCGCCGTCGTTTAGAATGGCCACATCGATGGGGTCCATTCCCAGTTCCGCGGCCACCCGGTCAAAGACCAGGGTAAAACTCATGGTGTTGGGGAGTTGTTCGCACCGCACGGCGGTGTTGGGTCCCTTGTTCACCTTGATGACCTTTCTGGGGGCGTAAAGATGGGGGATCTTGGTGTTGTCCTCAAAGTGGTTTCCGGGTCCGAAGCCTTCCCACATGGGGTTGGATAAATGGGCCTTGGCTTCTACCGCGGTAATGGTCCCATCGTTGTTGAACCCTACTTTGTAGTAGTAGTTCCCCTCATCCATGGAGCCGCCATAAAAATCTTCCCGCCGGTCGAAAGCATATTTAACCGGATGCCCGGTGCGTTTGGCCATAAAGGCGGCGCAATACATGGGTCCCTGGTTCCAGTGAAACTGGGTCCAGCCGCCAAAGGTGGCCCCCTGATAGGGCATATGCATTTCCACCCTGTTCATGGGAACGTTTTCGTACCAGGAGGAGATGGCACGCTTGTTCTCATGGGGTCGCTGATGCTTGAGCCAGAATTCCGGATAATCGCCGTTCCACCGGACCACACCGCAGGGTCTTTCCGGTGAAACATAGGTATGGAGCCGGCGGGTCACCTGGAACTCCAGGACCCGGTCGCTTTGGGAAAAGCCCTTTTCCACATCCCCATGCTCTTCCGCATGTTCTACTTCTATATTGTTCTCAGGATAATTTTCTGGATGGGTCAAAATGGCATCCTCTGCCAGGGCCTCTTCAACATCCAGCAGGAAGGGGCGTTGTTCCCATTCCACCTTGACCAATCTCAAGGCCTCTTCAGCGATATCTTCGGTGTCGGCCACCACGGCAACCCCCACCTGCTCTCCTTCAAAATGGGCCACGTTGGGTACGGGTTTTTCCGCCGTGGGACCGTGCCCGCCCAGGTCCAGCACCTCCGGCAGCTCAGGATCGTCGTACCGGAGGACCCCTCTGACACCGGGGAATGCCTCGGCCCTGCCGGTATCCATGCTTTTCACTTCCGCATGGGGATAGGGGGATCTCAGGAATTTCAGGTGGAGCATACCGGGGAGTTGAACGTCCATGGTATATTCAGCCCGGCCGCTGGCCTTTTCCGTGCCGTCCAGGCGACGGACATCTTTTTTCCCGATCTGATTGAATTCTTCAAGAGAATATTTGTCAAATCCGACGTTATCCTCCATTTCAATCATTCGATTGTATTCTTGTTGTACACTCATCCTATTTTCCCCCTTCACTGTCTCGCAAGATTTCGGCCGCTTCCATGATGGCTTTGGGGTGTTGCGGGTAGGTGCCGCACCGGCAAAGGTTGCCCCCCAGGGCTTCCCGGATCTCTTCTTCAGCGGGATCGGGGTTTTTGTCCAATAGCGCCTTGGCTGTGGTGATGAACCCCGGTGTACAGTAACCGCACTGCATGGCATGGTGCTTTACATAAGTTTCCACCAGGGGATGGTCCTGATCGGCAATCCCTTCGGCTGTTTCGATGGTGTTGCCATCACACTCGATGGCCAGGGTCATGCAACTCAAGATCGGCCTTCTATTCATGATCACCGTGCACGATCCGCAGGCCCCCCGGTCACAGAACATCTTGGGGGAGGTGAGACCCAGTTTGTCGTGGATCAGGGTGTTCAAGGTCCACTCCGGCTGTACCTGGATCTGGTATTTATCACCGTTTAAGGTCAACCGGATCATCCCTTCGGGCAACGGTGCCGGTTCTCCGGTGTGGGCCGACAGGGCATGGGTTTTCAGGTCCTCAAATGCATCAAATTTGCTGCTGCAGTAGGGACACAGATATTGGCTCGTTTGATCTTTCACTTTTAATGACCTCCTTAAAGTCCCCGGGTTATCCGTTTATGGTCTTGAGACTTCTTAAGAAAACGGACTGGCTGATCCGATCTTCATAGTCTTTTCTAAAATATGCCAGGGTATCCAGCACCGGCGTGGGGGCGGCCTGGCCCAGACCGCAAAGGGCTGCGCGAACCATGGTGTCAGACAGGTCCTGCAGGTTGTCAATGTCTTCTTGGACCCCTTCACCGTTTACCATTCGTCCCAGGATCTCCACCATGACCTCGGTCCCCTCCCGGCAGGGGGTGCACTTGCCGCACGATTCCTCATTTAGAAACGCCAGGGTCCGGTACACAAAATCCACCACATCCCGGGTTGCATTAAAGACCATGACCGCACCGGAACCGAGTATCGTTTCGTAGGCGAGCGGTGTGTCAAGCTTTAAAGCGGGAATGACCGAACCGGTGGATCCTCCCACCTGTACCCATTTCACGTTCTCTGCACCGGCCAGATCCAGCAGTTCCTGAAGCTGGCAGCCCATCTCCATTTCATACACGCCGGGGTTCTTAACATCCCCGCTCACACAGAAAAGTTTGGTCCCTTTGCTTTCAGAGGTGCCCATGGCGCTGTACCATTTGGCGCCCTTTTCCATAATCAGTGGCACATTGGACAGCGTTTCCACGTTGTTGATGATGGTCGGCTTTTGAAAAAGCCCTTTTTGCGGGGGGAAGGGGGGTTTGAATCGGGATTCCCCCCGTTTTCCTTCGATGGAGTTCATGAGCGCCGATTCCTCACCGCAGATGTAAGCCCCCGCCCCTTCCTGGATCTTTATTTCAAGGTTTTTTAAATGGCCCTTCATACGGCATTTCTCGATGGCCTTTTCAAGGTCTTCAAGGAGATAGTGGTACTCGTCCCGCAGGTAGATGTAGGCGATCGTAGCACCGATGGCATAAGCGGTAATGATCATCCCTTCAAGGAGCAGAAAGGGGTTTTTTTGAAGGAGGTACCGGTCTTTGAAAGTACCCACCTCTCCTTCGTCGGCATTGCAGATGAGGTATTTTTCTTTTTCAGGGGCTTTGTGAGCCAGTTCCCATTTCATGCCGCAGGGGAAGCCCGCTCCGCCGCGGCCTCTGAGTCCCGAAGCCTTGATTTCCGAGATCACGTCATCGGGGGACATTGAAAGGGCCTTTTCAAGACCCTTGAAGCCTTGGATCTCCCTGATTTCCTCTTTAATTAAGATCTTTTTCTCTGGCACGGTTTTTTCCTCCGGCTAGTCATGGGATTGCAGGATCGTTTTGATCCGTTCAGGTGTTAGGTTACCGTACACCACATCGTCCACCAGCATGGCCGGCGCCTGGTCGCAGGCACCGATGCAGTTGGCCAACAGAAAGGTGAAGCGCCCGTCGGCGGTGGTCTCTCCGGGGGCGATCCCCAATTCTTTTTGAAGGGATGCGGCGACCGACTCCCCATTTTGAAGAAGGCAGGGGATGCTTTTGCAGATGCGGATGACATGCCGGCCCAGGGGTGCGGTGGAGAGAAAAGAATAAAAGGTGGTCACACCGTACACATGGCCCAGGGGCAGTTCCAGGTCCTGGGAAATATGGTTCATGGCTTCTTCGGACACATATCCGTTTTGGGTTTGTTCTTCCTTGATCATGTTCAGCAGCTTTTCCATTCTTAACACACCCCCTCTTTCGGCTGGGTCAACGCACTTGTGGGACAGTGGTCGATGCAGATGCCACAATCTTTACAGACTTCTTTGTTCAAGGGCATATCGCAGTCTACCACCACCTTGGAATCAAAGCCCCGGTAGGCCATGGCAAAGACATCTTTTTTGGCAATCTGAGCGCAAGCCCGGATGCAGCGTCTGCACAAAATACAGCGGCCCATGTCCCTTTGAACGTAGGGGCTGATATTTTCCACCGGGTACGCCCGTCTTTTCTTCACCTGGAACCGGGGCGGACCCACTTCCAGGTCGGCTGCCAGGTGGTGCAGTTCACAGTCCCCCGCACATTCATCGGTCACACACGGCCCGGTATGGCCTGCCAGCAACAGTTCGATGACTGTTTTTCGAGCGGCCAAAACCTTTGGCGTGCGGGTGTAAATGGTCATCCCCTCCGTGACCGGCGTGTGGCAGGAGGCCACCAGCCTCGGTGACCCTTCCACTTCCACCACACAAACCCGGCAAAGCCCTTCAGGCGTCAGGTCCGGTCTGTGGCAAAGGGTCGGGATGTTGATTTCCGCATCCTGGGCCGCTTTAAGGATCGTTGTCCCTTCCAGAACGCTCAGCTTCTGTCCATCCATTTCTATTGTTACTTTAGCTCTTGCCATCTTTTCCTCACCCTTTAAGTTCTTGATTGATGATTGCCACCCCGCAAATGATTTTGAGGTGGAATTCAGGGCCAAAGGGGTATTAACCGCCCCCAATGACCATTCCCAATAGAATCAGATCACCTTTCCGGGCAATATACCCCATGCGGGAAGGCCGGTGGTTTACAATGACCATGGTGATTCTGTCTCTGGGGATTGACAACTCCTGTGCAATACGGCTTACTTTCTTCCCCACCCCGTTTTCCACGACGACCCCTTCGTCGTGATCGTAATCCGGTACGTATTTTCGAAGCAGTGGACTCAGCTTTAAGGTGATAGACATATCAGGCTCACCCACACGCAAGGATGGCCTTTTTGACCAGGGTCTTTGCCACTTGAATCATATACCCGTTGTCATGCAAGGGTCTGGCTGATGTGACGGCAGCCTCCCCGGCGGTCCTGGCGTTGGCTTCATTGATGGGCTCGCCCATAAGGGCTTCTTCGGCGGCAATGGCCCTCATGGGTTTCACAAAGACCCCGTTCAGGCAGATCCTGACATCATCCACTTTGCCGTCGGTGGTGGAAATTCGAGCGGCGCAGTTGACGATGGGGAAATCGATGGACTTCCTAAGGGCGAACTTGAAAAAAGCGCTTTTCGTGCCGTCAACCGGCGCGGGGATGCGGATCTCAGTGACGATTTCATCGGGTTCCAGGACCGTTGTTCTGGAGACCTCCACCTGGAAGAAATTTTCAGCCCTGATGGTGCGCTTGGATGTTTGAATGGATGCATCCAGGGCAATCAGGGCAGGCGCCGTATCACTCGGGTGAACGGCGATGCACCCTTCCTCTACGCTGCCGCCGAATATGGAATGATACCGCGTGTCCCCCTTAAGGGCATAACACCGGCCCCCCCCCTTTCTGAGACAGGGAAAACGATTTTCCGGAGAACGGTAGTACCAGCATCGAATGTCCTGGCAGATGTTTCCCCCGATGGTGCCCATCTCCCTTAAGTGGGGAGAGGCCGTCCTGCGGGCCGCTTCAGCCAGGGCGGTGTATTTTTCTTTTACCATATGGGCATGGGCCATATCTTCCAGGATGGCCAGGGGGCCCAGTGCCAGGCCGTTAGTGTTTTCCTGGATGAGATCCATTCCCACAATGGTTTTGAGATTGATGAGGGCTTCGGGATAATCGGGCAGGATTCGGTCTTTCATTTTGCCCAAAAGGTCCGTTCCCCCTGCAACGAGGGCCGCTTTGCCCCCATATCGTCTGAGAAGTGAAACGGCTTCTTCCACGCTTGACGCATTGAAATGGGTAAATGTTTTCATGCTTTGCTCTCTCCTAAAGTTTTCCCAGGGCCTTCAGGACTTTCTGAGGGGTTATGGGAAAATCATCGACCCTGACGCCGATGGCGTTATAGACCGCCGGACCCAGCAGGGCCGGGATCATGGTGGCAATATCCTCACCCACACCCGTTGTGCCGTAGGGTCCATGCCCCATTTCAGTCTCCAGAATGACCGTATGGGCTTCCGGGCAGTCATCAATGGTGGCGATTTTGTAATCCAGCAGGTTGCGGTTGAGTAGAACCCCTGTTTCAGGGTCCCAGACCATCTCTTCCGTGAGCGCTCTGCTAACCCCCATATAGGTGCCGCCATACATCTGGCCTTCCACCGTTTCGGGAGATATGGCTTTGCCCACATCGTTGGCATTGACCACCTTGGTGACCACCACTTCTCCGGTCTCCGGATCCACCGCCACTTCCATAAAATGGGCCTGTCGGCAAAGGCGGGGCCTGCCGGTCTCCATGGCGTCGCCCCAGATGCCGTGCTGTTGCCAGGCCCAGCCGACGATGGGGGGTTCGGTCCAGATTCCCACGGCGTTGTGCATGGGCATGGACATGATGGCAATGTCTTTGATGGGTTTTTTATTTTCCGGGTTTTTCTTTTCGAAAACATGCCGGTCTTTTACGTCCAACTCTTCCACCGTCAGGTCTTCAAAGAAATTCAGTGCCAGGTCCAGCAGGGTTGCTTTGGCCTTTCGGGCGGCTTTTCGTACCACATACGCGTTGGAGCAGAGGTTGCAGGAACCATCCGGGCTCATGAGGGAAAAAATGTGGTCACCATCAAACGGTTTAATGGTGATATCTTCCACTGGGACACCCAGTTCATCGGATACCACCTGGCAATAGGTTGTCCAGGGGTTGACGCCCACATCCGCATGCTGGGCCACAATGCTGACGGTACCGTCATTTTCCATCCAGACCGCAGCGGATGCCGTTCCCCGAACATCGTCCCATTGGTGGTCCCAGGTAAAGGCAATGCCGTGCAGTTTACCGTCTGGTAGTCTCCCTTCTCCGGGGGGATGCCATTTATTGTCCCAGTCAATGACTTTTTTGCCGGCTTCAATGCATTCATCCAGGCTGTCCCGCTCCGGAAAACCATGTTCCTTTTTGTATTTGAGCAGCCAGTCCATATCGTGGCTTTCGCATCCGTCGTTTTTGAGCGCGACCAACGTCGGGTCAAGGCCCAGCGCCTCGGCCACATGATCAAAAATCATGGTGAGACAGAAGGCGTTAGGAAGCTGCTCACAGCGATCCCACCAGGCGGGTGCTTTGCTCACATCCGCCGTAATGGCCTGGCATTTCAGGTTGGGAATACGCGTATTTTCAAGCAGGTGCTCCGCGCCGGGGGTACATTGAAATACGGCGAAAATATTTTTCATGTCCACCGCTGTGATGGTGCCGTCCTTTTTGGCCCCAACTTTGAAGTAACCCACCATCATGTCTCCGGATTCCCCGTAAAATTTCTCAGCCCTGTCGAAGAGCAGCTTTACCGGCCGTTCCGCTTTTTTGGCCATGAGGACGGCAATGGTATTCATGCCGTTGATGGAGAAATCCGCCGGGTTGCACCGTTCTCCGAAGGAGCAGCCCTGATAGGGGGAATACATGGTAATCTGGTTCATGGGAATATCCAGCTGCTCACTTAAAAGCAACTTGACCGAATAGGGCTGCTGCACGTGAACCCACAGCTCGAGCCTGTTCTCCGTCCAGCGGGCCAGGACGCTGGGCATTTCCGCTCCGGCCCAGAGATGGGCGTTTCGCCTGGCCGTAAATTCAATAATCTTATCCGCTTCCTTGAAACCCTTCTCAATGTCGCCATGTTCAAAAAGCTCTCTAAAATCCTCCACTTTGTTGCTTTCGGTGCCGGGGAGCAGAACCGGGGCCTCCGGTTTCAAAGCTTCTTCCTGATCCAGGATGAACGGCAATTGCTCCCACTCTACGTGAATAAGGCGGATGGCCTCTTTGGCGATTTCTTCACTTTCAGCGGCAACCGCGGCGCCCACGGCCTGGCCTTCAAACCATGCTTCTTCCGCCAGGATGACGCTTTCGGGTTTGAGCGCAAAACCGGAAAACTCCCCGGCCAGCCTGTCGGGCCCACCCACACTGCCGTTCAGGGTCCTTCCCTTGATTTCGGGATCATCATACCGCATGACGGCTCTAACGCCCGGGAGACTTTCCGCTTTGCTGGTGTCCATATGGAGGATTCTGGCGTGGGCATAGGGAGAACGCATCACTTTGGCATACAGCATGCCCGGTATCTGAACATCACGGGTGTAAACCGCCTTGCCGCTGGCCTTGGCATAACCGTCGATGCGGCGAACACCCCGCTTTCCGATCTGCCGGTATTCGATTTCCGGCTGGTCGGCACCCACGGTGAACATGCCGTCATCCTTGAGGTCTTCATAGGGTCTTATCTTGAGGCTTCCCATGGTCTATTTCCCTCCCTTGTTTCCCAATAATTCAGCTGCTTCCATGATGGCCTTGGGGTGCTGGGGGTAGGTGCCGCACCGGCACAGGTTACCCCCCAGGGCTTCACGGATTTGTGCTTCATGGGGATCGGGGTTTTTATCCAGCAGCGCCTTGGCGGTGGTGATGAAACCCGGCGTACAGTAACCGCACTGCATGGCGTGGTGTTTTACATAAGTTTCCACCAGGGGATGACCCTGATCGGCGATCCCTTCGGCGGTTTCGACGGTGTTGCCATCACACTCGATGGCCAGGGTCATGCAACTCAAGATCGGCCGTCCATTCATGATGACCGTGCACGATCCGCAGGCCCCCCGGTCACAGAACATCTTGGGGGAGGTGAGCCCCAATTTGTCGTGGATCAGATAATTGAGGGTCCACTCCGGCTGTACCTGAACCCGGTATTCTTCCCCGTTCAGGGTCAAACGGATGATCCCTTCGGGAAGCGGGGCCGGCTCTCCGGCATGTTCTGCCAGGACATGGGCTTTCAGGTCCTCATATGCATGGAATTTCGTGCTGCAGTAAGGACACAGATATTGATTGGTTTGCGCTTTCACTTTTCACGACCTCCTTAAGACCGTCAAAATTATCCGTTTATGGCTTTTAGACTTCTGAGCAGCAGCGACTGGCTGATGCGGTTTTCGTAATCCTCACTGAAATATGTAAGGGTGTCCAGAACCGGTATGGGTGCCGACTGCCCCAGACCGCAAAGGGCACTGAGACGCATGGTCCCAGACAACTCCCGGAGCACGGCCATATCTTCGGCGACCCCTTCACCGTTTACAAGACGCCCCAGAATCTCCACCATGACCTCGGTCCCTTCCCGGCAGGGGGTGCACTTGCCGCAGGATTCCTCCTTTAGAAATTCCATGGTGCGATACACAAAATCGACCACATCACGGCTTTCGTTAAAGACCATGACGGCTCCCGAACCCAGGACCGTATCGTAGGAAAGGGGTGTTTCCAAATTTTCTACGGGGATAATTCCGCCGGTGGAACCGCCCACCTGCGCCCATTTAATATCTTTGGCGCCGGCAAGATCCAACAGTTCCCGAAGGCTGCACCCCAGTTCCATCTCGTAGACCCCGGGGCTTGGAACATCCCCGCTCACGCAGAAGAGCTTGGTCCCCTTGCTTTGTTCTGTCCCGAGCGTCCGGTACCAGTCAGCCCCGTTTTGGATAATGTGAGGGATGTTACACAGGGTTTCCACATTGTTGATGATGGTCGGTTTTCCAAATAGACCGTTTTGGGTAGGGAAGGGCGGTCTGAGCCTGGATTCCCCCCGTTTTCCTTCGATGGAGTTCATGAGCGCCGATTCTTCACCGCAGATGTAAGCCCCCGCCCCTTCCTGAACGACCAGGTCCAGATCATTGAGAACCCCTTTTGTCCTGGCCTGTGAAATGGCCTCCATAAGACCCTTCAGCAGGTAGCGGTATTCGGCTCGAAGGTAGATGTAAGCTTTCTGGGCGCCCATGGCGTAGGCGGCGATGGCGATCCCTTCCAGAAGGGCAAAGGGATTTTGGGAAAGTAGGTGGCGGTCTTTAAAGGTTCCCACCTCCCCCTCGTCCGCATTGCAGATGAGATACTTTTCATCCCCCGCTTGGTTTTTGGCCATTTCCCATTTGGCGCCGCAGGGAAACCCTGCACCCCCCCGGCCCCGAAGTCCTGATGCTTTCACTGTTTCAATAACGTCTTCAGGGGACATGCCACGCGCTTTTTCAAGGGCTTTGAACCCGCCGTAGCTGCCGATGCGGCCCGGGTCGATCTTTTCAATTTTGTCGGTCAGGATTTTTTTCTCTGGCACGGTCTTGTCCTCCAGATGGCTAGTCGTAGGATTGCAGTATTTTCTTGATCTTGCTCGGGGTCAGATTTCCATACAGTTCATCATCCACCAGCATGGCCGGCGCCTGGTCGCAGGCACCGATGCAGTTGGTCAGCTCAAAGGTGAACCGGCCATCGGTGGTGGTCTCACCGGGGGAAATCCCTAAGTTTTTTTCAAGGGATGCGGCAACCGACTCCCCATTTTGAAGAAAGCAGGGGATGCTTTTGCAGATGCGGATCACATGCCGGCCCAGGGGTTCGGTGGAGAGAAAAGAATAAAAAGTGGTCACACCGTACACATGGGCCAGGGGCAGTTCCAGGTCCTGGGAAATATGGTTCATGGCTTCTTCGGACACATATCCGTTTTGGGTTTGTTCTTCCTTGATCATGTTCAGCAGTTTTTCCATTCTTAACACACCCCCTCTTTCGGCTGGGTCAACGCACTTGTGGGACAGTGGTCGATGCAGATGCCACAATCTTTGCAGACCTCTTTGTCGAGCGGCACATCGCAGTCTACCACCACCTTGGAATCAAAGCCCCGGTAGGCCATGGCAAAAACATCTTTTTTGACAATCTGAGCGCAGGCCCTAATGCACCGTCTGCACAAAATACAGCGGCCCATGTCCCTTTGAACGTAGGGGCTGATTTTTTCCACCGGGTACGCCCGTCTTTTCTTTACCTGAAATCGGGGCAGACCCACTTCCAGGTCGGCTGCCAGGTGGTGTAGTTCACAGTCCCCCGCACATTCATCGGTCACACACGGTCCCGTATGCCCTGCCAGCAACAGTTCGATGACGACTTTTCGAGTGGCCAGGACCTTTGGGGTGCGGGTGTGAATCACCATTCCATTGGTAACCGGCGTGTGGCAGGAAGCCACCAGTCTGGGAGCCCCTTCCACTTCCACCACGCAGACTCGGCAGAGCCCTTCAGGGGTCAGATCCGGCCTGTGGCAAAGGGTCGGAATGTTGATTTCCGCATCCTGGGCCGCTTTCAGAATCGTTGTCCTTTCCAGAACGCTCAGCTTCTGTCCATCAATTTCTATCTTTACTTTAGCCATTGTTTCCCTCACAGTGGAAATGTCAGATTACAGGGACAGGGCCGCTTTCCACTTTTCTTCTACGTACTTGAGATGTGCCAGCGCCCCTTCCCTGCCTTTATCCGGGTCGCGTTCTTTTACCGCTTCCAGGATGATTTTGTGTTGCTCGAACAATTCTTTCCGCATGTTCTTTTTTCTGAATATGCCGCCCCATGCAATCCGATGTTCTTCCTGCAGGAGGTCGTATATGGTCTTCATGACATGGATATACGCTTCGTTATGGGTTGCATCAGCAAGGGTTGTATGAAATTCGTGATCTGCTCTGGCGCCCAAACGATTCATCCGGAGATCTTCCTCCATTTCCTTTAGAAGCCTCTCCAGATAATCGATCTGTTCATGGGTTGCCCGGTCGGCGGCCAGGGCGACGACCCCCAGTTCCAGATACTTCCTGATCTCGAAAATCTTCATAATGTTGGCTGCCGAACTTTTTGCGAAAGAAACCAGGGGGTCGTGAATGGAACGGGTGGTGATGGGGCGTACACAGGTTCGATTTCCCTGTTGAATCTCCAGGAGTCCCATACTCTGAAGCGTGTTTAAAGCTTCCCGTAAAGAAACCCGGCTCACATTCAAGGATTTGGCCAGGGTCCTTTCAGGCGGCAGGCTTTCTCCGGGTTTCAGATTTCCCTGGAGTATCAATGACCTGATCTGCTCCACGATTTCATCGGAGATTTTTCTGGGTTTGATTGGAGAATATAGGGTGTTCATATGGTCGAATTGCATAAGTTCTCTATTGGTATGATCACTGACTATCTATATTGGTTTTTCTAATATAAAATCAAATCCCTTGTCAACAAAAAAATAGCGCTAAAATTGGCTAAGATTTTGGCCTGTTATGTGCGAGAGCCAAAATGCGTTGGAAAATATGTCCCCTTGCAGGGCATCCTTGAATCATATTGTCTATTTTCATTGTAAGTACCTTATATATTAAATAATACGGTTATTGATTCCATTTGGATTACATGAAATTCTGCCAGGAGCCGCTTTGTGAGATCATGGGGATTCCTGGGAGAATCGGGGTCCGCTCAAAAAAAATCTTGACAACAAAATGAAATGCCAATAGTACTTGGTATATTCGTTAGACCTCTAAGCCTCTTTAGCTTTATGCGCTCTACGATACCCTAATATTTATGAATGAACTGAAGATAGCCCGTTGATTTTCAGGTTAACTTGGTGTTGATTACAACCCTAATTATGCCTTAGAGAAAGGAGGTGGTCTTTTCATCGCGTCGTGTAACCCCAAAAGACATCATCAATCATAACAACATCGGAGGTATCATCATGGGAAAAAGAAGTTTGAAGCGTCTGCCAATTTTATTGTTACTCGTGGTTTTGTCCATTTGTTTTTGTTTTACCCCCGCCCTGGCCAAACAAAAGGTTGTGGGAGTGTCTAACTTGTGGTTAGGGAACGACTGGAACGCCAGGTGTAATCAGACCATCATCGACTATCTGGAGAAAAAAGGCGTCAAGGTGATCAGCACCAATGCCCAGGGAAAAACGGGACAACAAAAGGCCGATGTGGAGAATTTCATCTCCATGGGCGTTGACGGCATCGTTATTAAAGGTGGCGAAGGGGATGCTTTCCTGGACGTCTCCAAAAAAGCATGGGACGCCAATATCCCGGTGGTGACCGTCATCATGTTTCTGCCCTACGCTGTGCATAACTCCGTTGAAGATAGCTGGCAGGGCAGCACCAACCTGGCCGTGTGGCTGGTCAACCAGATGCGGGGCTCCGGAAAATACATCGGCATGGACGCCGCCGGATGGCATACGCTTGAAGTTAGAAAGAGGGCCTATGGGGAAGTATTGAGATGGTTCCCGGAAATCAAAATGATCGGCGAATACCACGAGGTTAACCCGGCTGATCCCGTCAACAATGCCTATAAGATTACCAAGGCGACCCTTCGGGCTCATCCAGATCTGAAAGGCGTGGCCACCACCTGGGGTCTGCCCGCCGTGGGAGCCATCAAGGCCATCAAGGAAATGAAGAAAGAGAAACAGGTTTCCGTTATCAGTATCGATCAGGAAGCGGCCCTTCTGGCCCAGATGCACAAACCCCGTTGTCCGGCCACCGCGGTTGTGGGTATCGAGCCCGTTGTCCAGGGAACCGCTGCTGCCAAGGCCATGGAAGCGGCCATGGGATTCAAGACGGTACAGGAAGCCAAAGCAAGTCTTCCATCCCTTTCGGTTATCGGCGTTTCCTATGTGGCGACCAAAGGGGTTGATGAGTTTAAACCGAAGAAAATCTATAAAAGTGTAGATGCTTGCTGGGATGGCAATTTTTCCGGCACAAAGATCAAAAAACCCTGGTAATTCAATGGGCTTCACACGGGTCCTCACGAAAGGGACCCGTGTGTTGAGGATCAATGCGTTATGGAGACAAGATGAACAGTCCAAAGGATGATCCAGGAAATATCGTCATCAGGACCGAGAGGGTTTCAAAATCTTTTCCGGGCGTCAAAGCCTTGAAAGCGTTGGACTTTGAGGTCACCCGTGGAGAAGTGCATGCCCTTTGTGGAGAAAACGGCGCTGGCAAATCCACGCTCATGAAGACCATTGTCCGGGAATATATCGAGGAAGAAGGGAACATCTTCATCGAGGGTCAAAATGTGAAAGACCTGGGGATACGCGGCGTGCAGGAGTTGGGTTTGAGCCTGATTCACCAGGATTTGAACCTGATCCCCATGTTGACAGTGGCTCAAAATATCTGTCTGGGTAGAGAACCGGTCAAATGGCTTGGGAAAATTGACTGGAAGGCCATGCACAAAATGGCTGACAGATTCTTGGCCGAGGTCACGTCTGAAATCGACGTTGAAGACCTGGTGGAAAACCTCAGCATTTCCCAGCAGCAGTTAGTGTCCATTGCCAGATCCCTGGTAAACTCTCCCCGCATTCTGATACTGGATGAACCCACTGCCCGTCTGGATCAAAAGGCGTCGGATGAATTTTTTGCATTCCTTGAGAGGGCCAAAGAGAAAAATCTGACGGTGGTCTACATTTCACACCGGCTTGAAGAAATCTACCGCATCTGCGATCGCGTAACAGTTTTAAGGGACGGGCGCAAGATCATCACCGAACAAACCGAAGCTCTGCCCAAGACTGAACTGGTGAAACATATGCTGGGCCGCGAGATTACCCAGCAGGTTCCCAAAGAGCATGTCCCCATTGGGGATACCATGCTGTCTGTTACGAACCTTTTTCCCAAGGAAAAGGGCGAGGACATCGGGTTCGAACTGAAATCAGGTGAAATCCTGGGAATTGTCGGCAGCATCGGCGCCGGTAAAAGCGAGGTGGCGCGCGCCATATTCGGTGCGGACCCCAAACAGAAGGGTGACATCCACGTTTCCGGCCTGAAGGTAAGGATCAACACGCCACAGGATGCCCTCCGCCACGGTCTGGCCCTGATACCCGAGGAAAGAAGAGCCCAGGGGCTGGTGGGGAATGAATCGGTCAGAAGAAACATCACCCTGGCGGCGCTCAAGAAAAAATTCTGCGCGGGTCCTTCCTGGATCAACCAGGATCTGGAGATCAAGACCGTAAAAGAATATATCAGCACCCTCGCCATCGCCACACCCACAACTGAACAGGAAGTACAGTTCTTAAGTGGTGGAACCCAGCAGAAGGTGGTGGTGGCAAAATGGCTCATGAGTGATTCAAACGTCTATATGTTCGATGAGCCGACCAAAGGGATCGATGTGGGTGGAAAATATGATATTTACAAGCTCATTGTTGAGCTTGCCCGAAAGGGGTCAGGCGTCATTTTTATTTCCAATGAGCTTACGGAGGTGTTGTCTTTGTGTGATCGCGTCCTTGTGATGTTCCGCGGCCGGATCATCAAGGAACTGGAAACAGAGGCAACCAACCGGGAGGAAGTGCTATACTACGTTATGGGTGGGAGAGATTATGCGGAATCAGCCAACAACGCTAAAAGAGGTCATTAATAATTACGGGGCAACCTTTGCTTTCATTGCCGCGATCATCTTTTTTTCCTTTGCATCCCGGGGGTTTTTCAGCGGACAGAACCTGCAGAACATTCTGGTTCAATCCACTTCCCTGGGGATCTGCGCCTTTGGTTTGACCTTTGTTCTTATTACCGGTGAGATCGATCTTTCCTACGGCGGGGTCGTGGGTCTGGTTGGGGCCGTATTGGCGGGAATGCTCAAAGGGGGGCACTCCATCGGTACGGTGACGCTGGTCTGCCTGGCCATCGGCTTGGGAACGGGCCTGCTCAACGCCATTTTGATCGTAGTGCTGAATCTCCCTTCCTTCCTGGCCAGTGTAGCGGTCATGTTCATCTGTATGGGCGCGGAAAGAATTTACAACCAGGGCATCACCACCTGGATCAGGGATCCGGAAGTACTTTCCATTGTACAAGCCAAACTGGGACCCATACCCCTGCCGGTGGTCTATCTCTTTATTCTATTCGCCATCTGCTGGTTTTTGCAAACCCAAACGCCCGTGGGGCAATACATCAGGGCTCTGGGGGAGAATATCAGTGCGGTAAAAGAGGTCGGTATTCGAGAAAAATTGCTGAAATCCGGTGTCTTTGTCCTGGCAGGGCTCATTTTTGCCTTTGCCGGTTACATCGAAATACTTCGCATCGGGGGTGCGGTCATGTATGCCGGAAAAGCGCTTCTGCTTTCCGTTCTTGCCGCATGTTTTCTGGGAACCGCAACCTTTAAGGCCGGAAAAGCCAATTTCCCGGGGACCCTTATCGGTGCGTTTTTCCTTTATACCCTGTTGAGCGGGTTTACCGCCTTGGGAATGAAGTTCTACCTGGTTCCCTTTGCCCAGGGCCTTATCCTCATCATATCTGTTGCTATCTCTTCTGTAAGGAGGGGGAAAATTGAGCAAGTCCAATTCTAATCCTGTATCCACGGCGGCACCGGTGAATGCGCCCATTGAGATGGAATCGAGAAAAAGCGGACCGCACATCATTCAGTACGGTATCTTCGTTGTTTTCGCCATCTATTACGTGATCGTCAGCATTTTGCGGCCCGGGTTTATCAGCCTCGGAAATCTTTACGACATCCTCACGGAAACCGCCATAATTTCTTTTGTCTCCTTTGGGGAGGCCATCGTCATTGCCGCCGGGGGCCTGGATCTCTCTGTGGGAAATGCCGCGGGTGCCGCCGCCATGCTCACCTGCCATCTCATGAGCAATATGGGATATGATATATGGGTGAGTATCGCCGCCGGTGTGGCCATCGGCATTCTGATCGGGGTCTGCAACGGACTTATGGTGACCCGGTTGTATATGAATTCGCTTATTGCAACCCTGGGTACCATGTTTGTTCTGGTCGGTTTTCTCTATGGCATCACCGGTGGGGTAAGTGTTCATATTGTGCCCGAAAATTTCGAGTATTTGGGGAACGGCACTTTATTGAACATACCGATTCCCATTTTTATCATGGCTGTGGTTTTTGTGATCGCCTATCTCTTTATGGAAAAAACCAGCTATGGTAGAAACATCACCATGATCGGGGGGAACATTGAGGCGTGCAGGTTGTCGGGAGTGAACATCAGAAAACTGACCATGCTGACATTTGTGATCTGCGGTTTTCTGAGCACATTCAGCGGTATACTTCTTTCCGCCCGCCAAGCTGTCGGGAATGTGGATCTGGGAGAACGGTTTTTGTTGGAAGGGTTTATTGCGGCCATGCTGGGAACCGTCATTTTCAATGGAAAAAATATCATTACCGGAACCCTCATCGGGGCCATATTCCTCATCAGTCTGCTCAATGGATTGACGCTATTGGGAGCTGGTCCCCAATGGATGTATTTTGCTCAAGGCGGCCTTCTGCTCATGGCCATTATGGCAAATTATTATTCCAAACGCGCTGCTGCAAAACGTAAATAAAATGTTCCGGATGTCAGAACCTGGCATCTATCAAGATTTTTGGAGGATGAGATTTTGAATAATTCACCGTGGAAATCAGACAATTGGTTTGTCAGTCCCTGGAACTACCTCGATGAAGTTAAGAAGGATTTTATTATTCCAGAGAAGGTCAAGATCCATGATGTGACCCTTCGTGACGGAGAACAGCAGGCGGGAATTATCTTCACCAAAGACGATAAGATCCGAATTGCTGAAAAACTTTCAGAGGTGGGCATCCATCGCATCGAAACCGGTATGCCGGCTGTGTCTCCGCGTGACGAGGAAGCCATTCGGGAAATTGTGAAGCGGAATCTGGATTCTGAAATCTTCTGTTTTTGCAGGTGTATGGTGCCGGATGTTCAACTGGCGGCCGACTGCGGCGTAGACGGCATCGTCATCGAAATTCCTTCCAGTGAGCACCTCATTGAAAAGGGATACAAATGGCCCATGGAAAAAGCCCTTGAACTTTCCGTGAAAGCCACTGAGTTTGCCAAACAACAGGGACTCTATACGGTGTTCTTCACCATTGACGCCACCAGAAGCGACATCAACTGGCTGCTCGATCTGGTGGAAAAGGTGGCCCACGAGGGCCATATGGATGCTTTTACCCTGGTGGATACCTTTGGCGCTCTCAATCCCCAGGCCGCAACCTACTTCACGAAAAAGGTGAAAGAAAGGATCAGCAAGCCTTTGGAGATTCACTTCCATTCCGATTTCGGTCTGGGGGTGGCCAATACCATCAACGCGCTCCTGGCGGGTGGAGAAGTGATCCATTCCACGGTTTTAGGCATCGGGGAGCGTGCCGGGAATACGCCCATGGAAGAGACGGTCATGGCCCTTTTAACCATGTACGGCATTGATGTGGGCATCGATTATTCCAAGATGAATGAGCTCTCACAACTGGTGCGGGAGCTTTCCGGAACCGAGATTCCCTCGTCCAGACCCTTCATAGGGGACGGTGCCTACAGCGTTGAATCGGGGATTGTTACGGGCTGGTTTCGGAACGCCTACGCCGATGACCCCACCATCATGTATCCTGTGAACCCGGCCTTCGTGGGCCGTGAGGACCCGAAAATCCTCATGGGGAAAAAAAGTGGGCTGGACAATATCTGGGTTTGGTGCGATAAACTGGGACTGGAACTGAACGAAGAAGATGCGCTAAAGGTTCTGGGTGAAGTGAAGCTGAAATCACACGATTTGAAAAGGGTGCTTACCGAAGGGGAATTCATGGAAATTGCCGAGGGTATCACCGGCAAGGGTTGAACCGGTAAAAGATTAATTTAACCCGCAGGCTTGCTTCGCTTCTAAATGAGGAACACGATGGAATTCGATCTGTTTTGAATGCCTCGTGTTCTTTGTTGTTTTATGATAGTGGGGACTTAAATACTGGAGTTAATTATGGAACGACGTGTTAAAAAAGCGCTTAAAGAGATAGTGGGCGAAGAGAATTTCACCGATGCTCTCATCGACCTCATCGCCTATTCAAAAGATGCATCGGAGCATTCCCACAGACCTGATGCGGCCGTGTGGCCCATCACCAGGGACCAGGTTTCGGACATCATGAAACTGGCCACCCGGGAGAAAATTGTGGTGGTGCCAAGGGGGGCCGGAACTTCCCTGGCGGGGCTGGCCGTGCCGGAATATGGCGGTATTATCCTTGATTTGGGACGTATGGACAAAATTATCGACATCAATATCGAAGACCGCCTGGTGGTGGTCCAACCGGGGGTCATCTATTCTGAACTGGATCGCGCTTTGTCGCCGCACGGTTTCTTTTTTCCGCCTGATCCGGCCAGCGGCACCGTCTGTACCCTGGGTGGGAATGTGGCTACCAACGCCGGTGGTATCAAAGGAGCCAAGTACGGGACCACCAAAGATTACGTGATGGCACTGGAAGTGGTGCTTCCTGACGGTCGTGTTTTGCATACCGGTTCCAAATGCATGAAGAGTGTTTCGGGTTATGACTTGACGAAACTTTTTGTGGGTTCCGAGGGAACCCTTGGCATCATCACTGAAATTACCTTCAAGGTGAACCCGAAGCCGCCCGTGATATCTACCGCCATGGCCACCTTTGAAACCCTGGAGGATGGTGGGCGGGCTATCAGTGAGATCATGTACTCGGGTATTATCCCCAGTGCCCTTGAGCTGGTGGATCGTCAGTCTCTGGTCGCCATTAATCAAAATACGGACCTGGAGCTGCCCGAGGTGGAGATCATGCTGGTGGCCGAAACCGATGGCTACACCAAGGAAGAAACCGAATTTCAAATGAAAAAGATCATGGAGATTTTCCATGAAAACAACGCCACCACGGTCAAACATGCCGATGAGAGCAAAGGGGGGGCAGCAGCACTCTGGACCGCCCGAAAATCGGCCTATGGTGTTGTGGCCCGTTTCAACAACAACCTCGTCGTTGAGGACCTGGCGGTTCCCATGAGCAAAATACCTCAGATGCTGAGGTTTATTTCAGATCTGGCTAAAAAACATGATCTTCTGATTCCAACCGTGGGTCATGCAGGTGACGGTAATCTCCACCCGGTGATGTGTTTTGACGGAACCGATCCCGACCAGGTGATACGGGTTGAAGAAGCGTCCGAGGAACTGTTCAAAAAAGTGATTACACTGGGCGGCACACTGACCGGGGAGCATGGTATCGGGTTAGCCAAGATACCGTTTATGGGCCTTGAACATGATGAGACCAGTATGGATGTCATGAGATCTCTAAAACAGCTCTTTGATCCAAACAACATCCTCAATCCTGGAAAAATGGGGCTGGAGGCGTAAATGGAAGGAAAATACGAATTTGAAAAAAAATTCCGGGATCAGGTGCTCAGGTGCTCAAGCTGTGGATTTTGCAGGGCTGTCTGCCCCGTTTTCGGGCTCACCAAACGACCGGCATTCAATGCCCGGGGAAAAATGCTCATCTTAAAAGAGGTTATGGACGGAAATGTGCCGCTGAATGATGAACTGGTTGAGACGCTTTTTCAATGCACCACATGCGCCAGCTGTGCGAACCAGTGCCCTTCGGGTGTGAATCCGCCGGAAATCATCAAGCAGGTGCGAAAGGACATGGTGCAAAGCGGTACCTGCCACCCGTCTTTCGAGGGGATGAATCGAGTGCTCCAGGAACACACCAATATTTATGGCGAAGATGAACCGGAAGATTTTGAAAGGGAACGGAATAAAAAGGCTGAATTTGTCTTTTTCATCGGCTGCGTGGGGTCCTACCGTGAAGATGAGGCCACCATGGCGACGCTCCATATCCTGGATCACCTGAAAGTGGATTATACCCTCATCGATGAGGTCTGCTGCAGCGGTGCGCTGGAAGATGTGGGGTATGATGTCAATGATAGACTTTCCAAAACCAACGTGGAACTCATTCTGGCCACCGGTGCCAGAACCGTTATTACCGGTTGCCCCTACTGTGCGAGGACGTTCAACAACAAATCCGAATACGATGCTTTAAGAGAAGCGGGGCTGAAAATCATCCACGTGAGCCAGTTTCTGAAGGATTTTGATCTGGGGATCAAAACGGATCAGTTGGTGACATACCATGACCCCTGCGACCTGGGAAGACACTGTGATATTTATGATGAACCCCGGGAAATCATCCGCAGAATTGCCCCCAACTTTGTGGAACTGCGGCACAACCGGGCCGATGCCCTTTGCTGCGGTGCGGGGGGCGGTGTGCGGGGTGCCTTTGCAAAGAATTCCATCGCCATGGCCCGAAAGCGTCTTGAGGAAGTGGAAGAAATCGGAGCGGAAGTGGTGTTGACGGAATGTAACTCCTGTGTGCACAACCTCAACAACGCCAAGCTGCGGGCGCAGAAATTTAAAATCTACACCACCACACAATTCTTGAGCCAGCTTCTTGAAGCGTCCTGATCAGGATCTGTGGCACCGAACGGGTTGGAGCGAAACCCTTAAACCAGGTGAAAAATGGAAAATGAACAAGCGATTAGCAAACTGATTGAAAAAGCGTATGATTTAGGCTTTGAATACGAAAAGGTTTACAGAGGTTGTTCCCAGGCGGCATTGGGCGCCATTTACGATACCTTGGACATGAAAGACGACGGTGTTTTCAAAGCTGCCACAGGATTTGCGGGGGGCGGGGGCCTTTGTGGTGTCAGTGTCTGCGGCGGCTATGCGGCTGGTGTTCTGGCCATCAGCCAGCTTCTGGGGCGTGAACGGTCCAATTTCAAGGATCCTGCAGGGGTACGTTTTGAAAATTTCAAACTGGTAAGAGAATTTACCCTGAAGTATCTGGAGGACCTGGGTGCCATTATATGCCGGGATATTCAGATCAAGAAATTCGGGAGACCTTACTATATTGCAGACAAGGACGAATTCGAGAAATTTGAGGAAGCCGGCGGGCACCGGGACAAATGTACGGACGTGGTGGGCAGGGCAACCCGGATTGCCGTTCAATTTATTCTGGAAAACGGCCTCCATGATTTACCTTCTCGATGAACCGTATAAATGAAGGTTTTCAAGTCCCTTTCAAAGTGTTAGTTCCCATCTGTATCAAAGCTGTCTCATCTCAACGAAGCGCCTTTGGTTCCGAGGAGAAGTCGAGCGGTGAAAGATAAACCCTTAATCACCCTGGATAACATTTCTGTTCGTCTGTATGACAGGCGTTATCTGCAGAATACGTCCTGGGAGATCAGAACCGAGCAGAACTGGGCCATTGTGGGTCCCAACGGATCGGGTAAAACCACCCTGGCCAAGGCCCTTTTCGGCGGAGTTCCGGTGGTTAGGGGTTCTGTGACGCATCATGTGGATGCCGCCGACGGAGAAAAAGATCCCGTGAAACGGTTGCCGGTGGGATACGCATCCCCGGAACTGTTTCGTGAGCTTTATGAACGTGAATTGCTGGAAGAGAGTTTCAGGGATTTCAGCGGCCGAATTGATGAAAAGACCACCCCCCGGGATGTTGTCATGCGGGGCCTGGACAAGAGTGCTTATGACCGGGAGGCGTTTGAACGGCGGTTGCTTCATGTGGCCGAAAAAATGGGGATCAAAGGTATTCTTGGCCGTGATATTTGTGCCATCTCTTCGGGAGAACTTTGCAAGGTCGTCATTGTGCGGGCGCTTATGCGAAAGCCGAAACTCCTCATATTGGATGAACCGTTCAATGGATTGGACAGAAACTCCCGGAATGCGTTGAAACAAGACCTGAACGATCTGATTCAAGGCGGTGTGCGACTGCTTCTCATTACCCATCGTTTTGAAGAAATCCTGCCCGGGATTACCCATGTCCTGCGTATGAAAGACGGGGAAGTCTTGGCTGCCGGATCCAGGGACCAGGTTCTCAATTCCATGGATAGGGTGGATCGGCAGCCTGACCATGCGCGGCCGCGTTTGCCACACCTCGAAAAAAAGGGGATTCAAGGTGCCCAGACTGCATCCCGAACGACGCATGGAACATTGATTGACATGCGTCAGGTAATGGTCCGTTACGGTGATGTCATTGTGGTTGATGATTTCAACTGGCAGGTGAGGACGGGGGAAAACTGGCTGAGTCTGGGGAAAAACGGGGCGGGGAAATCAACGGTATTGAAAGTGATACTGGGGGACAACCCACAAGCCTACTCCAACCACGTCCAGGTATTCGGAAAGCAGAGGGGGGTCGGCACCAGTATATGGGAGATCAAAAAAAGGATCGGTATGGTTTCCACGGAATTCCAGGCCAGATATCCAAAAGATGTTCTGGCGCTGAACGTGGTGTGTTCAGGGTTCTTTGACTCCATGGGGTTGTATCGTGCTTGTTCCAGCGAACAGAAAAATACGGCCATGGAGTGGATGAAGGCACTGGGGATTGACGGGCTGGCCAAGTGCCTTTTTGGGCAGCTTTCCTATGGTCAGCGAAAAATGGCGATTATTGCCCGTGCCGTTGTCAAATCCCCGGAACTGTTGTTTCTGGATGAACCCTGTGATGGCCTGGACAGGTTCAATCGTCGGAAGATTCTGAGTGTTCTGGAGTACATTGGCCGGCATACCGACACAAAACTGGTCTATGTGACACACCATGAGGACGAGATCCTGCCTTGTATTACCCATCGGTTAACGCTTCAGAAGGGACGAATTGTCGAATCCATGAAGATCCGTTGATGGCGGCGTAAAGGCCTTTATAAACTTGGTTTCAAAAGGAGGATTCAATGATGAGCACAAAAATTCTGATTGCCCCCCTGCGGTATGTTCAAGGGCCCAATGCCCTTAGTGAAATTGGAGAGCACCTGGCGGGAATGGGGGTTTCCAATCCACTTGTCATGGGTGGTCCCACAGCCCTGAGCGTTTGCCGGGAGACCATGGCTCTGAGCATGAATGAAAAGGGCATAAAATCGGACTTCGTCCCATTTGGTGGCGAATGTACCTTTGATGAGGTTCAAAGAATCAAAGATGCGTGTGTTTCCGGAGCTCATGACGCCATTATCGCCTGTGGCGGTGGAAAAGCTCTGGATACCGGCAGAACGGCTTCCGCAGGAAATGCAGTCAATGCCGGGGTTGTGCCGCCCGAAATCATTGATGGTATCGGCGCCGATGTCCCTTGCATCCAGGTGCCCACCATCGCTGCAACGGATGCGCCGACCGCCAAGGTCTCGGTGATCTATACGGATAAGGGCGAGTTTGAGACCTTCCTGGTGTTTCAAGCCAATCCGGCAATGGTTTTTGTGGATACGCAAATCATCGCCAATGCCCCGGTGGAGACTCTGGTCTCCGGAATGGGCGATGCCCTTGCCACCTATTTTGAAGCGGCCATGTCCTACCGGACCGATTCGCCGGTTCTGGCCGGAGGGCTCTCAACCAGGACCGCCCAGATGATGGCTCGGTTTGCTTTTGACACCTTGATGGAATACGGTTATCAGGCCATGCTGGAGGCGGAAAACAATATACCTGGTCAAGCGTTGGAAGCGGTCGTGGAGGCCAATATCCTTTTGAGCGGTCTGGGGTACGAGAGCGGTGGCCTGGCGGCAGCCCACGCCATTGCCCTGAGCTGGACCCGGGTCTATGACCGGTTTGGAGTTCATCCCACACACGGGCAATTCGTGGCATTTTCCACTTTGACCCAACTGATGATGGAAGGTAGGAATGCAGAGTTTCTGGACAAGATTTACGGGTTTTGCAGGAGCATCGGGTTGCCCACAACCTTTGCGGAACTTGGTTTGAACAATGCGGCGGATGACGCCATTCATATGGTGGCCGAAGATGCATCCAGAAGTGTCCTCATCACCTCCATGCCGAGTGCAACGGGTACGCCGGACGAAGACGGCGGATTCTATGATCCGAATGAGATTTTTAATTGCCTGAAGGCGGCGGATGCCTATGGGAGACGGTTCGAATAGGTCGACCGAAAACAGTACATCAAAACCCCGCTTTTTCGAGCGGGGTTTTTTGCCGGACCCTGTTCTGCACTGTGAATGGCCCCTTTGCATGGGGACCTCCCCAAAATGAAAAAGAAATGAGAAAGGAATAAGACCCATGAACAACGTATTTGAAAGTACCGTTTCTTACTTTGCAAAAAAAGGACCCGTTAACACTGAAAAGACCCTGGAAATTGCCCTTTCCCGTGGAAAGGAGGCCAATATTGAAAAGATCGTCGTGGCCTCATCCACAGGGGAAACGGCCTTGAAACTGCATAAAATGGCGGAAAACTCAGTAAAAATCATCGCAGTTACTTACAACGCGGGAAGCCGATTTCACAAGGAAGTGGAACAGTTCAACAAAAACCATGAAACATTGCTTCAAAAAGAAATTCTTGTGGTCCGCGGGCTTCATGCCTTCAGCGGGACGGAGAAAGGGTTTTCAGAACACTATAAGACCAATCTTCTACCCCTGAACGTTGTTGCCGATACACTCCGGATGTTCTCCCAAGGGGTTAAAGTATGCGTGGAAATCGCCGTCATGGCGGCGGAACATGGCTTCGTGACGCCGGATGAGGAGATCGTCGCTGTTGGGGGATCCGGCCACGGCGCAGACACGGCCCTCATCATGAAACCCGTGTTTGCAGCCGATCTGTTTGACGCCAAGATCAAAGAACTGCTCTGTATGCCCGCTTAAAGGTCTCGGAAAAAAAATAAATGTGCAGGATTTCGCCGTATTTTGGTTCGCCCGTTTTTATTAAGATCAGGCAAGGCGCATCCACCAGTGCATATTGGTGGATATGTGCCTGTGGATGCAACGCAGTGGGCGGGCCAAAGACAAGCAGGATTGTGTATATATTTTTTGCCGAGGCCCTAACCGTGTCAGTCACGTCCATCCCATCTCCCGAGATGTTTTGACATGATATTTCTTGTAATGTAGATTGGCTGTACCTGTCGACATTTCGAGGATGGCTATGTAGCGACCGCTGCTGATGTGGAAGCGGAGTTGAGCCGAATCGGTCACAAGATTGAACCCTACGATATTGTCGTGGTGAATACACGGGCCGGTTCTGCTTTTGGGCACGATGACTACGTCGTAGCAGGTTGCGGCATGGGCCGGGAGGCTACCCTGTGTCTGTTGAAACAGGGCGTACGCGTAACCGGGACAGATGCCTGGTCCTGGGACGCCCCTTTTCTATACACGGCCCAAAAGTTTGCTGAAACACATGATCCAGATATTATCTGGGAAGGGCACAAGGCCGGTCGTGAAATCGGGTACTGCCATCTGGAAAAACTGCACAATCTGGAGTCTCTTCCTGCGAACGGTTTCCACATTGTCTGTTTTCCCGTGAATGTAAAAAAGGCATCAGCCGGGTGGACACGTGCCGTGGCGATGATCGATGAGTAAGGGTCCAGGAAAGGACCAGGAAATGCCACTTTCAAGGGATGAAATCGAAAAAGAATTAAAACACTGGAATTTCGCTTGGGACAATCATGACCTCGAAGGCGTTATGGCCCTCTTTCAATTTTGCCTATGAAGGCTTTGTCCCCAGCTTTCTCCAGCTTGAGCCCTGAAAGAATTCTGTTCACTTTCCTACAACTCTTCTTAACATCCCACCTGTTTTTGACCAGAATAACCCAGCCGGCATACCGACAGAAATTGAGCGGAAAGGGTAGCGAGTCAAGATTGTTCCGGAAACAAAAAAAGTGACTCATCACGGGCGGCTCTTAATGACCGCACCCTCCGCCGCTGAGGATGCCAGTCTTGAGTACAGCTCCAGATAACCCCTCTTGAACTTGGGTTCGGGTGGTTCCCAACCTTCGAATCTTTCCTTGATCTCTTCTTGGGAAACGTTCAGATGAAGGGTTCCCTTTTCAACATCAATACTGATCTCATCCCCGTCCTTTACAATGGCAATGGGCCCGCCTTCGGCCGCCTCTGGGGAGATGTGCCCCACAAAACAACCGTTGTTGGTACCGGAAAAACGGCCATCGGTGATCAAGGCCGTGGATTTGTTCAGGCCCAAGCCGTAGAGATATTTCATGGCCTTGTACATTTCCCGCATTCCCGGGCCCCCTTTGGGTCCTTCATAACGGATGACCACCACATCTCCTTCCCGAATACCTTTTTCAAGGATGGCCTTATTGGCCGCATCCTCGGAATCGAACACCCTGGCCTTCCCGGAAAACTGAAACAGCGATGGGTCGATGGCGCCCGGCTTGCTGATTCCCGTATCCGGAGCCAGATTTCCCCGCAAAACGGCAACCCCCCCCATATGCCCGAAGGGTTGTTCCAGGGGCTTGATGATTTCGCTGTTTTCCGGAAAAGGGTAGCGTTGGGATTCGAGGTTTTCAGAGACGGTCCTCCCGGTACAAGTCATGACGTCTCTGTGAAGCAACGGGCTCAGGCAATCCATGACTCGCGGAATGCCGCCGGCCTTCCAGAAATCCTCCATATCCCATTTGGCGGCAGGGTTCACCTTTGCCACGTGGGGAGTGGTCATGTTGAATTTTTCAAAGGTGTCCAAAATATCCATTTCCACTTCCGCTTCATAGGCGATGGCCGACAGGTGGAGAACTGCATTGGTGGAACCGCTGATGCCCATGCACACCCTGACGGCGTTTTCCAAAGATTTTTCATTGATGATTCTTCTGGCGGAGATATCTTTTTCCACCAGGTTGCAGATCGCGGTACCCGTTGCCCTGGCCTCCCGCAGCCTGTCTGAATGGGTTGCCGGTATCAAAGCCCCTCCGGGAAGGGACATGCCCATGGCTTCCGTCAGACAGCACATGGTGTTGGCAGTCCCCAAGAAAGCACAGGAGCCGCATGAAGGGCAGGCCAAGTCTTCCAGAGCGCTGAATTCCTTTTCAGCGATTTTGCCGGCCTTGAACATTCCCAATGCCTCGTCAATGGAGGTCAGGTCCGTTTTTCGGCCGTCGAATTCAACACCGCCGGCCATGGCTCCCCCATGGACCATAATGGCGGGAATGTCCAGCCGGGCCGCGGCCATGAGCATGCCCGGAACGATCTTATCGCAGGATGCCAGCAGGACAATGGCATCCAGACTGTGGGCTTGGACACAGATCTCCACTGAATTGCAGATCACCTCCCGGGAAGGAAGAATATAGTGCATCCCGTCATTGCCGTTGGCCACGCCGTCGCAGGCCCCGATGACGCCGAACTCCACCGGGGTGCCGCCTGCGCGGTAGATCCCCCATTTGACGTGCTCACTCACCTGATTCAGATTGAAATGCCCCGGTACCAGGGTGTTCCACGAGTTGGCAATACCGATCATGGGTCTGGACAGATCATCGTTTGAGTACCCCATACTCTTATAAAGGGCCCGATACATACTGTTTTCCACGCCTCTTAGGATCTTTCTGCTTCTCAATCCTCTTTTTTCCATCTTCTAAACCTCCTCAAAAACAGGCTGAACATAAAATAACTGTCCGTCATTATGCCGTTCCCTCGTTCCTTCTGAATTTTACGCCCAGGAGCTTTTCAAATACCTTCATCATGGCCCCTTTTCCCTGGTCTCCAAGCCCTTCGGCCAGGGCCATTTGGTAGGTGGTGGTGCATGCCTGGACCATGGGCAGTGGAATTTTATGGCGGGCCGAAATTTCGGACGCGCTGACCATATCTTTGTAGGCATGTTTGAGGGGGTACCCTTTGTCAAAGATGCCGTCCAGGGCCAAAGGCGCAAAAAACTCTGCGGCAAAACTGCGGCCCGTTCCCGATGTGATCACTTCAGTGACCTTTTCGGGATCTAGTCCCAGTTTGGCCGACATGGGCATCATTTCCGCTACGGCTGCACAACTTACGTTAAAAAGGAGTTGATTGACCAATTTGGTCAACTGTCCGTTTCCCGCTTTTCCCATATGGAGCACCTTGTTACTCATCACGTCCAGCACCGGCTTGATCTGGTCAAACACCGCGTTGTTTCCTCCGAAAATCACCGTCAGTGTCCCTTCTTTGGCCCGGGCCGCCATACCGGAAACCGGGGCGTCGGCAAACCCCACGCCCCGCTCTTTCAGCCGCTTTTCAAAGTCCAGAGTGGGAAGATAACCGGTGGTGCCGCAGTCAACAACCAAAGTTCCGGTGGGGGCCCCTTTAACAATTCCCGATGCGCCAAAAATCACCTTTTCCACCACGGCTGTACTGGGTAGGCTTAGAAATATCCAATCCACCGATGCCGCCAGTTCTTCCGGTGTGGCGGCAGATCCTGCCCCCTGATCCGTCAGAAATTTAACGGCCTCCGGGTTCATGTCCAGAACCGTCAGGTTGAATCCGGCCTTCAGGATATTTCGTGCCATCCATTTTCCCATCTCTCCAAGGCCGATGAAGCCGATTTTTTCCCCCATGTGTTTTCCCTCCCCTCTATTCATCGGCGGTTTGAAAGGCTCAGCATGGCCTCTCAAACCGCAGTTGCGCTTATTCCAAGGGTTCGATAATGGGTTGCAGAACTTTTCGAAGGTTTTCTTTCATGGTATTGAACTGTGATTGATCCGCATCGGAAAGAGGTTGTTTCGCGGGACCCATGTGAAAGCCCCGCAACTCCATGGCAATTTTGAATCCCAAGGGAAACGGGAGGGCGAACATATTTCCAATGGCTTGAAGGATGGAGAACTGTCGTTCTCTGGCCCTTTCATAATCCTTAGATAAAAAGCATTGGTAGATTTCAACCATCACTTCCGGCAGAACCCCCGCTATTGCGGTCATGCACCCCTTTCCGCCCATCATCAGGCACGGTAGAAGTGTCTCTTCCCTGCCGGTCAAGAAATTCATTTCCCCGTCCTCCATTCGAACCTTATCCATAAAATGAAGGAAATCCACCATGCTGCCGCTGCTGTCTTTCATGGCGACCACGTTCGGTTTTCGGGCCAGTCGTTTGACAAGATCATAGCTTAAAGGTTGTGTGAAGAGGGGAATGTTGTAAATGATGACGGGAATATCCACGGCATCGATGATGGTTTCAAAATATTGTTCGATCATGTTTTGAGAAAGGGGGAAAAAATAGGGCGGCGCAATTACCACCCCGTCGCAACCGATGGCTTTGGCATGCTCTGCAAGAAAAATAGCTTCTTCCGGATGGCTGCTGCCCACACCCGGGGTAACGGGCACACGGCCTTTTGCCTGGTCATGGACCATTTCCATGAGGGCCATCTTTTCATGACGGCTCATGTGGATGTATTCGCCAACGGAACTGACGGGGAACAGCCCGTCCACACCGCGTCTTATCTGAAAATCCACCATCCGGCGCATTTCCAGTTCATGAATAGCACCGTCCTGTTCAAAAGGGGTCAGCATGGCAACATAAACACCCGCCGGTCTAAACATGGTTTCCTCTCTTTTCTTTTCCAGGGATTCCCAAAAGGGCTTTTGCAAACTTTACTTTCTTGAGTAAGTCCGCTTCCCGGAATATCATGACCCGCTGGGCCTGCGGGGAACCGGCTCCGTGCATGGATTCCACCAGGGCGGTTCCACCGGTCATGGCTTCGATGAGCCGGGCGATCTTGATACGCTGTTCGGTGGGAATCCCCTCCACACCGGAGAAATACTTTTTAACCAGATGACCGACTTCCTCGCTTTCGAGGTCATATTCACTGGGCAGTGTGGCGATAAAACCACCGGCCAGGTCCAGGGCCAGTCTCGCCACCTCAAAATGAAAGCGGGTGACATTGTGCTTGCACACATTGGCCAGCATGGTATCCACCATGTAGGCCCCGGAAGGTGTGGGGGTGCCTTCGGCTGAACAGGCGATGGACGAACTGTAAAGGGTTTCGGAGAGATGGACCATCTCGGTTACCTTGTCCCTTACATGGGATGCTTTGGCGGTTCCCTGGATCTGGGCCAGATAGGTGACGGCACCGGTCAAAACATCCATGAGCCCGGTTTTACAGGCACCGTAATTGGCCCGGTGGTGAGCGGCGAACCGGAACACCAGATCGCCGGTAAAATCGGTCTGCCCGTCCATGAACACCCTTTCATTGGGGATGAACACGTCCTCAAAAACAATGACCGCCTCCCCACCCACGGCTCCGAAGGACGGTTTACCCACATCGATCCGTTCCAGATTGTCCCGCCGGTCGTCGTTGGCCTGACGTCCGAAGATCATGGTGATCCCCGGTGCATCCACGGGTACGGCGCAGACCACCGCATAGTCTTTGGAACGCTCGTCCATGGCGGTTGTGGGCATCACCAGAATCTCATGGGAGTTGACGGCTCCCGTCATGTGGAGTTTGGCACCGCGAATGACAATGCCGTCCTCCCGGCGCTCCACCACATGCACATACTGGTCGGGATCCGGCTGGTCCGCGGGCCCTTTGGAGCGGTCCCCCTTGGGATCGGTCATGGCGCCCACCACCATGATGTTGTCGTCTTGAACATGGATCAACCATTTTTTGAACCGTTCCAGATAGTCGGTGCCGTTTTTTTGATCCACTTCGTAAAGCACCGAATAGGTGGCGTTGATGCCGTCAAAGCCGACGCACCGCTGGAAGCAGGTGGCGGTTTTTTGCCCCAGGACCCGCAGGAGTTTGACCTTTTTAATGAGGTCTTCAATGTTTTGATGCACATGGGTAAAGCGGCTGATGGGCCTTCCCGTCAGATGGGATGTGGTGGTTGCCAGATCCTTGTATTCTTCGTCGCTTGCCAGCGCATAGGTCATGGCGGCAGCCCGAACGTGCGGAGCTGTGGCGGGATGTGTGGTGACATCCTCAATCCGTTTCCCTTTATAATAGATTTTTGGATTGAGTTGTTTGAGGCTTTCCATATATTCGGGGCCGGTTTTCAGCTTCATGGTGTCTCCTTGTTTTTCATTCATACATATCAGAATGCCGTTAAAATAAATGGTTCAGATCCGCTTTTGAATCCATTCTTGAATATCCGTTATAACCTGATCTTTTTCGGCTTCGTTTAAGATCTCATGGAAAAAGTCGTCATAGATTTTGATGTCTTTATCCTCCGATGCAGTATTTTCATAGAGATAACGGGCGGAAGCCTTGTCCACAATCTGGTCGTCCCCTCCGTGGAGGATGAGGCAGGGGTAATTGTAATTCTTGAGGTTTTCCCCGAGCCATTGGACCCCTTCTATGAACACGTTGGTGAGTAGTTTCAGGGTGGTCTCCTTTAAGACCAGCGGATCGTTCTCGTAATCCTCCACCACCCGCCGGTCCCTGCAGATAAGGGCGGAAAGGGAATTGGGGATGGGCGTTTCAGGGGCATTTTTTACATCCATTTCCTTAAGGGGATCGAAGATGTCCAGTTCAATGATGACGGGACCTGAAAAAACCTGTCCTTTCAATTTTCCCGGGTATTTGCACCCGTATCCAGCCGTAATGAACCCCCCCATGCTGTGACCCAGCATGAAGACGGGTATTTGGGGATTTTCTTTTTTCGCAAGATCAACGAAAAGGTCGGTGTCGTCGATGAATTTTTGAAAATCATCCAGATAACCCCGTTTTCCGCCGGAGCGGCCATGCCCCCGGTTGTCGAACCGATATGCCCCGTAACCAAACTCGTTCAGTTTTTTTACCACGTAATCGTATCTGCCGCAGTGTTCCGCAAGGCCATGGACCAAGACGATGATCGCCTTCGGGTTTTCAGGCATGTCTTTAATGTGAAACAATTCCATTCCGTCAGGGGCCGTGATCATTTTTTCTTCATGCATTTTCATTCCTCCCTGGACCGGAAAATCCGGTCTTTACATAATTGGCTGAAAAATATTGATTTCATGTTCTTTTCCCCGAAAGGGAACGTCTCTTTTTCCAAGGCACACACATATTCAACGTCTTCGGATGCAGTTTCAAAAAAGGGGTTTGCCCGACCCCACTTCCTTAAGGGTGCGCATTGTCGTTCCCGGTGGTCTGGAAATGACGATGAAACGGTATCACGGGTGCTATCCTAGTTAAAAATGCGAGATTGTCAAAGTTTAAAGACTCTGTTATACCTACGTTCCCGTATCCGGGCTTCACAAAATAGGTCCGGCATTTCCCTTCGACCAAGAGAGTGGGACCAGAGGAAACGGATTTGAAAGAGAAGATCTTCGCCTACCTCCAACTGATGCGGTTTCCGAACCTTTTTACATCCATCGCCGATGTGCTGGCCGGATACCTGATCGTAAATGGGTTGAAAATAGGCACCCTGGAATTGCTGGCCCTTTTCCTTTCCACATCTTTTATTTATGGCGGCGGGTGCATCTTGAATGATGTCTGTGACCGAAAGCAAGATGCTCTGGAGCGGCCGCAACGACCCATCCCGTCCGGAAGGGTGTCAATGCCGGAAGCCTTCATATTATCCCTTGTCTTTTTTGGACTGGGTCTCATCTGCGCCTTTTGGGCGGGAATGGCATGCCTTTTCGTGGCATCTCTGCTGGTGCTTCTGGCGGTTTCCTATGATGTGTTCACCAAAGATATGCCTGTTTTGGGGCCGGTCACCATGGGCGCCTGCCGGGGAACCAATCTGGTGCTCGGCATGAGTCTATCGTTTCACGGGTCCGGGATCGCCATTGTATTTCCATTGATATCGTTTACCTACGTGTTTGCTCTTACAACCCTGAGCCATTTCGAGGTTGAGGGGGGGCTTTCGGGAAAAGGTTGGGTTGTTTCGGGATGTCTTTTGCTGGTGCTCTCCATGGTCCTGATCCTGAGTCTGACGCAGCAGTTGGCCGCCGATTGCCTGATCTATATGGGTCTTCTGGTGGTTTTTGCCGCGCCGGCCTTAATTGCCGGCCTTTTAAAGCCTGCGCCCCAGCGAGTGGGGAGAGCCGTAAAATTCCTGATACTGGGAATCCCTCTGCTGGATGCCATCTATGTTTCAGGTCTTCATGGGTGGGCCTATGGGATTCCGGTTGCTCTATGCGCACTACCTTCAACGTTTCTTTCACGCTATTTATATGTGACCTGAAAGGATTGATTCAAGCATCCAAACAAAAGGGAGATGACAATGAATATCGAGAATTCCGCAGAACCGATTTTGGGCTCTCCCAAAACGGCTGAAGAACTGCTTGAAATCTATTTTCTGGATATGCGATCCGCGCTTCTGGAAACGGCTGCCGCAATGGACAGAATCCAAAGGGCTGAAAACGGAAATGACATTTTGAAGGATCCCCGTATTCAGAAATTGCAGGAGGGTTGTGAGATCCTTAAAAACGAAAAACCGGACAGGGTGGGGCAGCTCTTGTGTCTTTTATCGGACCCCTGGAACAATAACCAAAATCAGGAGGTGCTGTAACCCATGAAAGTGATTGAGCCTCACATCCATATGATCGCCAGAACCACCCAGGACTACGAAAGAATGGTTAGGATGCATACGGTCGCCTGCTGCGAGCCCGCCTTCTGGGCCGGGTATGATCGCGCTTCATCCCAGGCATTTTATGATTATTTCAAACACATTACGGAATTCGAACCGACCCGGGCCGCCCAGTACCTTATTCAGCACTACTCCTGGATCTGCATTAACCCAAAAGAGGCCGACGACCTGATTTTGTCGAGAGAAGTCATTTCCTTTATACCGGAGTTCCTGGAGAAACCGACGGTGCTTGGCATCGGGGAAATCGGGTTGAATCTCAATACAAAAAATGAGATGACCATTTTTGAGGAACAGGTGGAACTGGCTTTAAAACATAACCAGTTGATATGGATTCACACCCCGCACCTCAAAGACAAACTGAAAGGGACCCGGATGATGTTGGATTATCTGAAAGGCCACGGAGCGGTAAATCCAGAGATCGTATGCTTTGATCACTCTGAAGAGCACACATTGAAAATGATTCGCGATGCGGGGTTCTGGGCCGCCATGACCATTTACCCGGTGACCAAAAACTCTCCCGCCCGGGTGGTGGACGCGCTCGAAATTTACGGGCTGGATCACATGCTGGTGGACGCTTCCGGCGATTGGGGGCCATCGGACCCCGGTACACTGCACGATGCCATATTTGAAATGAAAAAAAGGGGCCACAAGGAAGAACACATGGAAACCGTTTTCTACAATAACCCCTGCTACTTTTTAGGGCAGTGTGAAAAATTTCAGCCGTCTCCCACCCTGCCGAAAGAATCGGCTTGGGCCATTTAGAATAATATCCAAAACCTTTAAACCTTCCTTATTCTATGGATGTACCCTATGGGCAAGAAATTGCTGATTGTTGAGGTTGCCGGCCTGACCCATGACTTTGAAATCGCGGGTTTACATTCTCAATCCATACAGAGCGTTTTTCCGGCGGTCACCTGCACGGTTCAGGCGAGTTTTCGCACGGCATCATACCCTTCCAAACACGGCATGATTGCAAACGGTCTATTTTATCGAAAACTGGGGCGCCCCATGTTCTGGGAGCAGTCTGCCCGGCTGGTGGAAGGGGACAGAATCTGGACGAACTTTCGTTTGCGGGGCAAGCGCGTCGGCATGGTTTTCTGGCAGCAGAGCCTGGGTGAGGCGGTGGATCTCATTTTGTCGCCGGCCCCGGTTCACAAACATCACGGCGGGATGATTCAGGACTGTTACAGCAAGCCTTCAGGCCTTTACCGAAAACTTTGCAGAAAGATTGGCAGACCCTTTAAGCTGCAGCGTTACTGGGGGCCCATGGCGTCATGGAAGGTGGGGGAGTGGATCGTTGAGGCTGTTTCTGAAATTCTTTCAGACCCGGATCTGGCACCGGATCTCCTGTTCAGCTATCTGCCGAGCCTCGATTATGACCTGCAAAGAAAAGACCCCGAAACAGATGGGCGCGTCATTAAAACATTGAACAAGGTCAAAGAACAGCTGTTGCGTCTCATAAAAAGTGCCGAGTCAAACGGGTATGATGTCCTGATTTTCGGAGACTACCATGTGGCCCCTGTCCACTGCGCCGCAGCGCCCAATGTGGTCCTTCGGGATGCTGGACTTCTGACGGTTCGGCGTATCAAAAAAATGGCATATCCCGACTTTTATGCCAGCAGGGCCTTTGCCATGGCAGATCATGAAATTGCCCATGTGTATATCCCGGAGAAAAATGATATCCCAGCTGTAAAAAACCTGTTGAAAGATCTACCGGGAATTGCTGAGGTGCTGGATGTTGAAGGGCAGGCAGCCGTCAGTCTTAATCACAAAAACAGCGGTGAACTGCTTTTGGTGGCGGGGCCGGGCAAATGGTTGAGCTATCCATGGTGGACTGAGAAAGCGGAGGCACCCGATTTCGCAAGTCATGTGGACATCCACAACAAACCCGGGTATGATCCCTGCGAATTGTTTTTCGGGTGGCCACCGGGTTCGGTAAGTCAGGATGCCACCCGTATCCGCGGGTCGCACGGCGGGGTGGGGCCGGAACGGCACGTGACCTGGGGTTCCACCTTCAGCGTACCGGGTAACCCCACAGATTTAATTGAACTGGCAGCCATGGTTCGGCACTGGCTGGATGAATCGCCACAGGCAATTTGATGAAACAAAAACCTCACGGGACGAAGACAGGAACCAAAGACTTTCCCGTTGACTGCCAAATGCAAGATTTCACGGTTTCCTTCGATTATCCGGTCTATTTCTCACAGGATATTTTTAATCCCGAGAACGACCTGTTGGCTTCCGTTGTTGATCGGAGAATGGAGTTTCGCCGGCACCGGGCAAAGGTCTTTATTGATTCGGGTATTGTTGAAGCCAGCAAAGATTTTCCCCAAAGAGTCAAGGCCTACATGGAAAGCCGTCAGGATCTGCTGGAAATGGAAGGGGCTGTGGAGATCGTGCCGGGCGGTGCAAAGGCAAAGGGCGACTGGGATCTCGTCCGTCATACCATGAGCTCACTGGCCAAAAGCCATTTATGCCGGCAGAGCTATGTGCTGGCCATCGGCGGCGGCAGTGTTCTGGACATGGTGGGGCTTGCGGCATCGCTTGTCCACCGGGGGGTGCGGCTTATCCGTGCCCCTTCAACGGTTCTGGCCCAGAATGACGCGGGGGTGGGGGTCAAAAACGGCATCGATGATCACGGCATGAAGAATTTTGCGGGAACATTCTCTCCGCCCTTTGCGGTCTTAAACGATTTTCTTTTACTCCGGACCCTTCCTTCAAAACACTGGATCGGGGGCATCGCCGAAGCCTTCAAGGTGGCCATTATAAAGGATCCGGATTTTTTTGATTTTCTTTGCCAAAATGCCCATAACCTCGCAAAAAGGGATGAGACTGCCATTGAGACCATCATCAAACGGTGTGCCACGCTTCATCTGGAACATATCCGAAACAGCGGAGATCCCTTTGAGTTGGGGTCAGCCCGGCCGCTGGATTTCGGACACTGGTGTGCGCATCGTCTGGAGGTCTTGTCAGAATACCGGATGGCCCATGGCCAGGCCGTGGCCATGGGTGTTGCCCTGGATACGTGCTACGCCCGTTTAATGGGCATGCTCACCGCTCAGGAACAAGACGCCGTTATCGGGGCCCTTGAAAAAACCGGGTTGCCTTTCTGGAGTGACCTTTTGGAGCGCAAAGGGAAAAATGGAGAACTGGAAATCCTGAAAGGGCTGGATGATTTCCAGGAACATCTCGGGGGATCGTTAAATGTGACCCTGCCCACGGCCATCGGCCGAAAAACGGAAGTCCACGAAATGGATAAATCCGTGATCATCGAGGCCATAGCCCACCTGAAAAATCGCGCCGTGCCACAGCGGTTCCAAGAAGGGTTTCTATCTTGAAGATTGGAAAGAATCCTCCCCTGCATTTGACCTACTGCCTCAATGTCCATCCCGGAGAAACCTGGGATGAGAATTTTGAGGCCATCAGAACCGTGACCCTGAAAATTCGCAAGCGGGTGGCGCCAAATGGGCCTTTCGGCCTGGGCCTGCGGCTGGGGCACACGGCGGCGGATCAGCTTGCCAACCCCGAAACATTCCATCAGTTCAAAGATTTTCTTGAAGCCCATGACCTTTATGTCTTTACCATCAACGGGTTCCCCTACGGCGAGTTTCACAAGGCCCCGGTCAAAAGCAGGGTCTATTCTCCCGACTGGCGGAGCCCGAAACGGCTCAATTACACCATTTTGCTGGCGGAGATCCTTTCAAGGCTGTTGCCGGAGGGGCTCACCGGCAGCATCAGCACCGTGCCGGGGTCTTACGGGGAATGGGTCCGCGGATCAACGGATCGAACCGAAATGATCCAAAACCTGATGCGTTGTGTGGCGCATCTGGCCCATATCCGCAAAGAGACCGGCAAAGAGATTCACCTGGGATTGGAACCCGAGCCGGACTGTTTCCTGGAAACCACGGATGGCACCGTCGATTTTTTTACCCGGGAGCTCCGCGGGGAGGGAAAACAGTATCTTTCCCAATTAATCGGTACCTCAGAACGGGAAGCGGATCACATGATCATGCAGCATCTGGGCGTTTGCTTTGATACCTGTCATATGTCCCTGCAATTTGAGGACCTGGGGGAGAGTATTTCACGATTGGCGGCAAACGCGATTCGCTTGTCGAAAATCCAGATCAGTGCGGCCCTCAAAACGGGTTCTTTGGAGAAAAGTCTCAAACGGGTCGGGGATTTTGCCGATCCGGTCTATCTGCATCAGGTCAAGGCGCGCACGGCAGGTGGTGAGATTCGATCCTATGAAGACCTCCCCGTTGCCATGTCCCATGGGGATGTCCTGAACCGGAGCATGGAACAATGGCGGATCCATTTCCATGTGCCCCTCTATTTTTCAGGGGATCGTGAACTGGGTTCCACCGGAAACGATCTGAGTGAAAGTTTTTTTCGTTCAGCCGCTGGATCCGGTTGTACGCATTTTGAAATTGAAACCTATACGTTTAATGTGCTCCCTGAACCATTCAAAGAGAAAAACCTGGCGGAGAGTATCACCCTGGAATATGCGTGGGTTTTGGACAGGCTTTCCCCATGAGCGTCCGTAAATTAATACAGATCTTTATTCTTTTAAGCTGCACGGGCGGGGCGCTTTTCGCTGAATGGGTCTCCAGCCCCCCTCCCGCCACCCGAAAGGTACACGTTGAAGCATTCCGTTACGGGACTGATCCGGCCATCATCCGGGCCAACCGGGGCGACGATCTGATCATCACTTTCAAAACCCGGGACACAGGCCATAGCTTCTTCCTTCAGGATTACGGAATCGATGCAAAGATCACCCCCGCCAGCGAAACGGTAGAGGTCCGCGACCCGCTTGTCCCTGAAAGACCCCCTTCATATGTATCTGAAGTGCATTTAAAAGCCGGCCTGCCGGGGTTCTGGGGCGGTCTGGTATCCACCTCAAGGTTCCGGTGCCATGTGTACTGCGGTCCCATGCATGGATTTGAGCAGGGGGACCTTATCATCCGCCCCAACTGGTTAGGGGCAGGAAGTCTTGGATTCCTGCTGGCCATTGTTGTGATCGGTTTATTCAGGATTAAATGGGAAGAAGGCCGGTTCCAGACAATTGCGCTTCCCCCAATAGATCTGAATCGGCGGTTTGGGCTGCTTGACCGGCTCCTCAAATGGAGACCGCTTCAGTTTACCCTTACCCTGCCGGTGCTGGCGGGTCTTATGGTGATCATCCTTGCCGGCTTTTTCGGTACCAAAGTGGGGGGGCGCAATCTGGCCGTGATGTTGACCTGGATTATCTGGATATCCATGCTGGCCCTCTTCCTGGTCCCCTTGGGTGGCAGAATCTGGTGCATGATCTGCCCTTTGCCGGTGATGGGAGAATACCTCCAGCGGGGTGCCACCACCGAGGTTCGGGCAGGAACGCGAGGCCGTTTTAAGAACCGTTTTTTCGGATGGTTCAGGCTGTGGCCACGGGCTTTGAGCGGTCCGTGGATCCGGTTGGGTGCGTTTCTCGTTATGGGCGCATTAAGTGCTTCACTGGCCGCCCAGCCCAAATGGACTGCCGTCATGCTCATTTTCATGGTTGCCGCTGCAATCATCATGTCCCTGGTGTGGGAACTGCGCGCCTTTTGCCGGTATGTCTGCCCGGTGGCTGTGTTCATTTCGGCCTATAGCGCCCTGGCGCCGCTGATGGTGCGAAAGCGAAATACCGGCGTCTGCAAGCGCTGTGGGGAAAAGTCGTGTCTCAGGGGAAATGCCGGTGGCTGGGCCTGCCCTTACGGCCTGCTGGTTCCCCAAATGGACCGAAACGTGGACTGCGGCATATGCACGGAGTGTTTCAAGAGTTGCCCCAGCGATAATGTCTCTCTCGCCTGGCGAAAAGGCCCCTGGCGGAATTCCTTCAGGTCCTACGGGGAGGCGTGGCAGGCGCTTGCTTTGCTGGTTCTGGCCGTTGTCTACTCGGTGACCCTTCATTCGCCCTGGCCCTTTATGCGCGATATGGTGAACATTGTGGACAAAGCTTCTTTTTTTGAGTTCAGTCTCTTTTTTGTGATGCTCTCTGCTGTTGCATTGGGCGTTGTCCCTTTGATTTTCTGGCTCATGTGCGGATTGGGTCTCTGGCTTTCAAAAGGGACGTCAGAGGCGGGGAAGGGCATTTTCAACGCATCCGTCGGCACAATATTCAAAAAAACCCTGCCCGCTGTTTTGCCCTTGGGCCTGGCCTTGTGGGCGGTGTTTTTTGCTGAAACCATTATGGCCAATATGACCTTTATTCTGCTGAGTCTTTCAGATCCTTTCGGGTGGGGTTGGGACCTGCTTGGTACGGCCGGCATGCCGTGGATTCAGATCTGGCCGAGCGGCATCCCGTGGATTCAGTCGGCACTGATTCTGCTGGGGGTGACCCTTAGCTTGAAAAAGGGCTATGGATTGTGGCATAATGAAATTGACAGCAAAAATAATACGTTAAAAGGATTTACGCCAACGGCGGCTGTTCTTGTTCTATTGGCCGGCGGCATGCTGGTTTATCTGACCCATTACTAAAGAAAAAGGAATCTGATGCGAAAGCACATGTCAACGTCAACCATGGTTTCCCTGCTGGCATTATTGGCGGTTGTTGTGGGTATCCCCCTGTTACTTGCAAAGCACGAAGCCGCGCGTACCGGGCAATCGGTGATGCAGTACCTTGAGAGGATAATCTCTAAAACCGACGGTGAACCCCCCGCCAGTTCGTCGGATATTCCCTTGCCAGGGGAAAAAATCGATTTTCTCAAAAGCAGATCCATCGGTGATCCCATGGGGGGTGCAAAGCCCTGGATTACGCATTTGAAGGTGGTGGACCTGGACCAGGATGGCTTAAAAGATGTTGTGGTATGCGATGCCAAACAGAATCAGATTTCCTGGATTCGACAGAACCCGGCGGGCCAATATCACGAAAAGAAAATCGGCAGCCAGGTGCGTGGACCGGCGCACGTTACCCCCTTTGATATGGATAAAGACGGCGATTTGGATCTTCTGGTGGCCAAAATGGGGATGATATTTCCCAACAACGACAAAATCGGAGCGGTTGTGGTGCTTGAAAACAAAGGTGGCGGCCGTTTTGAAAATCGTGTCCTGGTGGACGGTATTGCCCGGGTTACCGATGTGGAACCAGGGGACTTGGACGGTGACGGCGATATTGATCTGGCAGTGGGCCAGTTCGGTTATGATGACGGAGAGATTCGCTGGATGGAAAATAAGGGAAACTGGCAGTTTGACAGCCACAACCTGCTGAACCTTTCCGGTACAATCCACACCCCGGTCTGCGACATGGATGGTGACGGAGATCTGGACATTGTGGCCCTGGTTTCCCAGGAATGGGAGGAGATATACGTCTTCATCAATGATGGCAAGGGGAAATTTGAACCGAGAATGATTTACGGCTCCACAAACGAAGATTTCGGAAGCAGCGGTATCTCCATGGTGGATTTGGACAAAGATGGTGATATGGACATTTTGTACACCAACGGCGATGCCTTTGATTATATCCCGCCCGGACCGCGCCCCTGGCATGGCGTTCAGTGGTTGGAAAACAAAGGCGGACTGAAATTTGATTACCACAGAATCGGGGATTTCCCGGGGGCCTATTTCGCCAATGCCGTGGATGTGGACAAGGACGGCGATCTGGATGTGGGGGTGGTCAGCGCCTTTAACAAGTGGGATGACCCGAAAGCACAATCCATGATCTGGTTCGAAAACGACGGTAAAATGGGTTTCATTCCCCATGATCTTGCTTCAATACCCACCCACCTGCTGGTATTGGACACCGCGGATATGGACGGTGACGGATGGGTCGATTTTGTGACCGGCGGGATGCACGCCTATCCACCCTTTGATCGAATGAGCCGGGTTCTTTTGTGGAAGAATGACTGGCCCAACCGGAAAACGGATGCCGAAGTAAAAAAATAGGATGTTAAGGATGTTTAAGGGCCTCGGATAGTGTCAATCAAAAAAGCAAAAGAGAAGGGGAAGGATCGTTCTTTGTCCGTTTGGCATCGCCTGAAGCGGTTCCGGTTGCCCGTGGTGCTTGTTGTCATAGCGGCCCTTATGGTGGCCGGAACAATGGTGTTCATGGACCGGTCCCGGCAAAACGCTCTCCTTGAGCGCATCCCCGCACCTGGCAGTCTCTCCTTCGGCAACCGGACCCTGGCAGAAAAAATGCGCCGGGCTCATGACAAAGTAACAAGCACGCTTGAGCAAAAGGGCGCTGTCACCCGGTTCGGCCGGAAATCGGGCGAACTGGGGAACCTCTACCAGGCAAATCACTTCTACGACCAGGCGGTTCCCTGTTACAGAATGGCGTTGGATTTTGATGCGGATAACCCCCGATGGCCCTATTATCTGGCATTCATCAAACAGGAAAAAGGCGAGAACGCTTCCGTTCAAGATCTGCTTGAAAGGACCATCACCCTGGCTCCCCGATACGCACCGGCCATACTCAAACTGGCGGACAGCCATTTCAAAACCGGAGAAACGCAAAAAGCCCAGACCTATTACAAGCGCCGCCTGGCCCTTGTGCCGGGAGATCCCTATGCGCTGCTGGGTCTGGCCCGTATGGCCATTGACGGGTCTGAATGGAAAAGTGCTCAGGCATATCTGAACCAGGCTGTGGAAAAAAACCCATCCTTTGGGCCTGCCCATCGGTTATTGGCCACGGTCCACGAACATTTTGGCCGCCTTGTAGATATGAAAGCGTCTCTTAACAGGGCCGCTCAATGTACACGGTTTCGTCCCGCACCCGATCCCTGGATCGACTCCCTCAACGACTTGTGTTTTGATGAGGATCAGCTACTGGTTCTGGGATCAAAAGCCCTTACAGAGTTGAACATTGAAAAGGCTTCCCGGTTTTTTTACCGTGCCAGGGATTTGAATCCCCAGAATCCGCAAACGCACCTTGCCCTGGGCCGGTTGTGTTTCATGACCAGCCAGTTGAAAAAATCGCGTGCGTTTTTCCAGAAAGCCATCCATCTGGACCCCAAAAGCGATGAAGCCTATTTTCAACTGGGTGTTATTTCAAGGCGCGAGGGCGATTTGCCGGAGTCCAGAAAAATGTTCTTGAAGGCCCTCGATTTTCATCCGGACAATGCTAATGTTTACAATAATCTGGGGGTGACGCTGCTGGAGATGGGCGACTATAAGGGGGCGCGTAAGGCCCTTCTAAAGGCGTTGGAGATTTATCCGGAGCATATGAACGCCCGGTACAACCTGGGCCTGGCCCTGTGGAGCCTCGGGAAGACAGACCGTGCCATACGGGAATATGGCAACATCCTGAATGTGAAACCCAACTGGGCCATGGTGGCCAATTCCCTGGCCTGGGTCCTCGCTACGGATCCAAACAAGGGAAATCGAAATGGTCCGGAAGCCCTTAGATGGGCACTGGTTGCCTGCAAAGGCGGCGGCCGTAAAAAACCCGAATACCTCGATACGCTGGCAGCAGCCTATGCCCGGTCCGGCCGATATGAAGCGGCTGTTGAGACTGCCCGGGAAGGTCTTGATCTGGCCCGGGCGGCATCGGACGCGGAATTGACCGAAGAATTGGAACAGCGGTTGAAGATGTATGAATCGGGGAGGGCTTTTACCGAGGATCGATAAAAATCACCTTCAACGGATCAGGATTTCCAGCGGCCTTTCGAGCAGGGTCCTGATCTTTCCTAGAAAGACGGCGCTCTGGGCCCCGTCAATGGCCCGGTGGTCAAAGGTCAGGCTGAGGCCCATGAGAGACCTTTCTTCGATTTTATCCCCTTTCATCTGGAGCTGTTTCTCAATGGTGCAGACCCCCAGGATTCCGGCCTCGGGCGGATTCAGGATGGGTGTGAAAGCGAACAGATCAAAGGCCCCCATGTTGCTCACCGTGAAGGTCCCGCCCGTAACCTCATCCGGCCCCAGGCGTTTTTCCCGGGCCCGGGTGGCCAAATCCCTGGTTGTCCGGGACAGATCCGTCAGGGAAAGCTGGTCGGCCTCTGGTATGACCGGCACGATCAACCCCTCTTCCAGGGCCACCGCCATGCCCAGGTTGATCTCCGGGTGGTACACCAGATCATCCCCTTCCACACTCACGTTCATCTCCCTGTGCTCTCGAAGGGCCATGGCCGTCGCTTTCATGGCAAAATCGTTTAGCGAGATTCGGTCTTCTGCGATTTCATTGAGCTGCTTTCGTAACGCCAGCAGGTCGGTCACATCGGCCCGCATGTGCTGGGTGACGGGCGGTGCCTGAAGGTGGCTCTGAAGCATCCTGTCGGCAATGATTCGACGCATCCCCGTCATCTTTTTCCGGATCGGCCTTTCGCCGTCCTGGGCAGCCATAACAGCCTTTTCAGTTGTGTCGAGCGCTTTTAAAACATCCTCTTTGGTGATTCTTCCGCCGATCCCGGTTCCCCTTATGGCTGAAAGGGGAATGCCCTCCTTATTTGCGATTTTTCTGGCGAGGGGCGTGGCGGAAACGGCAATCGCTTTTTCCACGTCCCTTGCTATGATCTCCCCATGACGGCCCGTTGCCTGGACGGCACTGAGATCCAAGCCTTTCTCCGCTGCGATCCTTCTGGCCGCAGGGGTTGCGGGAACTCGGGTTCCCGGATCAATGGGCTTATCGAATTCCTGTGAAGTTTGAGCCGAATGATCCTTTTTGGGTATCTTGTTCTTTTCCGGATGCTCTTTCTCCGTGAGTTCATTTTCCCCTGGGACCCATTTTTCACCCGCATCCCCCATATAGCCGATGATTTCGGTGACCGGCACCACCTCTCCCGGATCTCTCAATATCTTCAAGAGGATGCCCGAAACCAGCGCTTCCACCTCCATGTTCACCTTATCCGTCTCCACTTCGAAAAGGGGCTCACCTGTTTCCACCGCGTCCCCTTCAGATTTCATCCACCGGGCGATCTTCCCTTCTTCCATGGACATGCCGAGTTTGGGCATGATAATTTCCGTTGCCAAATGGACCTCCTTTACCGGATCAGTTCGTTTATGGCCCGGGTGATGGACTCCTCGGTGGGAACCGCGCATTTTTCCAGTTCAATACAGTATGGAATGGGGATGTCCAGCCCCCCCAATCTTTTGATGGGTGCGTCCAGGAAAAAAAAGGCGTCACTGTCCGCGATGGTGGCCGCGATTTCTCCCCCCATCCCGCCGGTCTGAACGGCTTCGTGGACGATCAGGGCCTTCCCTGTTTTCTTCACGGAACGGATGATGGCCTCCCGATCCAGGGGCAGCAAGGTCATGGGATCGACGACTTCAATTTCAGTACCGTCCTCTGCCATTTTTTCGGCTACGTTCAAACAGAGTTGAACCATCCTTCCATAGGTGATGATGGTGAGATGCGTTCCCTCCCTTTTGACGTCTGCTTTCCCAAGGGGGAGGGTGTATTCTCCTTCCGGCACCGGCCCTTTTAGCCTGTATAGCAGTTTCTGTTCAAAAAAAATGACTGGGTTATCATCTCGAATGGCCGCAATCAGAAGCCCCTTTGCGTCATAGGGCGTGGAAGGGGCCACCACCTTGAGGCCGGGGACATGGCAGAACCATGCCTCGGGACTCTGGGAATGCTGTGCGGCGGCGCCGGTACCGGACCCGGCCGGGGTTCGAATGACCATGGGTACTTTGGCCTGTCCCCCAAACTGGTATCGCATTTTGGCGGCCTGATTGACGATCTGGTCAAAGGCCACCGCTGTAAAGTCACTGAACATGATCTCAGCGATGGGGCGCATACCGGTTGAGGCTGTGCCCACAGCAGCCCCCACAATAGCTGCCTCCGAGATGGGGGTCTCCCGTATGCGTTCTTCACCGAATTCCTCAATCATCCCCTGCGATACCCCGAAGGCACCGCCATAAACGCCGATATCCTCACCCATGAGAAAGACGTCCTTATCCTTTCTCATTTCCTGGCTCATGGCTTCTCGGATGGCTTCAGCGTAAGTGATTTCTCTCATGAACTTTTTCTCCCCTCTATGCATATACATGTTCCATAATGTCACCAACGGGCGGATAGGGGCTGTCTTGGGCAAATCGTGTTGCCGCTTCAATATCATCCGCCGCCCTCATGTCCAGCGCATGGATTTCTTCAGTCGTCAGAACCCGGTTTTTAACCAGGTATTTTCGCATGTTCTGGATGGGACAGTTCTTTTTCCACCGATCCACTTCTTCCCGGGATCGATAACGGGTGGCATCGCTTTTGGAATGTCCCATGATCCGATAGGTTTCCGCCACCACCAGGATGGGCCCTTTTGATTTGGCATGTTTCTTTGCCTTAAGGACGGCTTCGTAGACATCAATGATGTTGTTTCCATCGATACTCAAACCCTTGATACCATAAGAATTGGCCCTGATGGACAGATCCTCTATGTTGACGTGCCGCTTGACCGACATGCTCATGCCGTACTGATTGTTGACACAGAAAAAAATGATGGGGAGTTTCCAGATGGACGCCAGGTTCAACGATTCGTGGAAAGTTCCCTGATTGGTCGCGGCGTCTCCCAAAAAGCAGAGGACCACCCGGTCCAACTGTTTCATCTTTGTGGTGAGGGCCGCACCCACCGCGATGGGGATCCCGCCCCCCACAATGCCGTTGGCGCCCAGGTTGCCCACATCCAGTCCCGCGATATGCATGCAACCCCCTTTTCCCTGGCAGTACCCGGTCTCTTTGCCGAGGAATTCCGCCATCATCCGATCAATGTCCATCCCTTTGCCGATACTCTGTCCATGTCCCCGGTGGGTGGCATAGATCAGGTCCTCTTTCTTGAGGGCACAACTGGCCCCAACGCCGGTGGCTTCTTCGCCGATACAAAAATGCGCCGTCCCGTGGACCTGGCCCAGGGTGAACAGTTCCGCGGCTTTTTCCTCAAATTTCCGAGTCTGCATCATTCTCAGATACATCTCTTTAAGTTTCTTCTTGCTGATGGCCAATGCGGCACCTCCTTGCCGGTTATGTTGTGAAACTGAAGAAAGGGTATCCGAAAAAACCCATATTTAGAGAGAAAAGGCAACACCTTTTTTCAATTTTATGATAACAAGCTAAAAGGTATGTTCTCATGGGGAAAAGTAAAGGCGCCGCAGTGTGGGATGGGCGGAATATTGTCCGGGTGGCATTGAAAATGTGTAAAAAAATTTCATTTTGTTTGATTACGATGGTGTGATCACGAAATTGAAGCGTTTTTTAAAAACAGATCCATCAATTCAAATTGTTAGGAGCGCATCATGCAGGAGACTTATCTCACAGGGATTGACATCGGAACCGCAGGTGCCAAAGCCAGTATCTTTGATCTCAAGGGAAATGTTGTGGGCAGCGCCTACAAGGGATACCGCTGCGAATACCCAAAGCCCAACTGGGTGGAGCAGGATGCCCACCATATCGTTTCAAGCGGAATGGTGGCTGCGGGGGAGGCCCTGGCACAGTCAGGGATTAACCCTGGAAGGGTGGCTTCCATCTCATTTTCAACCCAAAGATGCTGCACCATCTGTATCGACCGTTCGGGCAGCCTCTTGCGCCCGCTGATTTCCTGGCAGGATAATCGAACCGCTGTGGAGGTAAATGAAATTCTTCAGAAGATCACCCGGGATCGGTATTATGACATTACCTGCATGCCGCTCAATACCACCTGGATGATTTCAAAAATTCTGTGGTTGCGAAAACATGAGCCGCAGGTATGGGAAAAGATTTTTAAAATTGTCCAGCTTCAGGATTTCACACTTAATGCCTGGGGGGCTGCCGGCTATTACGACGATCTGTCGGATGCCGGTTTCTATGGGCTTTGGGACCCCTATGGAATGGATTGGAATGACGAAATCCTGGGCCTGTTCGGCATCGACCGGGAGATACTTCCCGAGCCCACTCCGTCGGGAACGAAAGTCGGTGCCGTATCCAAACGGGCTTCCGAAAAAACCGGGTTTTTGGAGGGGACGCCCTTGTGTGTGGGCGCCGGGGACCAGAACTGCGCAGCCGTGGGCGCCGGTGTGGTGGAAAACGGCCTCTTGTCCGTATCGCTGGGTACGGCCGGTGCCACCGTGGTTTATCTGAACGAACCCTTCAGAGACCCTCAACGAATGGCCATGGTGACCCATCATGTGGAACAGGGTCGCTGGCAATTGGAGGGCTATCAGGCGGCTGCCGGGAGTGTTTACCGGTGGTTTAAAAATGAAATGGCCGGCTTGGGAGATGCCTCTGAAGATGTTTCCGGGAAGGATGCCTACGGGATTCTGGATGAATGGATCTCACAAGTCCCGGCGGGCGCAAAGGGGCTGGTTTTTCTGCCTTATCTGGCCAGCGCGGGTACGCCCAGATGGAATTCCGAAGCCAGGGGGGTATTGGCCGGGCTGACCCTGTCCCACGACAAAGGGTGCGTGGCCCGCAGTATCATGGAGGGCATTTCCATGGAAGTCAGGGACATGATTGAAACCTTTCGCCGGGCCGGCATCGGCATTGATCATGTTCGGATTATGGGCGGGGCAACCAAATCACCCGTGTGGAACCAGATGCAGGCGGACATTTACAACCGTCCTGTGCAAACCCTGAAGACATCTGATGCGGCGGTGTTCGGGGCGGCCATATGCGGTGGGGTCGGTGCAGGGATTTTCAAGGACATGAAAGAGGGCGTGTCGGCGTTGGTTTCCATTGATAAAGAATATCAGCCCCGGAAGGAAAATGTGAAAATATACGACGAGCTCTACCACAACTATTGCCTGGCCTATGAGGGCATGGATGAGAAAGGGGTCTTTCATTCCATGGCCCAAATGCAGGAGCAGTATTAAAAACGGTTACCTTTACGGTCACAGGCGGGTGATCCGTTCGGCGCCGGTGTAGATTTTCATTACTGGCTCTTCAATGACGCGTACCGACATGTCCGTGTGAATTTTCATGCCGGTGTCTCGGACAAATCCGATGAGCGTCATGCCGCAGGCGAGTGCCGTCTCCCGCCCCCTGTCGGTCACGGCCGTTTTGGTGGCCACCACGGGGAAACCGGCCCGGCACAATTTGGCCACCATTTCGGAGGCCATGCGGCCGGTGGAAACCAGAAAGTGGTCTCTTAAAGGGATGGTGTGGAGCAGGGCATAACCGATGGCTTTGTCCAGGCAGTTATGCCGCCCGATGTCTTCTATGATGCACACGGGTTCGGCCTCTGCATTGAAAATACCGGCCGCATGCGCCCCTTCCGTCTCTTGGTACACGGCCCCCATCTCGAAGAGCCGATTCATGGCTTTGAAAACCGTATCTTTCTTAAGTGTGAGGTTGGACGCTGTTTGCGGCAGGCGATCACCTGCAAAAGCGGACCGTCCACCTCCTGAGACAATGCGGTAGCTGGTATCTGCGGGAAATGGGACCGTGGTGTCGGTCAGGGTTACTTCAGCTATCCCCCCCCCAGCCACAACGGATGAGATTTCCCCCGGTGTTTTGATAAACCCCTGGCCGAAAAGGTATCCGGTCACGAACTCTTCCTCCAGTCCGGGCAAAAGCGATGCGGTGGCCAGGTGCTTCCCGTTTAAGATGATACGCAGTTCGGACTCAACGATAACCGCCGGGTTTGCGGCCGAAAAATGGCCATCTTGAAGCTGCCGGCAGGGCATTTTAACGGATATGGGCCGAGGTTTCATGAGATCCGCTCCGGGTGAGAGTAGACAGTCATCCGGGTTCCCCGTACCAGACCCGCGATGGTGATGTTGTTTTGCTCCGCCAGGGACACCGCCAGTGATGTGGGTACGCCCTTGGTGGCGATGATGGGAATGCCGGCATTTCGGCATTTGTGGATCATTTCGGTGGGCTGACGACCGGTGGATGCGGCCAGAACTCTTGTTAAATCAACCTCTTCCAGCAGGGCAGTACCGATGGCCTTGTCCAGGGCATGGTGCCGGCCCAGGTCCTCGGTGATGGCAACGGGTGTTTTCCCTTCCAGGAACAGCCCGGCTGAATGCACCGCTTCCGTCTCGGCGAAGATTTTGCTTTTGAGGATGGCTTTGACGCAGGTGAACACCTGGTTCCGCCCGACCATAAGGCTTGATGGAACCGGTTTTTCCAAGGTTTCCCTTTTGCGAGCAAGGCTGATCTCCACGGTCGTTCCGGTGACTTCAAGGGACGTGATTTGGGCGGGGTCTGAGATGATGCCCTGTGCGTACAGGTGCCCCAGGGCGAATTCCCGTTCCATGCCGGCCATGATCATGGCCGTAGCGTAAACCTTGCCGTCAATGCGAAGGGTTAACGCCGCCTCGCGGATGATCCGCTCGGTGACGCGTTCGCGACCGCCGTTTATGCGGGTCAGTTCAACCGATTGCAGAATTTTGTTATCCGTCATTTTTCAGCCGATTTCCTCATTTTTGCCTATTCCTGGTTGAAATTAGGGAAGCAATCACAAGACCAGTGCCCATTCCTATGAGAATAGATGCCACAAACAGCAGGGGTGACGTCTTCAGGAGTATGAATCCAACACCGGTACCGATGAGTGTGGTTCCACCGATGACCCATGTGCTTTTATCATCTTTTTTATCTGTTTTATTCGTTTTTTCCATCAAATATTTCCTCAGCGCCTGTGATCTTTAGCGATTTCATCGTGAACCGCATTATTACGGTATCCATTATCGTTGTCAATTCCCTTATGGTTTCACTAAACCAAGATCATGTAGAAGCGATTATTAGAGCAGTCAACCAAGGTCCCTATTTCAATTTCTCCCTGAGAAATATGTTGTATTTCCTCGGTTTATGTATATTATTACCGAGTAAATGACACAAAGGCGTTCTATGGACCGAAAGCAGAAAATCCTTAAACTTGCCAGGCAAATGGGGCTCATCCGTCCTCGTGATGTGGAGGCGGCGGGGATTCACCGGGAATATCTCCTGAGGCTGTACCGCAATGGGGATTTGGAGCGGGTGGCACGTGGAATCTATGCACTGCCGGATGCTCAGACCAGCGAATACCTTTCTTTTGGGGAAGTGGCAAAAAGGATGCCTAACGCGGTGATCTGTCTAATTTCAGCTCTGGAGTTCCACCACCTGACAACCCAAATCGCCCAGAGCGTGTGGATTGCTATCGAGAATAAAAAATGGGAACCGAAGTTTGAGTACCCCCCCCTCGAGATTGTTCGCTTCAGCGGCCCGGCTTTCAGCTTTGGTGTCGAGGAACACGAAATAGACCGAGTCACTGTCAAGATCTATAGCCCGGCCAAGACCGTCGCCGACGCCTTCAAATTCCGGAACAAGGTCGGTCTGGACGTCTCTCTCGAGGCTCTCCGGGAAACGTGGAGAAGCCGGAAAGCCACCATGGATGAGTTGTGGGAGGCCGCCAAGGTGTGCCGAGTGGCGAATGTGATGCGTCCCTACCTGGAGGCGGTAATATGAGCCCGGACAAGAAGCGGAACACCGGACACTCAGCTTTCCAACGGCTATTGAGTTATGCCAGAACCAAAGGGGAGGACTTCAATCTCTTGCTGTTTCGCTATGGTGTCGAGCGCCTTCTGTATCGTCTCAGCATCTCGTCCCATGCCGACAAATTCATCCTTAAAGGCGCAAGCTTGTTCCTTGTTTGGAAAGGACAGAATTACAGGGTGACCAGAGATGCCGATCTTCTGGGCTCCGGTCCTGCAGATATGGAAAACATCGCAAGCATTTTCAAGGATTTGTGCAAATCTAAAACTGAATACGGTGAAGGCATCAAATTCATGCCTGACACAGTGCGAGCGGTGCCGATCCGTGGAGAACAAGCCTATGGAGGTATCCGGGTGACACTTATGGGAATCCTCCATCAAGCCCGAATCCCCGTACAGGTTGATATCGGTTTTGGCGATGTCGTTACGCCTGAACCGGAACGGATTGAGTTCCCGGCCTTGCTTGACGATCCTCCACCTCAACTTCTGGCCTATCCCCGATACACGATGGTGGCTGAAAAACTTGAGACGTTGGTTTACCTGGGTATGGCCAACAGCCGAATGAAGGATTTCTATGATGTGTGGTTGATGAGCCGGCTTTTTGAATTCGAAGGCCAGACGCTTTGCGATGCCATTCGCAATACGTTCAGACGGCGCTCAACACTGCTGCCCAGTGGGCTGCCGATGGCGTTCACCGAGGAATTCCGGAAAGATGTACAGAAGCAGATGCAGTGGCAGGCATTTGTCCGAAAATCCAAGCCGGAGGATGTATCTGGTGACTTGGGTTCTGTTATCATCGACGTTGTGGCTTTCTTAATGCCTGCTATTGAGGCTTCGGAAAGAGAAAAACCCTTTTGGATGTTGTGGCCGCCAAATGGACCATGGAATCAGCGAATCATGGACTGATCGAAGGAAACGAAGCGTTACAGACTTGAGGGGGAATCATGAAGAAAATTGGTAAGAAAGCATTTGACCCGATTGATCAGGAAGAAAAAGAGCTGATGGAATCTATGGAACGTCATGAATGGCACCCCGTTAAAAATATCGTCCAGGAAAAAAAGAAAGCCAGTATTGTGCATAAATAGTGTCTGAACGAAAACTAGGATTTTTTGTCAAGGTCAAGGAAGATCAAAATTTTAACCACAGGAATACGGTTGATATTTCGAGGATTAAAATTTTTATCTGAAGCAGAGATTGGCGAAAAAGACAGTTTTCGTTCGGTCACTAAATACTTGAATGGTTCCTTAACTCCCAGGCCATAGATTGAGAATTTGGTTAAATCGCTTTGTTGTTGACATTAAGTGGATATGGGGAGAAAATGGCGCTAAACTTGGTCATTCCCGTATCAAAACATCGCTTCATAAGGAGCGCAGTCATGTTCGATAGCCCTGTGGCGCTAAACTTGCTCTCTCTCTCTCTCTCTCTCTCTCTCTCATTTACCCCTTCGATTTTAAAAGAAGTTCACTCAAGACATTTGAAAAAGCCCGGGTGCGCATGAGCGCGCCGGGGCTTTTTTTTGGAAGTTCCCTAAGTTTCGTGTTGGGGTTTGTTCAATCATCAATCATCAATCAACAATCGCCAAGCCGACTCCGCCAAATTAGCGAATGCTACGACGGCCGGATCATCAATCCCAAAGGGGGGTGTCAAAATGGCTGAAAAGAAGAAGACGAAAACAGGTGGCAGGAAAAAGCCCGTAGCAAAGACAACACCTAAAAAGACAGCCGCTAAGCCCGCTAAAAAGGTGAAGAAAGAAAAGAAAGCAATTGCCGCGCCAAAACAAGCCGCCGGATTTCCCATCGTCGGTATCGGCGCATCCGCAGGCGGGCTTGAGGCACTTGAAACATTCTTTTCCCATATGCCCCATGACAGCAACATTGCCTTTGTGGTCATCCAGCATCTGAGCCCGAGGCACAAGAGCATCATGGGGTCGCTATTGGCAAAATGTACCGAGATGGAAGTTCTGGAAATGCAGGATGGCATGAAGATTGAGCCAAACCGTGTGTATCTCAACCCTCCGGATAAGAATGTGGTCATCATAAACGGCGCGCTGCAGTTAATGACGCCCGTGAGAACCGGCAGCATCAATCTGCCCATTGACTGTTTTTTCAGATCCATGGCTGAAGACTTAGGTGAAAAGGCAATCTGCATTATCCTTTCCGGCACCGCAACAGACGGCACCCTGGGTCTCAAGACCGTCAAAGGCGAGGGGGGCATTGCCATGGTTCAGGACCCGGAATCGGCCAAATACGATGGTATGCCCAGGAGCGCCATTGCCACGGGAGTTGTAGATTTTATCCTGAGTGTGGAAAAGATCCCGGGTGAACTCATCAAATACGTGAAGGCGCCCTATATTGGCGCCCCCAAGAAAATCAGAGTTGCCGACGACAAATTCGGAAACTATGTCCAGAAAGTCTTTTCCCTGATCCGGACAGCCACCGGGCACGATCTTTCCCATTATAAACAGACCACCATTCGCCGCAGGATCGAACGGCGTATGGCCGTCCACCAGATCGACAGGATATCAAATTACGTCAAATTTCTTCAGGAAACCCCTGCTGAAGTGGATATCCTTTTTAAAGACATGCTCATCGGGGTCACCAATTTTTTCAGGGACCCCGAAGCATTTAGCGTGTTGAAAGACCAGGTGTTCCCTTCCATATTGAAAGCCAGGGAGCCTGATTCTTCGATCCGTATATGGACGGTGGGCTGTTCAACCGGTGAAGAGGCCTATTCAATCGCCATTCTTTTATCAGAAGCCATGGATACGCTGAGGCATCATTTAAATATTCAGATTTTTGCCAGCGACATAGACGCCCAGGCCATAGATCATGCCCGTTCGGGTATCTATCCCGACAGTATTGCCGCAGACGTGTCACAGGAACGGCTGAATAGATTTTTCATAAAAGAGGACAATACCTATACGGTCAAGAAACAGCTTAGGGAGATGATCATCTTCGCCACTCAAAACGTCATTAAGGACCCTCCCTTTTCAAAAATAGACCTGGTCAGCTGCAGGAATCTGCTTATTTATATGGATTCCGAGCTGCAGAAAAAGGTCCTGCCCCTGTGCCATTACACGTTGAATCCGGAAGGCATTCTCTTCTTAGGACCGTCTGAGAGTATCGGAGAGTTTACAGACCTTTTTCAGCCGGTTGACACAAAATGGAAGATCTTTAAACGGAAAGATTTTTTTATCGAAAAAGCGGCTGATTATCCCACCATGCCCTTCTACCAGGGGCCTAAATTTAGTGGAAGCAAGGAAGAAAAGCATCCCACCGAGGCTGACATCCATAATGTGGCTGAAAGGGTAATCCTTGATTATTATGCCCCGCCGGGAGTCCTGGTGAATGAAAAATATGAGATTGTTCATTTCTTAGGTAATACGGACCGGTATTTAAAGGCGCCAACCGGTAAAGCCAGCTTTAACGTACAGAAGATGGCCCGTGATGGGCTGCGGCTCAAACTGAGTACGGCGCTCCATAATGCCGTGAGGCAAAAAAAGACAATCTCATACGATGCGTTGCGGATTAAACATGATAATGAATATCGGGTCGTTGACCTGACGGTGAGACCCCTGACGGAAATAGGCCAGCCCCGGGATTATATGCTTGTCATGTTCGATGATAAAACACCTCCTGAAAAGCCTCCCAAGGGAAAGGGGAAAAGGGCAATGAAGGATGATCCCGCCCCCATCGTAACCAGCCTTGAACGGGAGCTGGAATCCACCAAGGAGCATCTTCAGACGACCATTGAAGAAATGGAAACCTCCAATGAAGAACTGAAATCCACCAATGAAGAGTTGCAGTCGGTAAATGAGGAATTGCAGAGTACCAATGAGGAGCTTGAAACATCAAAAGAGGAACTTCAATCCACCAATGAGGAGCTGGTAACCGTCAACACGGAGCTCCAGAACAAGGTGGATGAACTGTCTCAAGCCAACAATGACATCAACAACCTGCTTGCCAGCACTGAAATTGGAACCATCTTCCTGGACACCAACCTTTTCATCAAGCGTTTTACCCCGGCCATGACCAAAATATTTAATCTGATCCAGTCAGATATCGGCCGGTCCATCGGAGACATCACCTCAAAAATCAAAATTGTTAATCTGAAAAATGATGCAAAAGAAGTCCTCAAGACATTGGTTCATAAAGAGGTCGAGGTCCAGGATGATGAGGGGAACTGGTATGCCATGCGTATCTCGCCATATCGCACGACAGAAAACGTGATCGACGGGATTGTCATGACCTTTGTGAATATTACCCAGGTTAAGCTCGGAGAGGGCTATCGACGTATGGCCGTTCTTCTCAGGGACTCCAACGACGCAATCACCGTGCAGGACTTTGGGGGCAATATCACCGCCTGGAACGCGGGTGCCGAAAAGATGTACGGCTACAGCGAAGCCGAAGCCCTGAAGATGAATATCAGGGATATTGTCCCGGATAACAAGAGGGCGGAGGCACTGGATTTTATCAAGAAAGTGCAAAAAGAAGACGTGGGGTCCTTTAAAAGCCAGCGCAAAGCCAAAAATGGTCAAATCCTGGATGTATGGCTGACGGTTACCAGGCTGGTTGATGATGAGGGAAAACCGGTCGCCGTGGGCATAACGGAGCGGGACCTTGCGTGGCTTTCGGAGTGAGGGTTGAAACGTGAGGCGTGATACGTGAAACGTGAGGCTTTAAACCTTGAACCTTGAACCTCGACCTTCGGATTTGGGGCATAGGGGGGGAGAAAGTAATGGAAAAGGACGAAGACAGCCGAGACAATTTCTCCAGCCTGCGAGACCGGGCAGAGGCGTTTATCAACAAGACATCTTCCGGCGTCAAGAAAGTTGCGCCGCAGGATGTCAAGAAACTGGTGGAGGAATTGCAGATCCACCAGGTTGAGCTGGAGATGCAGAACGAGGAGCTGCGCCGGGCGCAACTGGAACTTGAGGAGGCCCGGGACCGATTTTCCGATCTCTACGACTTTGCCCCGGTCGGTTATTTTACCATCAGCTATAAGGGGTTGATTCAGGAGGCCAATCTCACGGGTGCAACCCTGCTGGGGGTGGAGAGAGGAAACCTGATCAATCAGTCCTTCTCGCAATTCATCACCGAGGATACCCAGGATGTTTTCTACCTTCACCGGCAGAAACTCATTGAAACCAGGACCCGGCAGGGCTGTGAACTGAAATTAAGGAAAAAGGACGGCACTGAATTGCATGCTCTGTTGGAATGTACTGTGGTTGAAGATGATGAGGGCAATATAGAGTGCTTCAGAGCGGTTGTGAGCGATATCCAGGAGCGTAAGCGGGCGGAAGAGGAAAAAGCCAGGCTCGAAGATCAGCTCCACCGCGCCCAGAAGATGGAGTCCTTAGGAATTATGGCCGGAGGTGTCGCCCATGATTTGAATAATATCCTGTCCGGGATTATAAGCTACCCTGAGCTGCTTCTGCTGGATCTTCCCGAAGAGAGCCCCCTCAGAGAACCCATAAAGACAATTATGGAGTCCGGGATGCGGGCCGCCCGTGTGGTGGAAGACCTGCTGACCGTGGCCAGGGGGGTGACAAGCAGCAAAGAGACCCTGAACCTGAACACCCTGATCCCGGAATATTTAGGCTCTGCTGAATATGTGGAACTGGAAAAGCGCCATTCATTTGTGGATTTGAAAACGGAACTGGACCCGGACCTATTGAATTTGAACGGTTCTTCCTCCCATATGAAGAAGACACTGATGAATCTGGTTGTGAACGCCTTTGAGGCCATCGAAGGCAGCGGGACGGTTACCATATCCACCACAAACCAATACCTGGATGAGCCCCTGAAGGGGTATGAAGAGGTGCGGGCGGGAGAATACGTACTGCTCGGCGTATCGGATAACGGTTCCGGTATATCTCCCGGGGACCTGGAGAGGATCTTTGAACCCTTCTACACCAAAACAGTGATGGGCAGGGTGGGGACGGGGTTGGGGTTGACGGTTGTCTGGAACACGGTCCCGGATCACAAGGGTTATATCCATGTGAAGACCAGCGGAAAGGGAACGGCGTTTGAGCTCTACTTTCCCATCACAAGGGAGAAAGTAGCTGATGCAGAAAAAGAAGTCCCGGTGGAAGATTACCTGGGGCACGGCGAGAAGATCCTGGTGGTGGATGATGAGGAAAACCAGAGAATAATTGCCACGGATATCCTGAGAAGGCTGGGCTACAACCCTGAATCTGTTTCAAGCGGGGAGGAGGCCATTTTGTATGTGAAGGACAACCCCGTGGACCTGATTGTACTGGATATGGTCATGCCCAAAGGGATCAACGGTCGTGAGACATACGAAGCAATCATCAAGATCCGCCCCGGTCAGAGGGCCATCATCGCCACCGGTTACGCCGGGACAAGAGAGGTGGAGATCGCTCTGAAGTCAGGGGCAGGAAGATACATAATGAAGCCTTATGTCCTGGAAGAGATCGGGGTTGCCATTAAGGAAGAATTGGAAGAATAGGCAGGAGTGTACGGGCTACAGTGAGAGGATGTCCGCAAAGAAAGCCGAGGCCCTCGGAGTGCGCAAATATATTGAGAAGCCAATAGATTTGCGAAATCTGGCTTCATCGCTTCGAGACGTTTTCGATCAGAAATAATCAATTGAATCCGTCCCTTTTCTCTGGAAGTTTGATTAAGGGTTTCCAGATGAACCTGGGATTTTGACCTACCCCGTAACCGTTCAAGAGCATCTCCCAGTTGTAACCAATTATTGATGTGTCTGGTATAGGCCTCGCCGTTAATGGTTGATAAGGGAGCGGTTTTCACGCCAACCCGCGGTGAACTATCCTTTTTTGGTGCCTGCCAGAGATGCCATATACTCCCCTCTCTTGTGCCGATGGTTGTACCGGAAAATCGTATCCAGCAGCCCTTTATGGAGTCTTCCATATTTTATGGCATATTGTCTGCTGACCCATCGGTAGTAATTCTCCATGCTTTTCATGTTCTGGGTGAACACGATGCCGACCAGTTCGTCGATTAACGGGTCCGGATCGGCACCGAAGAAATCAACCCTGTGGGGCGGTGGCCCCCCTTTTATGGGCATGTATTTCTGCGCAAAAACGTATGCACCGGGAAGAGAGCGAAGAAAACGGAATCGGTCCACGTCTTCGGCAAGGGTCGTATCGAAGCCGTACATGCAGAGAAATCCCACGTTGTCTCCCGGTTTGAAATCAAGGAACCGGTAATTTTGTGCCAGCCGGTCCATATTCCGGTTATGGTTCAGGCTGAAATGAAAATTGCTTCGGGTAAAACGGGTATTGGTACACTTCACCCTTCGAATCAGGCTGGCCCGTTCCCGGTTGACCAGGGACAGGTCCAGGGACTGGGTAAAGTTTACCATGATCTTTTGCTCAGCCATTTCCACAAGGAACCGGTCCGCATCCGGGTGGGACAGGATATTGTCATCCAGCAGGATGAGCTTTTTCAGGCGGCCCCCTTCCAGGAGGGTGTCCAGATCGCTTACCTGACGGGGCCCGCCCTCTTTCGGGGGGACCACGCAGAAGGGACAGCCAAAGGGGCAGCCGCGGGTTATGAAACCGATGGCCCGGTCACCCAGTTCCGGGTAAAGGGAGTAGTCTGGCGGCAGGAGTTCCACTGCTTCGGGCAGCCGGGCCGCAATGTCCTCCCCCGTCCCTCCCAGGGTTAACCTGTCACCGTAATGGCGCCTGAGATGCCGGTTTCTCCTTTGGGAGACGGGCGTATAGAACACGGTGGATGCGAACACCCGGTCAGGATTTTCCAGAAAGCAGTCATTTTTCCCGAGGACGACGGTACGTCCTTTCTGTCGATGGTGGGTGCAGAGTTTCATCAGGGCCAGGTTCGGCAGCCGCCCGTCCACATGGATCAGGAGGATGGTGTCCCTGGGCAGGGAGACGGCTGGGGATTTTGTCGGCCCTGTTTCCTCATGGGGGAGCGAAAGGCGCCGCTGCCAAAAGGACCGGGGAACGGTTTTAAAAGCGTCGGCTTCCGTTGCGAGAATAAACTGCATTCTGGGAAAGAGCCTGTCCAGCATTACCAGGTAATCCTTGAAATGCTCGGTCCTGCAGAAATTTTCAGGCTGATCCAATAGGACAACCCCGGGCATCCCAAGGGGCGTGGCGGAAGTGGGGAAGGCATCCATCATGTGACGGGCCATGTCCAGCACGGGAAGCAGCGCGTGCTGCTCCAGGGGGTGAAGGGCATGCCAGGCCGCTTCAATATCCGTATCCTCCGCCATCCATGAATCTGCGGGGGTGTTCAAGTATCGGGGCAGCTGTTCACACAGGGTATGAAGCACATTTCTGGAAGGGAGCCTTCCACATCGAATCCCTTTATAGCGGAGCCGATGGATGAAATCCACGGGGTTGGTCAGGGGTGCATTCCGAATCAGGAGCGCGTGAAAACGGGTACGGCGAAAGAGGGGATCCTTGAATTCAAAATCCTCTCCCCGTGGGCCTGGCCGGTACCCACCGCCGTAAGCCAGAAGCAGATAGGCGGACGGTCTTGCACCGATATTGAGTTTTTTTGAAGGGAAGTGGGGCGGAATGAAAGAGAGTTCCTTTTTTCCCAAGGGGGTGACGCGGCCCCCGGTATCCACTGCGACGCCACTTCCCTGTAAGGTACTTCCGCGGTTAAGGACATCCAAGGGATGGTGACGGGCCAACAGATAAGCCACCCGGAGGGGCCGATGGGGATCTTCCGCCACCGCTTGAGGCAAGGGGAGGGCGTTCAGATATTTTTCACCCCCCAGCGCCAAAGTGATTAACGTCAGAAGCCCGTTTCCTTGGGGATTATCTTGAAGGCATGTCCATTTGGCAATGGTGCGGCTGTTCCGCCTCTTTTGGAAACGATAATTGCCGTCGCCGTGATGCGCGCTGTTTTCAAAAAAGAGTTCCAGAAGGTACATTATTGGGTCTGATCAAAGGTATTGAGCACAGCCTCCGGATCAAAAGGGCGTATCTTACCGTTCTTGATGGCCTCACCCATTTTGACGCCCAGGTCAAAAGCTTCATTAAAAAGACGTGAAGTAGTTTATGGTACCGGTCACTGCGTGCTCAAGAAGACGGGCCGGCGGTCCTCCGAATAGAAATCCCGAGATGATCACATTGGAATCCAGAACGACCCGAGAGATCATTTCCGTGATGCCTTTTCTTTTCGATACGCTTCGATCTCTCTGGATACGTCCTCGGGAAGAAGTCCTCTATCCTCAGCAATCATCCGGCCCACCGAAAAAATATCGGCCCATCGTCGTTTGCGCTGGATGTATGTCCTCGCAGCCTCACGAAGGAACTCGGAGCGGTTGCGC
>JAERTK010000138.1 GCA_016844935.1 Desulfobacteraceae bacterium | reverse complement strand
TTGTCGAAAGATTGAGCGAAGAAAACGAAAAATTAAAGATTGAAATCCAGAAACTTCGCGACGAAAACAACAGACTGAAAGGAGAACAGGGCAAGCCGAAATTCCCTGGCAAAAAAGGAAGCGGCAAAGGCAAAAACATATTAATTTGAGATTTCCTTGCGTTGTCTCATTTAAATCACCATCTTGAGTCTTCCATCCGTGGCTTCCCCCTCGTTGCGCTGTCTTCCATGATGGAAAGAGATGCCAAAAAATGCGGGGATGCGGGATTCGACGCTTTCCTGGGCAAACCGATTCGAAGGGAAAATCTCTTCCGCATGCTGGAGCGGCTCCTTGGGAAAAACACGGGGGCTGAAGCAGCAAATGTCCTCAAACAACACAAAATCCTCACGCAGTATTCCGTTCGAGAGGAGATGAAACGTGCCGTGCGCATCCTTCTGGCGGAGGACAATCCCGTCAACCAGAAGCTGGCGAAGATCATGCTGACAAAGGCCGGATACCGGGTGGAGGTGGCCGACAACGGAAAGAAGGCGATCGAGAGTTTCATGGCCGCGCCCGATGCGTTTGATCTCATTTTTATGGACATCCAGATGCCTGAAATGGATGGCCTCGAGGCGACCCGGCGTATCCGCGCTTTAGAGATAGACGCCCAACGCTCAAAGCTAAATGCAAGTGGGGCGCTTCTGACCGCCGAACGCCGACCACCAACCGCCGGGATTCCGATTGTGGCCATGACCGCCCATGCCATGAAAGGAGATCGGGGAACCTGTATCGCAGCCGGAATGAACGATTATATCACCAAGCCGATCAAGCGGGAACGGGTCTTCAAGATTGTCGAGAAATGGGTATTTGACAGACGCCCATAGCAAGATTGCGATCCAAAGAAACAAGCATGAGAGGATAACATGAAGAAAACCCCGAGAATCCGAACGCTTGTGGTCACGCTGTGCGTACTGTATTTTTTGCTGGTCCCCGCCCTTCTGTCGGCAGGGGAAAACAAGGCAAAAGAGGTTCTGGTTCTCCACTCCTATCACAGAGGGTTGCCATGGGATGACAGTATTGACCAGGGAATTGAATCCGTTTTCAAGGAAAGTGGCCTCAACATAAAATCGCAGTTTGAGTATATGGACAGCAAACGGATCAGCGACGTCCAATACTTGAGTCAACTATTTAAAATTTATAAACATAAGTTCAGACAGCGGAAGTTTGACGTGATTGTCAGCATTGATAACAATGCCTTGAATTTTCTGCTTGAACATGACGAGGCCCTGTTTCCCCGAACACCGGTGGTATTTTGCGGTGTCAACAATTTTCAGGGTACCCTTTTGATGGGCCGAACCCGGTATACCGGCGTTGTGGAAAATATTGCGGTAGAAGAAACCATTGATACGGCATTGAAGCTCCATCCGAAAGCCGGCGAAATCATCATTTATGGTACGGATACCCCAACCTATCTCGCCAACAGGGAAATTGTCAAGAGCGTTATCCCGTCTTACAAGGGCGCCGTCAAAATCACTTTTGTTGAAGGGTTGAATATCATGGAAATCCAGGACCATGCTCGGAAGCTTTCAGACCGCGCCGTCGTAATGCTCATTGCCTCAGCAAGAGATGAAAAGGGGGATCGTATTCTATTCGGGCCGTTCGGTGAAATGGTTGCGGCGGTGAGCCCCGTTCCCCAATATTCCCTTTGGGATTTTACGCTGGGGCACGGCGTTCTGGGAGGCAAACTCATCAGCGGCGCCGCACAGGGCGCGTCGGCCGCCATGATGGCCCTTCGTATTCTGAAGGGGGAGAAGGTTGCCGATATACCCATTCAGAGAGAAAGCCCCAACCGGTTTATGTTCGATTACACCCAGTTGAAGCGTTTCGAGCTTTCCCCGGCTGACCTGCCACCTGAAAGTATCGTCATCAATAAGCCGCGTTCTTTTTATTCCCGTTACAGAAATCTGGTTTGGGGCGTCATCATCACCATCGCCTCTCTTTTATTGCTGATTGTGGCGCTCGGGTTCAATATTGTTCGACGCAGGCGGGCGGAGGTGTCGCTCAAGACGTCGGAAAAAAGGTTTCGGGAACTGTTTGATTCGGTTACCGATCTGATTTACACTCAGGATTTGGAAGGCCGGTTCCTTTCCGCCAACAAGACCATGACCGATCTTTTCGGCTATGATCCGGAAGAATTCATCGGCAAACCAGCCTCTGATTTCATGAAGCCTGAGCTGAAGCGTCACTTTCAAAGCCAATACCTGGCAGGACTCAGGGAGCGGGGCTATGATGAAGGTATTTCGGTGTATTTTCCCAAAGACGGCCGCAAAATTTACCTGGAATATCGAAGCACACTGGTTCAATCGGACGTCGGTGGGACCTACATCAGCGGCATCGGCCGGAACGTGACCGAGCGTGTGACCGCGGAAAGAAACCTCAGGGTGAGAGAGGAAAGGGTTCGAACGGTCCTTCAGGCATCCCCCAATCCCATGGTTGTTTACGACACGGAAGGGATTGTCCAATTCCTGAACAAGGCCTTTACCGATATCTTTGGCTGGTCCCAGGACGACCTGATGGGAAAGCGGGCCCCTTTTGTTCCGAATGAACAGAGGGCGGAAACACTGAAACGGATTCAACAGCTCTATGACAGTGGAACCCGCACGGTATGGGAGACGAAGCGAAAAACCCGTGATGGACGAATCCTTGATGTTTTGATCAGTGCGGCCCTGATACGGGACGCGGCCGGCAGCGCGACGGAAATGGTCGTAAGCCTTACGGACCTGACGGAAAAGAAGAAAATGGAGGCTGCCCTTCTACAGGCCCAGAAGATGGAAGCCATCGGCACCCTGGCCGGTGGTGTAGCCCACGATTTCAACAACCTGCTCATGGGCATTCAGGGAAATATCTCCTTGATGCTTTTGGAAATGGCATTCGACCATTTGCACTATGAAAAGCTGAAGAATGTCGAGAAATACGTTCAGCAGGGGGCGGATCTCAGCCGGCAACTCTTAGGGTTTGCCAGAGGCGGGAAATGCGAGGTGAAACCCACCTATCTCAACGAGCTGATAGAGAAAGAAAGCCGCATGTTTGCACGCACCCGAAAAGAGATTCGAATGGTCGAAACATACGAACCGAATCTCTGGTCTGTGGCTGTGGACCGGGGGCAAATGTCACAGGTCCTGCTCAATCTCTACATCAATGCGTCTCAGGCCATGCCGGGGGGCGGGGAAATCCGCATTCGGACGGCAAACGTTTTTTTGGGCGAGGATGACGCAAGACCGTTTCAAATGGCGCCGGGAGAATATGTAAGGATTTCGGTAAGCGACACGGGGGCCGGGATGGACGAGGCGACTCGAAAACGCATATTCGAACCCTTTTTTACCACCAAAGAAATGGGCCGGGGGACGGGACTCGGTCTGGCCTCAGTCTATGGGATTATCAAGAACCATGATGGGCATATTCGTGTTGACAGTGCTAAGGAACACGGCGCCACTTTCGACATATTTCTTCCAGCAATGGAATGTGACGCGGTGCCCACACAAGCGCATGGAAGAGAAACGGCCGAAATTCTGAGAGGCACTGAAACCGTTCTTTTCGTGGACGATGAGGAGATGATCCTTGAGATCGGTACTGAGTTTCTGGAAAATATGGGCTATGATGCCTTGAGTGCCCGCAGCGGCAGGGAAGCCATTGACATTTACCGAAAAAACAGGGTGAAGATCGACATGGTGATTGTGGATATGGTGATGCCGGATATGGGAGGCGGGGCGATTTTCGATGAATTGAAGAAAATCAATAGGAATGTCAAAGTCCTTCTTTCAAGCGGTTACAGTATCGATGGTCAGGCATCTGACATCATGAAAAGAGGGTGCAGCGGTTTTATTCAAAAACCGTTCAAGATGAAACAGCTTTCTCAAAAATTGCGAGAGATATTGGAATCAGAGGAAACGCAACATGTCCGCTAAGCCTACCTATGAAGAATTGGAGCAACGTATTCAAGCGTTGGAAGGGTCCTCTGCCACGGTCGGGTCTTTGGAAGAGGAAATTGAAAACATTTTCCAATTATCGCCTGATTTGGTCGGCTATGGCAATTTGGACGGATACTTCACGAAGGTAAATTCGGCTTTCAAGGAATTCCTGGGTTATGGGGAAAATGATTTTTACAAAAACCCATTTTTGTCTTTTATACATAAGGATGACATAGAAGCGACAAAAGCCGCTCTGATGAAAGCGAGAGACGGAAAACAGGAAATATATATTGAAAACCGCTATCTGTGCAAAGACGGTTCATACAAATGGATTGAATGGCATGTCAAAACGTGCCTGAGAAAAAATCGTTTTGTCGCCATTGGGAGAAACATCACCGAACGTAGAAAAGCAGAGTTGGGGTTAGCGGAAAGTGAACAACGCTGGCAGTTCGCCCTGGAGGGAGCTGGAGATGGTGTTTGGGACTGGAATGCGCGGACGAACCGGGTGTTTTTCTCGCGGCAATGGAAAACCATGCTGGGGTTTGAATTGCACGAAATCGGAGATAACATCGATGAGTGGGACAAGCGGATACACCCTGAAGACCGGGGATGTACTTACGAGAAACTAAACAGTCATTTGGCCGGCGAAACGCCTGTTTACATCAGCGAGCATCGGCTTAGATGTAAGGATGGAACATACAAATGGGTTCTCAATCGCGGAAAGGTTGTCGATTGGACTGAAGATGGAAATCCGCTTAGAGTCATCGGGACCCATACCGATATCTCCGATCGCAAACGGACTGAGTCTAAACTGAAGGAAGTTCTTGAGGAAACGCGTTTACTTCAAAATGAAACAGCCGCCTTGTTCAAGGCAGCCAAGGCCATACCCATTTGCAGGAATTTCGATGAAGCCGCCCGCATTATTTTCGACACATGTAAAGATCTGATCGGAGCACGATCCGGGTATGTGGCACTTCCTTCCGAAGATGGCAGCAAGAATGAGGTTTTGTTCCTGGATGCCGGCGGTTTGCCCTGTGATATCGACCCTGAACTTCCTATGCCGATTCGAGGATTGCGAGAAGTTGCCTACAATACGGGTGATGTGATTTATGATAATAATTTTTGCGAAAGCCCGTGGATGAAATATATGCCACCCGGGCATGCCAAGCTGGATAATGTTCTTTTTGCCACCATAAATATCAAGGGTAAGACAGAGGGCGTTATTGGTCTCGCCAACAAACCTGGAGGATTTACAAAAAAAGATGCACAATTAGCGGCTGCATTCGGTGATTTGGGTGCAGTGGCACTCAGATACGCATTGTCTCAGGAAAACTTGAAAAAAAGTGAATCACGACACAAATCCATTATTCAAACGGCATTGGATGGGTTTTGCCGAACAGACGAAACGGGTCGAATCCTTGAGGTTAACCCTTCATATTCTCAAATGAGCGGTTATTCTGAAGGTGAACTGTTGCGGATGCGTATTCAGGATTTGGAATTTAATGAAAACTCAAAAGAAGTGGCGTCGCATCTTCGAAGTATAGTGGAAAATGGCCAGGACCGATTTGAGAGCAGCCATCGCCGTAAAAACGGAACACTACTCGATGTTGAAGTGATAGTTCAATACCGCAAAGACGACGATAGACAATTCGTTAGTTTTATCAGAGACATCACCAAAAAAAAGAGACAAGAGAGAGCTCTGAATTTTCAAGCCTTGCTGCTGGATCAAATCCAAGATCACATAACAGCAACAGATCTGGAAGGAAAAATCATCTACATAAATGAAGCAGAATGCAAGAGCATGAAGATGAGCAAGGGTGAAATTATCGGACGCTCGGTTGAAATCTATGGCGAAAACCGTGAAAATGGAGCAACTCAACAGCAGATTATAGATGCGACCCAAAAGTTCGGCGAATGGCGAGGCGAAGTTACAAACTATGCGAGTGACGGCACTGAAATTGTCATGGACTGTCGGACAAAACTGATAAAAGACGAATTCGGAACGCCGGTCAGTATGGTGGGCATATCTACGGACATAACTGAGCAGAAGATGATTGGGGCGCGTCTTCAGCAAGCTCAGAAAATGGAATCTATAGGTAACCTTGCCGGGGGTATTGCCCACGACTTTAACAATATCCTTTTTCCAATTGTCGGCATGGCTGAAATTCTGCTGGAAGACCTCCCGGAAGATAGCCCTGAGTATGAAAATGCCAGGCAAATCCTCAAAGCCGGGTTGAGGGGTTCCGATCTCGTAAAACAGATCTTGGCCTTCAGCCGCCGGAATGAACAATGTAAAATGCCTGTTCGGATTCAAGAGATTTTGAAAGAAGTCCTGACGCTAACCCGCGCGACGATTCCGGCTTATATCGAAATCACGGAAGATATTCAACCTGATTGCGGGTTGGCCATGGCTGATCCGACGCAAATCCATCAGATTGCCATGAATTTGATCACCAACGCCTACCATGCAGTCGAGACCAAGGGAGGTAGTATATCCATTACTTTGAAAGAAACCGAAGTTGAGGAAATAAATCAGCCCGGTGCCCCCGTCTTAGCGGGAAAATGCGCCCTCATGTCCGTTTCCGATACAGGAAGTGGTATAGACCCCGAGATCATAAACAAGATTTTTGAGCCGTATTTCACCACAAAGGAACAGAGCAAAGGAACGGGCCTGGGCCTTTCCGTTGTTTATGGCATCGTAAAAGACCATCATGGTGATGTAAAAGTCTACAGCGAGGAGGGAAAGGGGGCAAAATTCAATGTGTACCTGCCAATAATGGAGAAAGGGGATAAATCAGAGTTTGGCAACCCAAAAGCCCTTTTATGTGTGGCCGGTTCGAGGAGGACAAACCGGGCCGTCGGTTTTCCTGGATATTCGCGCCAACGGTTCGAATGGGCCGGTTACGGTATCGCCCCTGGAACCGGTGATTATTGATGTCAGTCTGGATCCGGGAAATGCGTCGGGGGAAATGGCGGACTGGTGGGTTGCCGTCAAAATGCCTTTTTCGGTTTCGGAAGGCTTTTATTCCTATGTTCATCCCGATGGATGGCGGCCGGGCCTCCATCTTTCCCTTGAGCGCGGAGTATTTAGATTGACGTCGTTCGAGGATGTCCGGGTTGCCGCAGAGATGATCCAGGACCATTCCTGACCGCGGTTATCTTTGACATCTCCCAGCCCAGGTTCAGAGCGCTCAACACCAACCTCGCCATGACGGTGTTTCAGGGCGGCTTTTTCCTGTGCCCTCTTCTCGGCGGCGCGGCACTGCTGCACTGGGGTTACAGGGTCTTGTTTCGCGCGTCGGGAATTGTTCTGTTGTTGACCACAGCCTTCCTGCTGCTGATGAACAGGCGCAGGCCACCGACAAGGCATTTTGAGAGTGATCGGTGAAACCATGAAGGCGCCTGTGAGACGGTGTTAGGAGAGAAGTCGTCCGAAAGGGTCTCAACGCTCCTCATGAATATTCCAGAACATCCCTATGATCGCGCTTTCTTCCCAGATGGGACAGGAGGAAAAAAAGTGCCGGGAGGCGGGATTTGACGGTTTTCTAAGCAAACCGGTCAGAAGAAAAAAGCTGTATCAACTGCTTGATCGGATGCTCGGAAAAAGAAGAGATGGGGACAAAAAAGACGAAGCAGAAGCACATAAGATCATGAGCCCGGATTCGATTCGTGAAAAAATAAATCACGCGGTGCGTGTGCTGCTGGTGGAAGACAACCCCGTCAACCGGAAACCCGCCGGATTGATGCTGACCAAAGCAGGATATCAGGTGGAAATGGCCCATAACGGGCTGGAAGCGGTCAGGAAATTCACTGAAGCACCAAAGAAATACGACCTGATCTTTATGGATATCCAGATGCCCCAGATGGACGGTACAGAGGCAACAAAAGCCATCAGGGAAAAAGGGTTTGACGCAATACCGATTGTGGCCATGACCGCCCACGCCATGAAGGGCGACAGGGAGAAGTTTTTGAAAGCGGGAATGACCGACTATCTTACCAAACCTATCAGAAGAGAAGAGATTTTCAGTACAATCAGGAAATGGGTCTCATAGAGGCAATGAAAGCGAAGAAAAAATGAAGGATTATTGCTATTTTCCTTGGCGCCCGGATGGGAAAATTCCTTCATGGATCGAACAATGGTCGAAACACGATCCACCCCTTCAAAGACTTGTTCCAGGGCCTGGGGGATTTCAGCCAGAAGATAGTCCGGATCCGTATCGGCCACGTTTTCCCGAATCTTCTGAACCACCGCTTCCAGAGAAGCATGGGTTTCCAGGTCTTGGGGTAATCTTTGGTAATGTTCTACCAGATGCTGTGCATCCTCCGCTGGATGCCGACGGCCTCTGTAACTGTTCCGGGAGAGTGCCGCCTATTTGTAATCATATTTTGAGTTGCAAACACGGTTTTTGAGGGCCGTCCCCATTTTGACCTCACCCCAGGCATTCCAAACAATTCTCTTGAAAATTGCAGCCAATCTAACTATATTTTTAGCTCAAAGGCTTATCATAATCATTTTTTGGGAGCCGTAACGATTTTTTGAGGAGTTGTGACATTGGACACGAACCAGAACCGACTGGCGGGATATGCGATTCTGATCTCGCGTTTCGGGTTGAGCGCTTTGCCGAACTGGCATACGTCCTCCGTCAGCCCGACTGGGACGCTGCGCTCGACTATTCAGGATGGGCAAGTGACGTCCGTCTATCCTCAGTCCTATTGGCCCGGAGACGGGACGGGAGACCACCTGGAGTTCGCCCTCAAGTACGACGGCGTTAATCTTGGCATCCTGTCGGCTCTTTTAGACGTGGTGCCTACAGATGAGATAACGGCCTGGATCAACTCGAAACCGACCGGGAAATACGCCCGCAGGATCTGGTTCCTGTATGAATTCCTGACCGGACGGGAACTTCCGCTGCCGGATCTGACCAAGGGGAATTACACCCCGCTGCTGGAACCGAACCATTACTTCACCGCAGCGCCCGGCCGTCGCGTGCAGCGTCAGAGGGTCATCGACAATCTGCTTGGCGGGAAAGATTTCTGTCCCATCATCCGGCGAACCGAGAAACTCGCCACCATGGAGGGGATCGACCCGCGGAAGATGTGTGAAGAGGTAGTGACCTCCTATCCACCGGAACTTATAAGACGGGCACTGAACTACCTGTACAACAAAGAGACCAAGTCCTCATTCGAGATCGAACACATCAAGCCGAGCGCTTCCCGGACGGAGAAATTCATCGGCTTGCTGGAGATGGCCGAGCACAAGGATTTCTGCGAAAAACCTCTCCTGATCGACGTGCAGAACCGCATCGTCGATCCCCGATTTCGAGATACGGACTACCGGGCTAACCAGAACTACGTCGGTCAGACGATTTCCTACCAGAAACAGCTCGTTCACTATGTTTGCCCGAAACCCGACGACCTCCCGGAACTGATGGCGGGATTGCTCGCTGCCCATCAAGTGATGAAGGAGGGCGCGGTTCCAGCGATTATCCATGCCGCCGCCATCTCCTACGGCTTCGTCTTCATGCATCCCTTCGAGGATGGCAACGGCCGCATTCACCGGTTTCTCATTCACAACATCCTGTTCCTGCGCGGTGCGATTCCGAAAGGGCTGATGTTCCCGGTCTCCGCCGCCATGCTGAAAAATCCGGCGCTTTACGATCACTCCCTGGAGACGTTTTCAAGCCCGCTGATGCGGCTGGTAGAATACGACCTGGACGATCTGGGACAGATGACCGTGCAGGGCGAGACCAAACGTCTGTACAGGTACGTCGATATGACCGATCAGGCGGAGGCGTTGTACGATTTCGTCAAGCTCACCATCGAGAACGAACTGGTGGAAGAACTCGATTTTCTGGCGAATTACGACAGGACCAAGCAGGCCATCCAGGAAATCGTGGATATGCCTGACCGCCTCATCGATCTGTTTATCCAGCTCTGCCTGCAAAACAATGGTCGCCTTTCGGCACGAAAGAGGGAATCGCATTTCGAATTTCTGACCGATGACGAGTTGGCTGCCATGGAGAACGCCGTCAGGGAAGGATATGCGACGGACTGAGTTTCAAGGAAAAAAGTAGAGAAGAAGTGATCGGCGACCGTCGATTGCTTGCTCTTAACATGGAACGAAGGCCGATACTGGTCACGAGACTCAGGGCCTTCGTCATATGGACAACAGATTCGGGCGCCACACCGGAATTGATCATCACAACCGCCTTTTCAACGTTTTTTTCGAAAAAGGTTCCGCCGAAGTAACATCTATTTCATTGCCATATTCGACACGTTTCCTCTGACCCTCCTCAATTTTGTGAATGATCCTGGTTTTCTGAACCTACGGTATGCCTGGCCGTTCGGCGTGAAACACCGATATTACATTTTGCGGGCCTTGACTTACAGTATAACTTACAGTATTTTTTGTCGGGTTACCTTAAAATGGTTTCAGGGTGGAGGCACTCAGGATTCAGTGTGTTTTGTGGTCCCAGGATTCAGCCGGGAAATGAAGACGCCATTGAAAACCTGGCCCGCTATATTATCCGGGCTTCTTTTTCTCAGGAAAGAATGACTTATATTCCGGAAGAATCAAAAGTGGTGTATCAGTCCAAAGACGGTGAAGAGGAAAAAACCTTTGATGCGCTGGAGTGGCTGGCAGCCATGTGTTCCCATGTTCCAAATAAAGGACAGCAGATGGTTCGGTACTTCGGTTTCTATAGCAATGTGGCCAGGGGAAAACGGAAGATAAACGATGAAGACGAACTTATCCCCTCCATTCTTGAACCGAATGGATCGACCAAAGAACACAAACGAAACTGGGCCAGATTGATTCAAAAAATTTACGAAGTCGACCCTCTCTGCTGTCCCGCATGTTCCGGGAAAATGAAAATCATCAGTATTATAGACCGTGTGGAGGTTATAGAGAAGATATTGCGGCACCTCGACCTTTGGGACCGAAAGGCCAGGCCGCCGCCAAGAAACATCGACCCGAAAATCCGCATTGATACTTCAGATTCCCAGTTGCCTCCCTGTGAAGACTATCTTTACCGTGATCCGGAATACCCGATTGAGGCATACTCTTCATAATTATTTCAAAAAAGGCATCTGGATTCATCTGGATTTGAGGAACACGTATGCCTAAATCAGGTATAAATTCAGCTCATTCCCGGCTTATTGCAAGAATTGAATTTTCGTTTGAGGCCTCGTAGCGCTCACCACTCTTCTGGAGTTCTTTGCCTTCCTGCAAAACCAAACATCTGGTGGTTTGTTTCTTCTTGACACACAAGACGGCTTTTCCTATACTCGCCGCTGAAAAAAGCAAAGTCTTATCACCTTCCTATACTCGCCGCTGAAAAAAGCAAAGTCTTATCACCCCTTTCAGGAGGTTCATGACATGGCTACCATTGCTTTTGATACGCTTGCATATTCAAAGAAACTGAAAGCCGCTGGCGTCCCTGAAAACCAGGCTGAGGTGCAGGCCGAGGCTTTTGCGGAAATCATTGAGGAACGTCTAGCC
>JAERTK010000137.1 GCA_016844935.1 Desulfobacteraceae bacterium | reverse complement strand
AGACCGGGCATCCTTTGTGGGGATCAATGTGCGCAAATACAAACTTCTCGGCTGGACCTTCGCCTGCATGCTGGCCGGCATCAGCGGAGGGCTTTATATCCTTTACCGGGGGTATATTGGACCCACCAGCATGCATGCGTTTGCCGGTGCCGCCGTGCTCATGATGGTGCTGCTGGGAGGCATGGGCACCCTGTGGGGTCCCATTGTGGGGGCCGGTATTTTCATCCTCATGCAGGATTATATCAGCACCATGACCGAACACTGGGAACTGTTTGTGGGGCTGGTGGTGATTTTCCTGGTGCTTTTCATGCCGAGAGGCTTTGTGGGCCTGGGCGACCTGTCTCGGTTCAAAACGGGGCTATTTCGGTTTAGAAAGGAGTAGGAGAATTTAATGAACCAGAGCGTGATCCTGCATACGGAAGATCTTCATCGGCGCTTCGGGGGCGTGCTGGCCACCAATGCGGTGAACATCGAATTCAGGGAGAACCGGCTCAAGAGCATCATCGGACCCAACGGCGCCGGTAAGACCACCCTGATCAATGTCATCACCGGACGTCTGCCCGCCAGTTCCGGTGCCATCCTTTTTAAGGGGCGGAACATCACCGACCAGCCGGCCCATCGACTCACCGCTTTAGGCATATGCCGCACATTCCAGATCACCAGTATCTTCATGGGGCTCACGGTATTTGAAAACGTTCGAATTTCTAAGCAGATGAAAAGGGGCGGATCATTCAGAATCTTTTCCAAAAAAGCCAGTCTGAAAAAAGTCAACGGGGAGACCTGGGAGATTTTGGAACGACTGGATCTCAAGGAAAAAGCCCATGTGCTTTCCAGCAACCTGGCCCATGGAGACCAGCGATTGCTGGAGGTGGCCATGGCGCTCGCCAGCGAACCCAAGATTCTCTTTCTGGATGAACCCACTGCGGGCATGTCGCCAGCTGAAACAGAACATATTGCCCAGCTTATTAAGGGTCTCAGTGAGAAGATTTCCGTTGCCCTGGTCGAGCACGACATGGATGTGGTGATGGCCATTTCTGATGAAATCAGCGTGTTGCATCAGGGCGGTATTATTGCGGAAGGACCGCCGGAAGAGATTCAGAAAAACCAGATGGTGAAGGAGGCTTATCTTGGGGGTGGATGACCGGAAATCGAAAAAGATCCTTGAAATTGAGGACCTCCAGACCTATTACGGAAGAAGTCATATCATTCAGGGCCTTTCCATGCACATCGACCGTCTTGAGGCCGTGTCCATCCTGGGGCGAAACGGCGTGGGCAAAACCACGACGCTCCGTTCCATCATGGGCCTGACACCGGCCCGATCGGGGGCCATACGGATCGACGGGCAGGATACCACCCGCTGGCCGCCGCACCGGGTGGTCAGGTGCGGCATCGGTTATGTTCCCGCTGAGCGGCACATTTTCCCGGGACTCAGTGTTGAAGAGAACCTCAAGCTGGCGGAAAAACCCAAAGTACAGGGTGATGTGTGGAACATGGAGAAAGTCTACAGCCATTTTCCGGTGCTGAAGATCAGAGGGAAACAGGATGGGTCAACCTTAAGCGGCGGGGAACAGCAGATGCTGGCCATCGGCCGGGCGCTCATGGGGAATCCGCTTCTCATGCTGCTGGACGAACCCAGCCAGGGGCTTGCGCCACTTCTGGTTTACGAGGTGATTCAACCCATCCTACTGGTATGCGTGGAGGAAGGGCTCACCCTTCTTCTGGTGGAACAGAATTACCGTATGGCTTTGAAGGTGGCATCGCGTCATTACCTCATGGGGATCAAGGGGAAAATCAGCGGTACGGCCACGTCTGCGGAATTGATGGCAGATGGCGATATTATTAAGCAGCATCTTTCGGTCTGATGACCGGGATGAAGGTGCGGGAGGTGTAAAATGGCAGCAATGGGCTTAAAGGAAAGATTCTGGAATCGGCTGAACGGAAAAGATGTGGATATGACCCCTGCGGGAAGCACCACCACTTACGGTGTGGTGGCCCTCATGGACCAGTGCGGATATGCGAGGCCCCTTGCGGACACCGATCCCGTGGCCATGACCGAGCTTTCCTACGCGGCGCACAAATACGCCGGCTTTGAATGGGTCAAGGCCATGGGGTGGGATATCGTGGGACTGAGCGAAGCCTTTGGATGCAAATTGGGCAATCCCCAGAAGGACATCCAGTATTCCATTCACGGACACCCTTATGCGGATGGCATTGAAAATCTTGAGTTCCCTTCCGATTTTCTGGAAAGAGGCAGGTTCCCCATGTTTAAGGAACATTTTCGCCTTCTCAAGGAAAAGGTGGGGGATGAGTTGATTATTTTTGGTGAAACGGAAGGCCCCTTTACCTGCGCCGCGAACCTGGTGGGGACCGAACAGTTCATGAAGTGGGTCTATAAAAATCCCGACGGGATCAACAAAGTGCTGGAAGTGACCAAGGAGGCGGCTGTCGCCGCCGAAAATTTCGCCTTTGACAATGGGGCTGATTATTACGTGTTCGCAGAACCCACGGCAGGTCCCGCCCTGTTGCGCCCCAAATTTTTTGAAAAATTTTTGGTCCCTGTCTTAAAAGACGTGGTGGACCGTGCAAAAGGCCCCGTTGTCCTTCATGTGTGCGGCAATTCCGACGGGGTCATAGACATGATGTGCGATACCGGTGTCGCCGGTATCAGTATCGAAGAAAAAGCGGATATGAAAGCCGATGTGGAAATCGCCCACGCAAAAGGCGTCAAGGTTTTCGGGAATGTGGCCACCGCCACCACCCTTTTCAGCGGAACGCCCGAGGAAGTCCACAAAGAGGCGACCGAGGCCCTACAAAACGGGACCGACTTCATATGCCCCGGATGTGGCATCGCGCCCCCGTCCCCCCTTGAGAACCTTCGCCAGATCAAAAAGGCGAGGGACGACTATTTCAAATAATATATAAACTACCACAGGGCCATGTCGTTGACCGACGTGGCCTTTCTTGTTCAGCCGTTACCGCTTTAACAATCGACCGTTCATACCCAACGAATTGATTTTCTGTAACCGGACAAACCGAAAATTGATCAACCCCTTTAGCAGTGAAGAAAAATTGATGGCGTTTCGTACTAAACCTCTCATCGTCTGCCTTTCGGCAGGTCTGGGCCTTGCTGTCGCCCTTTTCCCTCCCTCCTTTTTCCCCGGGGAGGTGGCCGGGACGGCCGGGTTTGTCCTCTTTATTCTTTCCCTGTGGGCCACAGGACTGCTGCCAGAATACCTGACGGCGCTCATTTTCTTTACCGGGGCCATGATCCTGGCACTTGCGCCGCCGCATGTGGTCTTTTCGGGATTTACCTCAAGGGCGTTTTGGCTGGTCCTGGGAGGTCTGGTGCTCGGCGTCGGCATCCAAGTCACAGGGCTTGGAAGCCGACTTGCCGCTCGTGTTGCCGGCCGTTTGAACCGCAGTTATGCAGGCCTGATCTTTGGCCTTGTTTTCTGCGGGGTTCTCTTTGCCATGGTTATGCCGTCCTCCATAGGCAGAGTGGTGCTTCTTGTTCCCATTGCCATGCTCGTGGCCCGGGAGGTTGGGTTTGAAAAACATCAAAATGGATACATGGGGGCTGTCAGTGCGGTTATTCTGGGAACGGTTCTGCCCGGTTTTGCCATTCTTCCCGCAAATGTCGCCAATATGGTCCTGGCTGGCTTGAGCGAAACCCTGCACGGATACTCGCCCCTCTATGGAGAATATCTTCTGCTGCATTTGCCTGTGCTCGGTCTGGTCAAGTTGCTGGCACTTGGGATTTGCATTGTCATTTTTTTCCCCGATACCTTGAAGAAAACCGGTAAAATGACCATGGCGGAGGGCGACAAGGCCGGGACAAAGGAGAAGGTGCTCGGCATTCTCCTCATACTTATGCTTTCCCTGTGGGCCACGGATTCCCTGCACCATATTTCTCCGGCTTGGGTCGCCATGGCCGGTGCATGCATCGTTCTGTTGCCCGGAGTTGCCATCGTGAGCGGCAAAGCGTTTCAGGAGAAGATCAACTTCGGTTCACTGTTCTATATCGCGGGAATTCTGGGGCTGGGGCAATTGATCGGCAGCAGCGGTCTCGGCACAGTACTGGCGGAACGATGCATCAGTGCACTGCCATTGAACCCGGCACATCCCTTCTTCAACTTTCTCGGTTTGAGCGTTCTGTCTCTGTTTACAGGCGTTTTTACCACTCAGCCGGGGATTCCCGCACTTCTCACCCCTTTTGCAGACCAACTGGCGCAAGCAACGGGTTTTTCAGTGAAAACCGTGCTTATGCTGCAGGTCCTGGGGTTTAGCCAACCACTTTTCCCCTATCAGGTTCCGCCCCTTTTGATCGGTATGCAGATGGCTTCCATCCCACTGTCCAGCGGGTTCAAGCTGTGCCTCTGGCTCACGGCGATCTCCATCCTGCTACTCTTTCCCCTCAACTATCTCTGGTGGCGTTTTCTCGGATGGATTTGATACGTACCGGGGCACGAGTTTATCAATAATAGCCCATAGGATCGGCATTCTCCTCGCCTTGAAAGCTCTGAAAAAAGAGGGCAAAATTTTCCATGAAAACAGACGACCTTCCTGTCCAGAATCGCGACCGTGAGGATTGGGAAAACCCATTTTTTTCTTGACATAGGCGTATTTTCGTTCAATAGATTGTAATCTTTTTCTCCAAACATTGATCTCTATTCAGAAGGTTGTCCCGTGAGAGAACGCCTTAAACAGTATATACGCTGCTCCTGATAGACATGTTTTGTCTGTTGGGAGCTAAAATCTTTCCTATATAAAAAAGCCAAGCCCAGCCTTCTCCCCCAACCAACCCTTATTGGTGGTGCCTTATTCCACTCAAATATGGAGAAGAATCATGAAACGGATCTACTTGTTATTTTTATGGTTTCTATGCGTTTCCTTCTTATGCTGTTGCAGCGGCTCATCCAATGCTCCTCCAAAGGCAACATCCTATGCGCAAACGATTGCTGCCGTAAAGGCTTTCATTGAATCTCAAATGATCGAGAAGAAGATTGTCGGCCTCAGCATTGCCCTGGTCGATGCACAAAGGGAGGACCTGGGGAACGTGGTCTGGCGTCAGGGCTTTGGCATGGCGGACAAAGAAAAGGAAAAGAAGACGTCCGCGGAAACGCTCTACTCCATCGGTTCCGTCGGAAAAGCCATGACCGGAGTCGCCCTTCTGAAGTTGAAAGATGAGGGCAAAATCGATCTTGACATGCCTGCTTCCACTTACATCCCGGATTTTTCGCTTCAAATCCGCTATCCCGGTATCGACCAGAATGATCGAATCACCATCAGAAACCTGCTCAGTATGCACGGGGGTGTGCCCGGAGATCTCTATAACGGCCAAATCATTATTACACCGCCCTGGTACAACAGGTATATGGCGTGGGTTCTGGCATATCTGAGAACGGACTACCCCTCGCACCCGCCGGGCGCCCTGGGGTCCTATTCCAATATGGGCTTTGTGGTAGCGGGCCACGCGGCTTATCTGGCGGGACGGTCAGAAGCAGATACCGATTTTCAAGGTTTCTTAAAACGGTCGCTCCTGGATCCCCTCGGCATGGACGAAAGCCGATTTACCGTTCTTGGCGAAGACATTCCCCAACTGGCGGTTCCTTATGAAAAGGGGAGTCCCCAGATCCCTTTCAACTTCAATGTTCCCGCCACGGGTGGTCTCTTCTCCAGCGTGACGGATATGACTAAATTTTTGCTCATGTTGCTGAAGGATGGGGTATCCGAAAGTGGAACCCGGTATCTGCAGGCCGAAACCGTTCGGGAAATGGGACATATGAATCGAACCGCCCTGGACACATCGAGTTTTATCCAATATGGATTGGGTCTGGACAGCGCTTCGTTGCCCGCTTTCTACGGTGTTGCACCCGATCAGGGGGCTTACGGCCGCGCATGGGGCAAGACCGGTTCAACGGGCGCATACAACGCCATGATCATGCTCCTTCCCAATACGAACCTGAAACTGGGAGTTGTGGTGCTGAGCAATTCCGATACGGCGGGAAGTGCCGTGGCCGCCATTGCACGCCGATGCCTCCAGGAGGCGGTCAAAGAAAAGCTGGGGTTGTCCCAATATCCCGAGCCCAAACCGCTTCCCGATTTTTCGGATGAGGCCATCACCGATGCAGATGAGATCAAAGGCCTTTACGGTACAACGTCACCCATCGCGTACTTTCGGATCGAAACAAGGGATGGGAGTTTGTTCTGGGCAACCCAACCCTTTTATAATCCAAACGAAGGCAAAATCCTGACATTGAAACCGGATGGCAGCAACGCTTTCTCCGTGGAAGGGGAGGATTGGGATCTGGTCTTCGTTGACCGAACCGATATCTACGGGACCGAATATCGTCTGATGATCCGGGTCGGTGGTGAGCATGAAACAATGGGTCCCAACGTCGTTGCCACAAGGGGACAGAAAATACGCCCACTGGACCCACTGCCGGAAAAATGGCAGCAACGGATCGACAAAATGTATGTGTCGGACCAGATGATCGGAACGTTTGCCTTCTTTGATCCTTATGTGACATTCCCTTACAAGGATGGTTTACTGCTGGCGAAATCCCCGGAAACCCTGAGGGTTATTTATCCTCAAAATGACGATCTTGCGTTTATCGGAGATACCATGAGCCGGGGCGACGGCGCCATTACCGTCAGTTATCAGGACGGAAACGAAAGGCTGCATGCTCAGGTCTGCGAATATTTCCCCCCTGATCTTATCGAGGAATATACATTGGGGGAGCAGTCGTCTTTCCAGATTGAACTCCGTGGAGACCTTCCCCTGAGCATCTGGCGCAAGATCACGGTAACCCCGGAAAGCCCTTTTGCGGGACAGAAGGTGAGGTTCGTGGTAGATCCCGGTCATGACACCGACTTATATAACCTCTTCCATGAGAACCTGAAGGCCGCGGACATGGAAATCGGGAAGCAGGGCGCTGCTTTCACCCTCCAGGCAGGCGTCTATTATCTGGCTGTTAATTTGGCGGTGGATGCAACCGGAACGGCTGATCTGGACAGTGAAATAGTCCCCCAATAATGTGAATTACAAACATAAATATTCGCAACAAAAACGTAACGGAGGGAGCATTGACAAAGACCATTTCCTTGACCATTTTTGGGGGGGATATGAAAATCAAGTGTCGACATTATTTCCAAGCCGTTGTTCTATTACTTGCACTAATGGCGTCAGTGCTTTCTCTGTTTTCAGGATGCAGCGACTCGACCGGCCTTGCCACAGGAGCCATATCCGGCAATATCTCCGCATACGCGATATGTGGTCAAGGCGACATTTATGTGGTGGCGGTGAAGGCTGAAAATCGGGGGCGCATCCGTAACATGGAAACAGAGGCATATCCTTATCTATCCCAGTATGCCGCCGGTTATCAGAAATTCACCGGCCAGGGCTCCTACACCATCTTGGGGCTTATGCCCGGGCAATATGCCGTCTGGGCGTATATGGACACCGGCGGCGACGGGGGTGTGAATCATTACGACTTTGCCGACCCCGTCGGCTGGTACCAGACCTCCGCCAATCTGAAACTCCCAACCGTTACGGTAACCGATGGAGAAATCACCGGAAACAAGGATGTGGTTCTGTATCAGCCGGTGCCCTTCAGCCATAAGGAACAATCTGTCGCTTCCGGAAACGGCGGCGGAACCCTCAAGAAGCTAAACGGGAACCATGTCCTGCACATATGGGGAACACCTGAAGAGAGGGCCTATGTCGCAGGCTTTCTGTGTGCAGCGCAAATACTGGATTGGCTGAACTTCGTTGTCATTGAGCACTATTGCAAATCCACCGACTTTTACGAAAACGTCTTTATCCCTTTGGTAAGAACTCAAATGGGCGGGCTCTATGACGGATACTCAAGGGAACTGGATGCCCTGCTGACCGGCATGAACGCGTCAACTGCCGGCACTTTCAGTTTCAGGCTGAATCGAAATCTGAACCGGGACGACCTGGCCGGCATCAACAGCTTTTATTTCTTAGCCAATACCATCATTTTCAAACTGTCTCCGGATATCCAAAAGCCTTCCTGCTCAAGCGCTGTCTTCTGGGGGGACAAGACGGCAAACACCGAGCTGAACGGCGGGTTGATTCATGGTAAGAACATGGATGGAGAAAACGACTACCGGAAAATCACGGTGAACGACCTCTTAATCGTAGCGGTTGAACCGGAATCTTCAAAGACCCTGGCGTTTATCGGCATCAACTGGCCGGGCTTCATTGGTGCGGATATGGGCATGAATGAATCCGGTCTGGTTCTGGCCCCCCACAGCGTCCTTTCACATCCGGACTTGGAAAAAACCAACATGCTGGGCTACGATCTTCTGTACAGGGAAACCCTTGAAACCAGCACAACGCCGCAAGAAGCATGGACCTATTGGACAACAACATCAACGACCCGGACCGGCGGCTTTAATACGGCTGTATCCGGAAAATATCTGACATCTGCAAACGATCCCTCCCTGACCTTTGAAGTGGATTCATACGGGGGAGAAACACGAAATCCCGTCTTCATAACCCCGCTCAGCCAGTACGATATCTTCACCACAAACACCTTTTTCAAGTATCAAGGGGCAAATCCGGAGGCGCTTCGCCCGGGGAGCTATCATGCAGACATAGAACCAGACAATTATCGCTACAACGCGATGCTCAAAAAAATCAATACGTTTGAGAGTGAAGCGCAAACAATCCAGACCGAACAGATGGTTGAAATTCTGCAGGCAGCGTCCAGAACCAAGCAATATAGCGGCATCACCGAATACACCTTTATCGGATACCCGGACAGCGGAACCTTTGCCCTGGCTAAAGAGGACCTGGTCAACAAGATTCTGGAAGCCCCCTACGCCACCTTCAGCACATACAAGTTTATTGAGGTTTTCCAATAAATGAAAATTTGACTGGGTGCGGGGGGTAATAGTCCAGGGTCAGGGTGAAGCGGTTTCCGTCGGGCTTCCGCGGATACCCTGCCTCGTCAAGAAGTTTGTTGGCTCTGGCCAGATCCACCGGGCAAACGGCTCCTTCTCTTTCCATTCCGGATGTTTTAGCGCCAGCGTTTTGACACGGTCCATGGCGAAGACAAGTTGCACATAGATGGGCTGTTCAGCCCACAACGTGCCGTCGTTGTCGAAAACCGCGATCCGTTCGGCTGGAGGGACGAACTGCGCACCCCCCTCAGTGGTTACCGATTGCACAAATTGGATGAAACAGGGGAGAAAATATCATTGGAAAAGCGCAGCGGGTGAGTATTATTTCCTGGTGGGATTTGTGAAACAGCGATGAAGCACTATATTGGCGCTGAAAACAGCGAAACCATGAAAATTCCGTTCTAATCAGGCGATGGACACCCGTTTCGTCAGCCGTTACTTCCCCGGTTTTTTCACATGAAAAAACGGTTCTTCCGCTATTTACCCCCTTCCCCTGTCACGAGTTTGTCACAAGTTTTTGTCATAAGATGTCGCAAGTTTATACCCTCAAAAGATAGACCAGCTGATTTGTTGCACCTTCACTATCAATCAGTTCTTTTTCAATCATTATTTTAAAATCACGCTGCAAACTGCGTCGGTTTACCTCTGGGCACAGCACCTCATAATCCTGGATAGTCAGTCTGTCATACTGGAGGAGGTATTCAATTGCTTTGCTCTGTCTTTCATTCAGGTTGTGTTTCTGTGTTAAAATATCCCGTCGAATGACCTGTTCGCCGCGCTCTTTGACCTCGATCATTTGAGTTTCCAGGCCCGTGATGAAATAATCCAGCCATACGGTCATATCCATGTCGTTTTCACGAACGCATTGGATTTTTTTATAAAAGGTAGGTCTGTCACGATCATAATATTCACTAATGGTGAACAGACGTTTGAAATCATATCCGGCTTTGTAAAGACAGAGGGTTGACAATAACCTTGAAGTTCGTCCGTTACCGTCAAGAAATGTCTCGATACAATAGTGCTGATCCTCGACCACGGTGATAAAAAAGTCAACCAATCTGATGATCTTTAAAATATCTCCCAGTTCCACGGCGTCGGGCTTTTCAATGATGCCATTTGATAAATAATTTATTTGCGTACGAACATCCAGGAAATAATGATAGTTCTGCCTTAATAGATAAACGATGATTTCGTGGAGGAGACCCGATATTTCCGATGAGTGAAATAGGGTCTCCATGGATAATCGGGTCTCCAGCATGCTGATGGTTGAAACCGTTTCCGAATGAATGGTAATAAGCGTTGTGGGCAGGACAATGATTGAGACATATGTCCGATCGTAGATCCGGTTTTTGATTATGAGAGGGAATTCAATGTAAACCATATTCTCATAATGAGCCAGTTCCGGTTCTTCCGACGGCCTCAGGCAGCTTTGAATGATGGGTTGGGGTATGCCCAAAGGGGCCAGGAAATCGGCCAATGCGTCCGCCTCGGAGGCATCAACGTCTATCCAACGGGGAACCTGGTCAATCAGCCATTCCTGTGACAAATCCTCCGGAGCGATGGGTGGCAGTCTGGTGTTTTCATCCAGGGTGAACGCTTTTATTTCCATAATGCCGGCCTTTCAAATCGGAGTTCGCACGCTAAACTGAGAAAGTCTGAACATGGTTCCTCGCCGGTTGGGGCCTGGGAAACAACAAAGGACATGGCTTCCAGCATGTTTTGCTGAATTTCGCGGGAAGTCTCGTTATCCTCCACCACCAGGACCCTTTTTCCCCGCAGGTCCGGATCAGGCTAAAGCGGTAGCTTCTTTTCGTCACGCAATCCAAAAACCGCCGTGAAGATAAAAGCGCTCCCCTTTCCGGGCTCGCTCTCCACCCGGATTTCACCGCCCATCATTTCACACAGTTTTTTGGAAATGGTCAGGCCCAGGCCGGTGCCGCCGTATTTTCGGGTGGTTGACGTATCGGCCTGGGAAAAGGCCTGAAACAGTTTACCCCGTTGTTCCTCTGTCAGCCCGATCCCGGAATCCTGTACTGAAAATTGCAGTTTCATCTTTGCTTCGACCTTTCCCACGGGAGCCACCTTTATAACGATTTCGCCTCTTTCCGTAAATTTCACCGCATTGTTGACCAGGTTGATCAAGATCTGGCCAAGACGTAACGGATCGCCCGTGAGAGCGATGGGGGTATCTTCATGTATGTCAAAGAGCAACTCCAGGTTCTTCTCTTTCGCTTTCAGACCCACCAGGTTGGCGAGGTTTTCAAGCACATCATCCAACTGAAAAACCGTCGATTCAATATCAAGTTTTCCGGCCTCGATCTTGGAAAAATCCAAGATATCATTGATGATACCCAGCAAGACGTTGGAAGACGACCGTATCTTGCTGATATAGTCATTCTGCTTTGGGGTGAGATCGGTCTTGAGAGCCAGATGGCTCATGCCGATAATGGCGTTCATGGGGGTACGGATCTCGTGGCTCATGTTGGCCAAAAAATCGCTCTTTGTTTGGGTGGCTTCTTCCGCCACGGCTTTGGCTCTTTGGAGTTCTTCTTCATTTTTCTTAAGTTCGGTAATATCCTCTTCAACAGCCACATAATGGGTGGTGGGGCCGGATGAGGCGCTAGTGAACTTTATCGATGGGCGTTACAGACCAACGAGTCGGGCAATGGCTTCCATGTCCACATGGGCTTTGAAGTGTTCCGCCAGCAAATCGTATGCCCGGTCTCTTTCCTGATAACCGCCTGATTCCGAAACCGTTATATCCGGCAGGCCGATGGTCCCAAGCCACCTGCGCGTTATGTCCGGGGTGTCGAATAGGCCGTGGATGTAGGTTCCCATTACATTGCCATTGACCGACCGGCATCCGTCGGTGTCTTGGGAGGATGCACCGTTTCTTTCGATCATCTGGAATAGGGGATGACCATCTGTAAGAATGCTCTGCCCCATGTGGATCTCGTATCCGGTACCTTGAATATTACCCCACTGAAACCGGGAGAGGGTTGTGGTTTTGGGGGCTTTGAGAACGGTTTCTATGGGTAGAAGTGAAAGCCCTGGTGTGTTACCGGGAGTTGCTTCAGTCCCCTCAGGGTCCCGGACCACATTCCCAAGCATTTGATACCCACCGCAGATTCCCAAAATGTGTCCCCCGGCCCCGGCGTAGGACCGGAGCTGTCCGGTCCATCCGGTGTCATGGAGCCATTGAAGATCGAAACGGGTGTTCTTGGACCCGGGGATGATGACGGCGTTGCAAACAGATAAATCCTGTACTTTTTCCACAAAATAGATGTTGAGCCCCTCTGTGTTGATCAGGGGATCGAAGTCCGTGAAATTGGATATGTGCGGGATGCGGATGACCGCCGCTGCCGGCAGGGGTTGTGTTTTGATGGAGGCGGTGGACGGGTTTTCGATGACTACGGAATCTTCCGCTTCGATCTTGAAATGGGAAAACCATGGGAGTACGCCAAACACCGGTTTTTTCGTGTGGTCCTCAATCCATTTCTTCCCGTCTTCGAACAGTGTGATATCTCCCCTGAATCGGTTGATGATAAATCCTGCGATCAACTCCCTGTCGCGGTCCGGCAGGCAGGCCAGGGTGCCCACCATCTGGGCGAAAATGCCGCCCCGGTGAATATCGCCCACCAGGATGACCGGGGCTTTGGCGTATCGGGCCATCTCCAGGTTGACGATATCGTTTTCCATGAGATTGACTTCGGCGCACGAGCCAGCCCCTTCCATGACGATGAGATCGAAGTCGGCTTTTAGGCGATCCAGCGAGCCGTTGACAATCTCCTGAAACGATTGTTTCCGCTCATGGTAATCCCGCGCCGTGGCGTTGGACACGGCTTTCCCCATCAAAACCACCTGAGACCCCACATCGCTGGTGGGTTTGAGCAGTATGGGGTTCATGTCCACATGGGGTGGCGTGCGTGCGGCTTCGGCTTGAACCATCTGGGCCCGTCCCATTTCCAGGCCTTCGGGTGTGACGCCGGAATTGTTGCTCATGTTCTGGGCTTTGTAGGGGGCTACCCGTATCCCCTGGTCTGAAAATATCCGGCAGAGGGCGGTGGCGATGATGCTTTTCCCCACGTCTGATCCCGTACCCAGCACGGACAGGCAGGGAGTGGTTTGCCCATTATTTGTCATGGATGGTGGTTTGCCCATTTTCTCTTCTCTTCCCTTTAAGATGCTTTAAATGAGGACAATGCCGAAAGCAGGTGATCATTTTCCTCTGGGAGTCTGAGACCCATGCGAAAGAAATTCTTTTCGAGTCCCGGAAAATTCCGGCAATCCCGTAAGTACAGACCTTTTTTAAGAAGGTGGGCCAACAGCCGGTCCAGGTTATGGGTCTTGAGCCATTGGCATAAAATGTAATTGACGGAAGGTTCAAAGGGAAGAATGCCGTCCATGTCCCTGAGAGCAAGAAAAACCCTTTCTTTTTCTTCATTGTGGGCCAAACGGCTTTTTTCATCGTAATCGCCGCAATCAGAGAGAAGGGATGCCACCCGATCCGCGATGCCGTTAATGGCCCAGGGTTCCTTGGCGTGTTTCATTCGGGAGATGACTTTTTCATGCCCCACGATTCCGCCCAAACGAAGGCCGGCAATGGCGTAAAATTTTGTAAGCGAGTTGAGCACCAGAACATTCGGTTCAGGGTTTTCGGTGAGCAAACTTTTTTCTTTCCAGTCATCTAAAAATTGCACAAACGCCTCATCCACGATGAACCATTTTTCAGGGAATTGGTCGGCCAGTTCCAGAATCAGATTTTTGTCAAACAGGTTGCCAGTGGGGTTGTTGGGACGTGCGATCCAAAGCGCATCAACCTTTTCCATGATCTCAATCAGCGCTTCTTTGGGGGGTAGAGTGAAATCATTGTTGGGAGACAGGGGGCACCGAAGAACCTCGACGCCTGCCAGAAGCGATGCCCGTTCATAATCGTGAAATGATGGGGTGATGATGGCGGCACGCCGGAATTTGAGCACCCTGGCCACGAGGTAGATCTGTTCAGTGGAGCCGTTACCGGCTAAAAAATTATGGGGGGACACGCCGCAGACCGAATGATAGTAACCGGCCACGCCATCTCCGTTTACGCTGGGATATTGCTCAATGGTTTCAAACAGCTCCGGCCATTTTTCCTTTATAATGGGGGGCGGTCCAAAAAAATTGAGGTTAACGCTGAAGTCCAGCACCCGTCTCTCTGAAACCTCCAGCCGTTGCATGTCTGTTTTGGGGACCCCGCCGTGTATATATTCCGAATCCGAGTTGATGGTCATGGGTGATTTTCCTTTTTTTGCATTGGATCAAGCATCAAATTGAATCTGCGAAGGATTCAATTGAAAACGCTCGTTTATTGTCGTTTCATCATTTGTTCGATTGTTTTGAGGGCTTTGGATGCTTTTACGGCATTTCCGCTTCCTGAACCCGCTTTTTGAAGGACCGATTGGAAGGCGGTTTTGGCGGAAACCAGCTGATCCAGCTTCCAGGCGGCGTAGCCCATACGCAAGCTGTTAACCCCTTCCGGGTCTTTCAGTTGTGCCGCCTTCTGAAATGCTGCCATCCCTTTTTGGCAATCCTCTTGTTCCATATGCATCAGGCCCAATCGGGACAATCGTTTGGCCGTTGGTGCCAGTTTTGCGGCCCGGGCTGCGGCGGCGAGGGCCGCTTTCATTTGATGGGCGTCCCCATAGGTTTGGGCCAGAAGGTCCAGATCGCCGGCGGTAGGGCTTTTTCCAAAAGCGGTGATATACGCTTTAGCGGCCTTTCGAGGAACCCCCGCTAGTCGGTAAAGGTTCCCCAGTTGTTTCCAGTCTGTGGATTTTGGCGAACCAAGGCGGAAGGCCACTTCCAGTGCCGCTGCGGCTTTCCCGAACGCTTTCTGTTCAATATTCGTCCAGGCTGCCAGCCGCCAGATTTTTTCATCCTGCGGGTATTGATTCAGGAGCGCTGTTAACGGAACATGGGCAGCTTTCGCCTGGCCTGTCCGCACCAGGGCCTCAATTTGAGCCAAACGGAAACTTTTGGATACATGTGGATTTTCAGGCGTTCTATCCAGCAGGGGGAGGGCACGTTTGGGATTGTCGTGTTTCAGCCAGAAGATGGCCACTTGAAGACGCAAATTTGAGGAGAGGGCAGGGGATTTCGCATCCACCTTTTCCATAACCGCTACCGCTTCCCCGGGTCGGTTGAGTCTGTCCAGGGTGGCAGCCAGGGCCATGAGCCATTGGGCCTCTGGATTGGTTTTCCTGGAGAGGGTTTCAAGGAGTGGGAGTGCCTTTTCAGGGGCTCCGTTTTTAAGATGGATAAGGGCGGATCTGAACCCGTGGGCGGAGGCTTCTAGTGCGGCGTTCCGAGTGGCGAGTGCCTTGGCGGCCTTATGGTTTTTTTCTAATGTCTCCAGAACATGGGCCAGAGTGGTGCGCCACCGAGGAGACGGGTTGGGCCTTGCGCACAATTGCTTGAGCAGAGAAATGGCTTTTTTCGTCTCCTTGGCCATGAGCCAAAATACGGCAGCCCGGTATAGAAGGTCTGGATTTTCAGGCTGTATCAGTGAAAAGGCCCGGGTCATGGTTTCGGCGGCTTGAGCAGGGCGGTTCTGCCGGCTGTGGACGGCGGCGAGATTTTGCCAGGCTTCACCAAAACAGGGGTCCCGTTTGATGGCCTCCCTGAAAAAGACTTCAGAAGCATTGAATCGTTTGAGTTGATAGGTAACAAGTCCCCTTAGAAAAGGGAGCTGAGGATGTGCTTCTGAGGGGTTTTTTCGGGCATAATCCGCCAAGAGTCCCAGGGCTTTTTGATTGTGCCCCGTTTCCATCTCCTTTTCCGCATGGGTTAAGGCAAGGTGAAGGTCATATGAGACGGGTGAAGGATCTTTTGGACAATTTTGCGCGGATACACCATTGCCTAAAAAGGTGAATATGATAATCAGGATTGTAAACGCCAGCTTCATCATTATTTTTCAATCTCGAAATTGATGGTCTGCTCCACCCATACATCCACGGGTTGGCCGTCCTTTCTGGCGGGTTTAAATCGCCATCGGGGAACGGTTTTCATGACGGTTTTGTTAAAGACCCTTGTGGGAGATTCCTGTAAAACCGTTAGATTTTCAACACGTCCATTCTTTGTCACCAGAAAGCGCACTTTCACCCACCCTTCGATGCCCCTTCGACGGGCCCTGCGGGGATAGGGCGGCAACGCCTGCCCCACCAGCCCCGGTTTTGAATCCACCTCCCCAATGGAATATTCCGGGTTTTCGGACTTTCCCCTGGTGTCCTGCAACACTGTGGGGGCTTTGGCAACGGTTCGGGGTACGTTGATCGCCAGGGGAACCGATGATGCTGAAAGGGATTTCATGTGGATTTCCAGCGTGGGTGCTTCGGGTGTCACTCGGTCCAAAGGCATGGGTGGACGTAAGGGCGGCACTTCCATCTCGGGCATTTCAAGCTCAGGGGGTGTTACTTCAGGGGGCTCCGGGAGTTCCGTTTCCATTTCCGTTTCCATGGGGGCCAGTTCCAGTTGGGGCAACTCTTCCGGAAGTTCAGGTTCGTCCCTGTCCGGTTCCACCGGTTTGGGCCTCAGGGGCATCATGAGGTTCAACAACGCATGCCTCGAAAATTTTGAAACGATCCGTTTATCCAGGAGCACGGGGGCCACGGCAAAAATAGCAGCGTTCACCAGCAGGGAGAGTGTCAAAGCAACGGCCATGCGAGAGATGCGCCGGTCGGTTTTGAGGTTCCCCCGGGTGACATTCATGAGTCACTCCTGACCGTTGAAACGGCAATGTTTTCGGCGCCTGCCATGCGACATTGGTCCAGGACCTGAACCATCCGACCGGTCATACTGTTGCGGTCCGCCTCAAGCATGACGGCGCCGGACGGATTTTCCAGAAGGAACTGCTCCACAATACCCCGCACGCTCCTGAGATCGACCCGGCTTTTGTCCACAAAGATGTCCCCATCCTGAGTGACCGCAATAAAGATGCCGGCTGCGTCTTTGTTTTCCGCGGATGCCGCTTCCGGCCGCTGAATTTCCACACCGGATTCCCTCACAAACGTTGCGGTCACCAGAAAAAAGATCAGAAGAATAAAAATCATGTCGATGAGGGGCGCCATGTTGATTTCGGCGTCGCTGTTATCCTGTTTGTTCATGCTCCCGAGGCTGCTACCCACCCTAAACATGATTCTGACTCCTTTCCAGCCACTGGTCCACGGCCCGATAGAATATCATGAGGTCCCCTTGAATATTTTTGATCTGTTTTCGAAGCGTCTGGCCCACCAGAAGGCCGGGTATGGCGATGAGAAGCCCTGTCTGCGTGGTTACAAGCGCTTCCTCGATACCCGATGCCAGGGCCTGGGGGTTTCCCGTGCCCTCCATGCCGATCACCCGGAAGGTGTCCACCATTCCCGTGACAGTCCCCAGCAACCCCAGCAGGGGCGCCACCGCGGCCAGTACCAGTATGGCGCTCATGTGGTTATTCAGGGGGGAAATCTGCCGCTGCACCGCCGCTTCCCACATGATCCGATCACTTTCGGGGTCGAAACGGCGATGGCCCAGAAAATGGGCGAGGGCTTCGCCTTTGGGCCCCTGGTCCTTGAGCATGGTCTTTTTGGAGAAACCGGAGGACTTCCTGCTGGATACGTATTCAAGCGCCTGGGACATCCCCAAACGATTTCGCCGCACGCGAAACACCCACAGGACTTTCAGGGCGATCAGATGCCACATCCAGACGGAGACCACGATGAGCGGGAACATCACCGGGCCGCCGGTTTGAATGGAGGCCCATATGCTTTCAAGCGCTTCCATCGGGGAGCCTCTGGTCTCGTAAAAGTGCAGCGATCAGGGCCATGGCCTTTTCCTCCATATCCGAGGCGATACGGCTGGCCTTTCTCCCCAAAAGAGCGGTAATGACCAAAATGGGGATGGCCACTGCCAGACCCAGTTGCGTGGTGATGAGCGCTTCGCTGATGCCGCCGGCCATCAGTCTGGGGTCGCCCGTGCCGTGAACGGTGATGACGTGAAAGGTGTTGATCATGCCGGTCACGGTACCCAGGAGGCCCAGAAGGGGGGCGATGGCAGCCAGAACCTTGAGGGCGGGCAGAAATCGCTCCAGGCGGGGGGTCTCCTTTAAAATGGCCTCCGCCAGACTGCTTTCGATAATATCCCGGGGTTGTCCCTGTTGTTCAAGGCCCGCCTTCAGAACATTGCTGGTGGGACGTCCCGACTGGGCTTCGGCGGATTGCACGGCCCCTTTGTAATCGCCCTTTTCCACCAGTTCCGTCACATGGGTCATGAGCTTGTCCGTATTCTGGCTGACCCGGCCCAGAAAAAACAGACGTTCCAGTACCAGGATGACGGCCACAAGACCCACCAGAAGGATAGGCCAGATGAGCAACCCCCCGCTTCGAACTTGTTCCCAGAGGGTCGTTCGCCGCGACAGTTGCTTTACGGCGACGCCTCCCGAAATATCCATGTATACCGCATCTGTCTCTCCCTTAAAGTAGCTTTTCAGATTTCTTCCAACGCCCCATCCGGGGGAAGCCGCCGCCAGAAGGCGCCCGGATGCGGGGCTTGTACTGAGATAACCCACATGGGTGTTTTCCCGGTAGATGGCTGTGAGATTCCCGAGCCGTATGATGTCGCTTTCCACTTCCTGCCCCTGGCGATCAACGATGACGCCCTTGCGCTTGATGATTTGTGATGACGCGGTCATGTCATCAAAGGCCAGCGCTACCAGGGTCCGGATATCCTGGATTCCGAGGATCTTTTCCGTGTTCAGGAAGTCCTTGAGGGTGGTCAACCGTTCCGGGTTTTCACCGGAATAGGGGGACCGTTCCGCAAGCCCCGAAAAATCACGTGCAAAATCCCGCAACACCGCATCCAATTCTTTCATATGCCCCGTGTGAGCCCGAATGTCCCGTTCCAGTTTGAGGCGTTCTTCCCGCATGGAAAGAAGTTTTTTTTCATCTGCATCAAGGGCCGCTTTTTCCCGCTTGACGCGCGTTTTGAGGCCCTCCATATCTTTTTGCAGACGTGCGCGCTGCCGGGCCGCTTCGGATCGGGTTATGGCTTTTTCTTTCCGAGCCTCGCCTAAGTCTTCCTGAACTTCCCGGACCACCGCTTTGAATTTTTCTTCCTGGGCGGAAAGACCGGCGGGGAGGAAAAGCAGACATATGAGGCAGAGTACCGTTTTCACTGGTTTGTCTCCTCCGCTTGTTCCCTGGCCGTTCCCACGGGCAATTCCACCAACGATACCAGGCGGGAGCGCTCTGTAATTTGAATGACTTCCTGAATAGATCTCGCAAAATGGGGAACCGGTTCGTAGCGGTCTGTTTCCAAATGCCATTTCCAGGCATCCCGAGCGTCTCCGCTGAGGGCAAACAGGGCCAGACGGCCCACGTTGATGCGCTGGACGCGAATCAACTTTCCGTCAATGTCAATTTCAGCCTCATCCGGCTCCGGAAAGTACCCGTACTCCACGGCCCGGGTTGTGGTTTCGAGCAGGCTCCGCGTCTTCTGTACGATGTTTGCGTCGGCATTATTGAGGATTGTGGCAACTTTTCGGAGTCGGGGGGCCAGCATTTCCATGAGCATGGGGAGATCGTTTCGAGAGAATTCCTGCAACTTTTGAAAGGTTTGATCCAGAAAGGGCTCCAGCTCGTTTCGGATTTCATTGGCCGCCTGCTTTTTTGCTTTGAGGGCGGCCATTTTGTCATCAAGGTCATTCATATAAGCGGCGGTTTTCTCCCTGCGCCACTTAATGGTTTCCAATTCCTGTTTAACCGCTTCCATTTCCGCCTGAAGATCCGCCGACTCTCTGGCCCAATTGTCCGCCAGTTTCTGGCTCTCGCGCCGTACCTCGACCGCCTTTTCAGCGGTCTGTTTGACCATGGCTGCCGATGAAGAGGTTTCGGCGAAGGCAGACAAGGCGAAAGAACCAACAGATGCTGAAAAACACATGGTAAGCAAGATGTAAAAAAGAAGGTTCATCAGGGTGCTCCTTAGTAAGCGAATGGCTAATGGCTGACGGCTCTAAACGAGATGCCGTTTAACAATGCGTTCAGGGACATTTTAAGGGGAAGCGGTATGTCCTCTTCACCCACGAGGTCTCTAAGCTGGGGAATTTTCATGCCGGCGATTTCCTCTGCAATGGTTTTGCACCACAGTTCATGGGCCGCAAGGTCGGTGAACAGCCCCCTGTCATAAGCATCGCTCAACGCGAAGGCGCTTTGCATAAACCCGGCGTAGCGCGGTTCCATGAGAATCTCTTCAAGGGCAACGGTGGCCGCTCCTTTTTTGGCCATGCAATCGCATTGGGCCTCGGAAACCAGTTCATAAAGGCTGATGTGTCTGTCGTGCAGACGCTGAAATACACTACGCGCAGCCACAAGACCGTTTTGTCCGGAAACCGCTTCCAGGACCCCCTGGTATACGGCCCGTGCAATGAGTTCCCCCATCCTGGAGTGGCCTCCGGCAAGTTTAACAGGGATTCCCGTTCCCTGTACCACCAGAATGTTGTCGGTGCCCGTTCCCGTGGCCTGGTAACGTCTGGGCGTGACGCTGCTCCTCACATCCAGATCCATCAAAGCAGCCGTTTTGGCTTCGGTGGCGCTGATCATGGCCCGGGTCATGGCGCGGGGGGTGAGTTTCATGTTGGATAGAAGGATGATGTTGATGGTTCCCGGTTCATAGTATTTCCCCTCATCTTTACCCATTCTGAGCGCATTTGATTTGACCCCGGCGGTGACCAGGGCATAGACTTTCATGTCTCTAAATTCCTTATGAACGACGGCCAAATGATCCATATCAGCGCCGGTAAACAGAAAGGAAGATGTATCGGTGGACACCTGAAGAACCCTGTAAACCAGGGCACGCGACTGTGCCAGACCTCTTCTGTGTTCCAGTGACCAGCAGGGCGGCGGTGAATAATGGTTGCCCACGGTTTTGATTCCTGTTCGTTTTCCCTCAAGTGTTGAAAGTATCTCAAGGGGTTGCGTAAAATCCATCACAAGGGTTTTATTTAAGAAATCATTGATGGTGCTGTAAATGATTCGAGCGTCCTTCAAATAGTTGAGGTCAAGGTGAAGTGTTCGGCTCCTCAGTATTTTCCCGTCGGAAACCTGAAATTCTTCCTTTGAAAAGAGATCCGAATAGATTCTGGCTGAAAGCCAGCCCACGAAGTGACCGGTATTGGTGGAAGCCCGGCAGGTGAGTTCGCATGGGAAGTAAAAGATACGGCCGTTTTTCACGGCATCCACATCCTTCCACCCCGGACGGGAGAAAAAAGCTTCAGCGGTCTTTCGGTCTCCGCCGCATCCATAGATGACCTGGGGGTTGAATTCTATCCACTCCTCCTTGGTGATGAGGGTCACAGCACCCTTTCTGCCGAGCTCTGGTGGAATGCCTCCGGCGGCTCGGATCATCTCATTTTGAAATGACCCGTCCCCCGGTGTCATGACCGCGCTGCGCCCCATCAGTCGAATGACCCGTTGTCGTTTCCCGGAAGGAATCCGCTCCACTTTCCGGGCAACGGTTTGGAGCTGATGGTTTATGGCTTCAACCAGGGCTTTCGCCTGTTTTTCTTTGCTGAAGATTTTTCCCAGGAGCAGGATCTTTTCCATGCTGTCTTCCATGGACCGGGTTTCAAGCTCAATGAGGCGGGCATCGCTGTTCTTAAATGCTTCCTTAACCCCTTTATGAAGATCGGAAATAAAGATAAGGTCGGGTTTTTCTGCCGCTATCACGTCAAGGGAAGGTGAAAAATAACCCCCTACGATTTGTTTTTGGGCATTTTCGGCCGGATAGACATCGTGGTAGGTGATCGCTTTGACCGCAGTGCCTGCGTCGATTTTGTGAAGTATTTCGGTGATGGATGGCACCAGGGACACCACCCGCTCAGGCGGTTTCACGATTTCAATGGCCTTGCCCCCATCATCCACGAATTGAAATGAAAAAGCGCTTGCCGGAAGGGCAATGACCAGCAGCAACCCGAATAGAATACGTATCAAACAATGTTTTGCGGTGAACGGTATGGGTTTCAACGCCTTCATTTAGAGCTCCTCTGTATGGATCGCTTTCGCATTTTGATGGTTCTATGGGGACCAAAAAAAACCCCGCGCCGAATTGGATCGACCCGAGGATTACCCTTTTTTATCCATAGGTATTTTTGGTTCGCCAACAGTCCACGAAGACAAAACCACTGATGCTCAGGCAGGTCTTCTGACTCTCGGATCCTTCTACTTCCCGCGCCTTCCCATCCCTGAGATCTCTGACAGTGGCGTATGGCGGTTTTCGTCCCCGATTACAGCGGCGGGCCCGTCCCGTATTAAACGGTGTTCCCTATTAAGCTCTAAAAGCACCTGAAATTCAATCTTTACCAGAAATTGAAGAAAAGTCAAATAAAATGTTGAAAATCAAGCGATTGTCATTGCTGTCATAACCCCATACATTAAATCTGGCGGGACTCTGCCTGAATGCCACTTTCTTTTTCCTTGACGAGGAGGCGGCATTTTTCCTATTACCTCCGGTATTGTTTTTCCCTTGAAAGCGGGGTTTTGATGAGCGGAACCCGAGAGATGAGGAACGCCAGGCAATATGAAACCCAAAACCGATTTGCGGCGATATATTTTTGAAACCAGCGGGGTTTGCCCGCCGGAGATCCATTTTCAACTGGATCATCAAATACTTGAAGATATACGATTTGTTGGCGGCGGATGTCCAGGGAACGCCCGGTTGGTATCGCGCCTTATGAAAGGGCGGCCGGTCGATGATATCCTCCCCCTGCTGGAAGGCATCGAATGTCGTGAAAAGACGTCCTGTCCGGATCAGCTCAAAGTGGCCCTGGAATCAGCCATAAGCGGAACGCTTCTGCCCTCTGATACGGTTCGCATTAGGGAAGATCAGTCCCCTAGACAGAAGGTCGGCTTGATCGGCGGGTTGGAGGGAAACCTGAGTATTCTGGAAAAAATCGTGGCAAGTATGCAGTCTTGTGATGTGGAGACTGTTTATTGTATCGGCAATGTGACGGGGAGGACAGGTTCCAATGGGGATGTTATCCGATGGCTCCGGCGTAACAAACAGGCGTTGTGTATCCAGGGTTTCATGGACTGGTCATACGCCAGTTTTAAGGAGAAAGACCTGTCGCCCCTGGCGCCAAAGGACCGTGACTGGATCACCATGCTTCCCCAGGTGTTGACCTTCGGGCTTGGAGGCCGGAAAGGGGTTGCGTTTTATGGAGATTATCTTCAGGAACTTCCCGGGTTTTCGGATTTTGCCCCTTACGCCCTCGAAATCAATATGGTCTGTGGACTGACGGATTTCATGCGGGATGAAACGGTTTTCCCGGCACTGGAGGCCATGGTCCCGCAATTTCAGGCCGATGTCGTTCTATTTGGTCAACGGGAAGATTGGGGTCACTGGTGTGTGGGGGAGAAGGAATTTGTCAGTGTGGGGCGATCTGATGCAAATGGGAAGGCGAAATGGGGACTTTTAGAAACGGCTGCGGGGGGTATAAAATTTGAGATCTTTGAAGCGTCTTAATGAGCCTGCCGTCTGCTACTGATCCCCATAGCCGCTTTCGGATTTTCCCGGAAAACGCCAATTTTAAGAAACCATCAAGGAGAAGCGAATGGGAAAGCAGGTGCTTTTGGATGTACTCCTGACCGATTTTAACCAATGACTCGCCTGCGTCTATATGGCGGAATCGGTAAAGGTTTTACCGGAAGAGATTCAAGACCTTATAGAGGTTCATGAATGGGATATGAGAACCCGGGAAGGGGTGGACCGTTTCAGGGAGTTGAAGGCAAAATCTCTCCCGAGCGTAGCATTGGATGGGGATCTCGTCTACGAATCCATCATCCCGGGCCAGGAAGAGTTGATTGAAGAGATCAAACGGCGGTACCGAGAAAAATAGGGAGGCAGCATGCATCTGGAAGAGGTCAATATTGAGGGGTTCAAATCGTTTTCCGAAAAGACCAACATGGGTTTTCAGCCCGGTATCGGCGTGATTATGGGAAACAACGGCGTGGGTAAGTCCAACATCCTGGATGCCATTGTCTGGGCCATGGGAGAAGACGACATCTTGCGTCTGAGGTGTTACGAGGCAGAGGAACTGTTCTTCAGCGGTAGTAAGAAATACCCGCCCGCCGAGAAGATACAGGTGGAACTGATATTTAAAGAAACTTCGGGCAAAGAAAATTCGGACAAAGAGAGCCCCGTCATCAAATTATCAAGGGAGTTATCGAGGGATGGCCGCAGCCGGTTCCGAATGGGAGATGAGCCCTGCAGCAGGTCTGATTTTTCAAAAAAACTGACCTCCCTTCGGATTGAGCATTCTTTGAAAACCATTATCCGGCAGGAAGAGATCAATGATCTCATCCAGCTTCCCCCACAAGAACGTTTCTCAGCTATCCAGGCGTTGCTTGAGGTGCAGACCGAGGTGGATCTGGGCAGACATATCCGGGAGAAAGTGGCCCCCATTTTTCAGCGGTACATGTCCTATCTGATGCCTTTGGCGGAAGTGCAGCTGGAGGTCACATCTCAAAACGGCAAGCGGGGAATCGATGTTGAGGTAACACTTTCCGGGAACAGAACCCGAAGGGCTCACCAGCTTTCCGGGGGAGAAAAGGCCATCACCAGTCTCGCCCTGAAACTGGCGGTGTTTCATTTATTCGACAGCCAGTTTTATCTTCTCGATGAGGTGGAGCCGTCCCTTGATTATACCAACCACAAGTCCATGCAGGCGTTCTTGAAGGATGTGGCGGCCGACAAACAGCTCATCATGATTACCCACCTGCGCAGCACCATCGATCTGGCGGATACCGTCCACGGGGTCAGGACCCGGTTCGACGGATCCTCCTTCATGAAGTTTTATTTCCTCATGGATGAACGTTTATTGCGGCTTTACAAATGCTGCTGAAATGAATCCCGTTCCTTTCCCACTGGAAAAAAGGGATCACACCTATTTTCTTTGTTGCCCGCTATCTTTCGGGCAGGAATAAATAGGTGTGACCCCTCTATCTCCCGCTTTATCTCAGCCCTCCAGCCCTCCTGATGAGACGGTAGGTTTCTTCATATATTCGCTCGCGCGGCCCGATTGCGACAATCTGAATCTCTCTTGCCTCGGCGATTTGATAAACGATTCTGAACCTGCTGACCCGGAAGCTTCTCAGCCCGTCCAATTCTTCTTTCAGAGGCTTTCCGGAGCTGGGTTCAGCGGCAATATTCTTGAGCGAGCCTTTGATCTTCCTCTTTAATTCAGGGTGGAGGCTCCGAATAAATTCGGCCAGATGATCGGGTACTCTAAGCTTATACATGGGCATCCTGCTTATTCCCTGAAAAGCTCTTCAAGGGTGTAGAGTTTTGCCTTGTTTTGCTTTAACGTTCTGATGCCCTTTTTGATCTCTTTCAGAAAACCGGGATCGGAACGGATGAAAATAGTCTCATTCCAACCTTCAAATTCATCCGGGCTGACAAGGACCGCGGCGGGGCGACCGTTCTTTGTAATAACGATCTCCTCATCCGTAGTATTGACCCTATCTATAAGCCGACTGAGCTTTATCTTTGCCTCAGAAAGGGATAATGTCTCCATTTTTCGGACCTCCATTTTGGTCGACTAGAATTCGGATCATTTTAATCCTCCATATATTTACTGTCAAGCGGGATCACAATTTTACTTGCCTTGCGACCCCAGCACGAGGACTGCTGGTTCATCCGATCCTTTCTTCTATCTGATCCAGAACGTCGGTAATGGTCATTCTATGCGAAGGATAAACCTGATCATTTTCATGTTTGTGGTCAGGATAAGTACTCATCTCTTTCCAGTGAGGGCTATTGTCCCACCTGACAACAAAATTACCGTCATCTTCCTGGCAATGGTATGAGTATTTCTGATAGTCTTTTGTGTTTAACTCTGTAACGTATAAAATAAGATTTTCTTTGAGTGCCGCCCTTATCTTGACAAGTTTGACAGAATCTTCGTCAATGAGTTCAATGACTTCAATATCAGCTACAATAGCGGACTGTCTGAGAGCAGAGATTATCTCATACATAGCCTGAGGTCCTCATATTTCTTAGCCCATTCATCGTATGCAAGCGAAAATCCCTCCCAAAGAAGCAAATCATCCCATTGCTCAAACGATTCTTCGCCTTTCTCTGATTTCTTCTTGAAGGAAACGAAGTCTGTTCTGTACTTTGCCTCAAAAACCCTAATCTTGCTTTTGTAGAAATCCCTTTTCCCCAACGCCTTATCAAGTAACAATCCTACGATCTCAACATTTTTGATGTCCGCGGCAACAGAAGGGGGGATTCTTAGCCTTATCTCACTGGTTTCAATTTTTTCCATTGCGGTCCCCTCCTTTTACGTTTTACGCTTTTCGATTATCTTCACTTACCTTACCCGGTCAGCCATCTGCGGTGAAAAATAGGGTATGGTACAGCCAACAGCCCAAGAATTCAAACCTCTCAACATGTCGAAAATTTTATCATCAATCCTACCAGAATGCAAAGCGATTTTGAATCACTTGCGATTCAGACAGTGTAGAGTCAAGAGGCGGAATATCCTCGCCTGGTGCCCTCAACCACCCCTTCTCCAGGCCGCTACCATAAGGCCTTGGACCCTCATTTGAGTTGTTCTCGCACGGCATTTTTGGCTTCTGCTATATCCAGAAAGTCTGATGTCCCTTCGGATATCCGTTGTTCTCGAGTGCGTAAAACATCTGCGTGCCAGGATGGAGAGGGGATATCCTCCGGTGTGCCGGCTAGGTCAGTCCAGATTTCTTCGATCGCCTGCAGCTTATCCTCGACGGTCATTTGTTCCAATGGAATGGTTAGGTGCATGATAATTCTCCAATTAGAATTATAGGTGGAACCACCGTCAATTATTGTACTTTATCCGCTGCCTTGCAAAGGTTTTTATAAATATTATGCGATTTTTCGCGGTAAATTCGGTTTGTGCCTTCATATCATTCTTTTGGGAAAATTAAAGAGGGGTCACACCTGGTTTCTTTGTTGCCCGCCATCTTTCGGGCAGGTATAAATTAGGTGTGACCCCTTTTTATCCTCTTTATCCAGCGCCCCGGGAGATTCTCTTGGCATCCTGATATTCCAGAAAAAGTCCGATGGCCGTCTGGGCGGAGGTGAAAGTTTCCATCAATTCTTCCAGGGTGTATTCTCCGGCGCTCTCCCTGACAAACTCTTCAATCTTCTTTTCCAATTGAATACGGTCCTCGGATGTCTCGCCTTCGTCAAACATTTCGGGCATGATTTTCTTGAGGGCTTTTTCCAAGTTCTTCAGAAATTCTGTTTTGGTCATTATATTTTTCCTACAGGTATGATAATATCAGCTGGAACCGATGCGCAGCTGTAAATTGTGGCTCCCTTATAACTCACATTCCGCACTTTTGGAATCACTTTTCGAATAGGAAGGCTACACGAAATGAGTCGTCAAGAGGTTCTGGTAGAGATTGTTGCGAAAAAAAAAGGGTGTATGATGTGCGACCTTGCCATCGCGATCCTGGAAGAGATCGCCCCTGAATTTGATCCGGGAATCCTAGGGTGGGAAGTCGTGGATGTGGGTTCGCGTGAAGGTGTTGCGCGTCATGCCGAACTGGGTTCCATCTTCGGGCGCATGCCGGCAGTCCCTTCCATTGTCATTAACGAAGCCATCGCTTTTGATAATATCCCGGACATGGAGTCCTTAACGGCGGCGGTACGAGAGGCGAGCCATTTGGGAAAACTGAGCTCCTAATGGAGGAAGAAAATGGCAAATTTTGTTTACACACTCAGCAAGACGGATGTGAATTCAGCAGCGAGATGTTTTCAATTCGCAAAAGTCACCCATGAAAAAGGACACAATGTCCATATCTTTTTCATCGATGATGGCACATTGTGGGCCGACAACACTCGGGATTTCACGGAAAAGACCATCACCGGAGACTGCCCCGGTGACTACTTTGCGTATATACTCGAAAAGGAGATTCCCATTGGGGTCTGACCGCCGTGTGCCAATGCTCGTCAGGTTGACGAGGCCAAGTTTTTTCCCAATATGATGCTCGATGGCGCGCCGCATCTTATCGATCTGATTGCCGAGGGAAAGGTGTTTAATTTTTAGCGGTTTTACTCAGATTTAAGCATAAAAAAGGGGTCACACCTATTTTCTTTGCTCCCCGCTATCTTTCAGGAAGGTATAAACAGGTGTGACCCCTTTATTTCTATCCAGCCTGTTTCTGTCTATTTTCTACCCTTATGTAAAATAGACTTGACTATTTTCCATAAGCATGTAGAATAGCCCAATGGATATCCGGAATATCATAGGACAGTGGGCTCTGGACCAGGATTTCCTCCATGGGAGGATGTCATTTATTTGCGGACCCCGCCAGATCGGAAAAACAACCCTCGTAAGGCAATATCTCGAACGGATCGGACAGAGAGACAACTATCACAACTGGGACAGTCTTACCCTCAGGCAACGGTTTGCATCCAATCCTCTGTTTTTTATTGCGAATATATCGAAACCGCTCGTGTCGGGCAACCTTCCGTCCACACAGAATCGTGAATGGATTGTGTTCGATGAAATTCATAAGTATCCCCACTGGAAAGACATTCTCAAGGGGTACTACGATGAATGGAAAGAATTTATCGAGTTTATCATCACCGGAAGTGCACGCCTGGATTATTTTCGTCGATCCGGAGATAGTCTGGTCGGCAGATATTTTTTGTTCAAAATGAATCCGTTACATCCCAATGATTTGACGGGCGTCACATTGGATCGTGATACCGCCTGGACCCCGAATATATTGGAAGACCCTTTCCATGAACCGAATCAGTCCTTTTCCGAGGCGACCGATCATCTATACCACCTGAGCGGATTTCCGGAACCCGCATCTGTGGGCACAAAAGAATTCTACCAGAGATGGAAAAACAATCATATATCCCTGATTACCACGGAAGATGTGCGTGATCTTTCCAGGATAGAAAACATTCAAAAGCTTCAAACGCTCGTCTTTCTGCTGCCTGAACGGGTTGGATCTCCCCTCAGTGTAAACAATCTCAAGAATATTCTGGGATGCGCCCATGCCTCAGTACAAAACTGGCTGGAGATATTGAAAAAGGTATACCTCGTATTTGACCTTCTCCCGTATTCGGCCCATTTGGCCCGGTCTGTCCGCAAGGAACGTAAATTTTTCTTTTGGGACTGGGGACTGTTGGAAGATGAAGGCAAGCGTTTTGAGAATTTCGTGGCTGTACAGCTGAAGCGTGCCGTTTCGGCCTGGACTGAGTGGGGAAAAGGAGATTTCAACCTTTCCTTCGTTCGAACAAAAGACGGGCGAGAAGTCGATTTTGTTATCACCTCAAATCAAAAGGCATGTTTGTTGATTGAATGTAAAATGAGCGAAAGGACGCTTTCACCCAATCTGCGGTACTTCAAAGATCGCTTGCAGGTTCCAATGGCCTTTCAGGTCATTGAAACTCCGGGACATCTCGAACAGGTGGACAAAGGGATTTTTGTTATGGGTTTGGATCGGCTTTTAAAGATCCTGCCTTGACCCTCCGCGGATCATAATATGAACTCTGGGGGTCTGAAACCAGGTGCCCGCTGTTTGTGGTAATTTGGCCGATTTTGCTCGGATGCGAAAAAGGAGGCAATGGGAAATGTGGTTGTTTTCCCTAACGCGGCATAGCCGCAGTTTTCAGTTGTCAGTTATCAGTTGTCAGATCTTATTTTCAAAACAGAAGGGATCGAACGGCATTCAGAAGCCTCCTTCAGAGATTTGAGAATAGATTATTACCAGCAGGCTTTTACTGAC
>JAERTK010000136.1 GCA_016844935.1 Desulfobacteraceae bacterium | reverse complement strand
ACTCACCTCCTGCACGATAAATACAACTTTTATTCAGTGCATAGCAGAAGGCGATGAAAATGTCCCGTGAATTCTTATGTGATCATGAAAAAATTTTAAAAAAATATCAATTTTGGCCTTTTTAGGGTGACGAAAGTGAGTCGAAAGATGAGTTCCCCGGTCCGGATGAACATTTTACCCGGATTGACCTGGACGGCGATGGGTTCATCAACCTGGAAGAAGCCAAGCAGGCCCCCCGGCCGAAAGGGCAGAGCGGTCGTGTGCCGGGGAAATTCAATGAAGACGATGCCGATGGAGACGGGGTTGTCTCACGCAGCGAATTTTCAGGGCCGGCCGATCATTTCGACAAGCTGGATACGAACGGTGACGGCACCATCCAAAAAAGCGAGGCAATGCAGGGCCCTCCCGGCATGCCGCGCCGGGATCGGAAAAACCAGTGAAAAAGAAGACTTTTCAGTGTTTTTTTGCTAAAATGAACAAGGGGCTGCCGTAAATCAGCCGCAGTGAGGTATTATCATGACAAGACCCATCAGTAGATTTCACGTTTCACTTACAAACATCCTGGCCGTGATGTTTCTGGCATTGCTGCCTCTGATGGCGGGCGGCCGGGCACTGGCTGATCCAGTGCCGGATATCAAAATAAACGGTGTAGATGAGATCACGACCATCGCAACCGGCACCACCTTTTCAGCAACCATTCAGCTGGATGCCGCCGAACTGGCCGGTGAACTGGCCGACTGGTGGATTATCGCGGAAACGCCCATGGGATGGTATTACTACGAATATCCCCATATGTGGCACGGGGCCGGCAGCAGCATGGCAGGTCTTCTGCCCGCCTATCAGGGGCCTTTGTTCAACCTGACGGAACCCCTGGAAGTGTTGCGCACCACAGGGCTTCCAACCGGCCAGTACGCGTTCTACTTCGGCGTTGACACGCTTGTAAACGGCGCACTGGACGGAGACTCCCTATCCTACGACAGCACCGCCTTTACGGTGGTGGAAGCCGGATCATACGCGCTGGTGGATACCGATCAGAACACGTGTTATGATAATTCCGACGCTATTACCTGCCCGGAGTCCGGTGAATCGTTTTATGGCCAGGATGCGCAGCATGCAGGGAATGCGCCCCGGTATGCCGACAACGACGACGGCACCGTCACGGACAATGTCACGGGCCTCATGTGGCAGCAGGATCCAGGCGCCAAAATGATCTGGAATGAGGCGGCAGACGGTGCTGATTCTTTCGATCTTGCGGGCTACACCGACTGGCGACTGCCCACCATCAAGGAGCTCTATTCACTCATCCTGTTTTCCGGCATTGACCCCAGCGGTTATGGAGGGACCGATACAACCGGTCTGGTCCCCTTCATGGACGTTGACTACTTCGATTTCGAATATGGGGACACAAGCGCCGGCGACAGGCTCATTGATTCCCAATGGGCCACCAGCTCCATATACAACGCCACAGTGATGAACGGGCAGGAATGTTTTTTCGGCGTCAACTTTGCCGATGGCCGCATCAAGTGTTACCCCACCAGCGAGAAAGGGTACTTCACCATTTATGTGCGCGGAAACACCGGATACGGCCGAAACGATTTTGTGGACAACGGCGACGGCACCATCACCGACAACGCCACAGGACTCATTTGGACCCAGGATGACAGCGGCACGGGCCTCAACTGGCAAGAGGCCCTGGCCTGGGTGGAAGCCCGGAACGAAGCCAGCCACCTGGGTTACAGCGATTGGCGACTGCCGAACGCCAAAGAGCTGCAGAGTATTGTGGATTACGCCCGCTCCCCCTATGCCACAGACTCTGCTGCCATCGACCCATTGTTTAACGTCACACTTATTACGAATGAAGCGGAACAAATCGACTACCCTTATTACTGGAGCAATACGTCCCACGTCAACACAGGCCCTGCACCCGGATCTGGCGCCGCATACGTCGCTTTTGGCCGGGCCATGGGTTACATGAACGGCCAATGGATGGACGTTCACGGCGCAGGGGCACAGCGTAGCGACCCCAAGATCGGAGATCCCGGCGACTGGCCCACCGGTCACGGCCCCCAGGGCGATGCCATTCGGATTTACAATTATGTGCGCCCGGTACGTGATGGGAGTGGGGCGTAGATCATGAAGCAACAGAGAATGATATCTCATATGCTGCTTTCGACGGCACGGACCTGGCGGCGGTGGAGAGCGCTGCGTCGGCGGATACGGATTAGATCACCTTGAATTCCGGGGACATGAATTCCGGAATTCATTTGAGCCTTTTGAGGGCCTTTTCGCTATCCTTTTTTCGGGTGATAGCCAAGACCACAACATCAGTGGAAACAATGCGGTAATATGCCCTGAAGTCTCCGCTTCGCAATCGATAAAGGGGGGAATGAAACCCTGTAAGTTTTTTGATGCGGCTCTTGCCGAATGGTAGGGGAGATACTTCCAAATAGGTCTTTATATCCTTGGCAACCTGGAGGGCGTCATCCGGCTCAAGACCTTCAATCTCCCGTTCGGCTGGCGGGCTGAAGATTACCCTGAACCTATTTTTCACGGGAGCGTCTTTCCAATTTCGTTATCATGGTATCGACCGTAGTGCCACCTTGGGTTTCGTACGCCGCGTATGCCTCTTCGATCTTGGTTTTGAACACCGGATCGTTTTCGATAAGGTAGTCAGCCAGATCATCCTCACTTATGTGGTGAAGGATGGCCTTGGGTTTGCCATATGCGGTAATGATGATATCCTCTTCTTCGGACTTTTTAAGGATATCCATTGTTTTCTGCTTGAGTTCTTTTACACCTGCAAATCGCATAACTGGCCTCCAGTGAAAGTTACACAATAGTATAACTTTTTTTCATGGGGGCCTGTCAAGAGGAGATTGCAGAAAAATGCAATGTTCGATGTCCAATAGCACTGTCCAGTAAGCAGCGGCTTGGCCACCCGGGAGGAGTTGGTGCGCAACAACAGGCGGGCGTGGTTGGGGATCACTTATAGACGTCCCCATCCATTTCCATCATATCCCGAAAAAATATCCCTGAATATCCAGATTCGTCAATCCCGCCCCTTTCGCCCACCTGACGGCATCCGCATATTCCTTTCTCGTGATTCTTCGGGAAATCTCAGGATAGTTGAACGCACGATACATGGGGCGGTATTGCGACATCAGATTCAGATAAGTATCTTTCGGAAGATGTTTTGCGATCCATTGGATAACGCCTTTGGTCCCGGCCGCATTATTGGGCATCACCAAATGGCGTATCATTAAGCCGCGGTGCATCAAGCCATCCTTTGCCGGTTTGGCCACTCCCACCTGTCCATGCATTTCAAGAATGGCATCCTGGGTATCTTCAACGTATGTATCGGCTCCGGAGGAGTATCGGGCGGCCTTTCGTCCGTCAGAATACTTGAAATCGGGCAAGTAGATGTCAATGATGCCATCCAGAATTTTCAATATCTTCACCCGTTCCCAACCGCAGGTATTATAGACCAATGGGACACGCAACCCCTTTGCGGCCGCCTTATCCACCGCAAGGACCATGTGCGGTGCATAGTGGGTCGGTGTGACGAAATTGATGTTGGGACACCCCATTTCCTGAAGCCTCAGCATCATGCGGGAGAGATCTTCCGTGTTTTTTGAAGAGCCTTCTCCTTCCTGGCTGACCCCCCAATTGATACAGAAAACACATCTTAACCCGCAGTTTGTCAAAAAAACAGTCCCTGAACCGCCATTTCCAACCAGGGGCCTTTCTTCTCCGAAATGGGGATGAAAGGACGAAACCTCCAACTGAGCATTTGCCTGGCAGAAACCTCTCTCACCCTCAAGCCTGTTAACACCACACATCCTTGGGCACAGTTCACAACTCTCCATCAATTTCCAGAGTGTCTCTCCCCGCCGCTTCAATTCTCCCCGGTTGTGCAGCTTCAAGTATCCCGGCTCAGAATCAGAATCTTTTCTTCCCTTGTATCCAAAAACTTGAGAACCGAGAAAAGGGGTGAGGCCGGAGATTGACGCACAAAGAATGGTCATAATAAATTTTCTTCTTGATGTGGAAGGCATTTGGAACCACCTCCAGAATTTTTTCCGGAAAACCCAAGAAAATCGCTTCCGGGTTACAGGTTTCCCAGCGCCGCTCCAACCTTGAAGGAACCGTTTCGGGAAATACCCTGCGCCAACCCTTTAGGATAATTGCCGGGTAACGGAAGGCGAACCAGGGGAACTTGACCTGCCAGTTCATAGTTTAGGAAAACAAATCCTTCGATCGGCGTCAACCATTAAGTGCCGAAAATGAGTTGCAAAACCGGAATTTTTCTAAAATCCTCGTTTCTGCCGTGCCGTTTGGTCCGTAACCGAGGTCACCACATAACCTGACGCCATAATAGTGTTTCCATCTTGAGGGGCATATGGGGACGGACATATAGGGACGTCCCCATCCACGCGGGTCAAACACCCCATCATTGACGCGTAAGGGCACAGTTCGTATAATGTAACCCCTTTAAAGTGGACCATCAAATATTTCTTCACTGGGCAAACAGCTTTTGCTACCGATGCATTTAAAGCCGTTCACTGTACTATGGAATTCCTTACAAAAACTAAGAGATAAGCGATGACCAAATACGAAAGCTATTTCCCCCAGGTGGGCGAGGCAGATGTGATGCATGTGACCCGAAACGACCGTGTCGTTACCTGGGAACTGAACCGCCCGGAGCAGGATAACGGCCTCGACATTGACACCTTGCAGGCGATGGGGTCATCGCTGACGGAACTGGAACGGGATGCCAAACAGCTGGTCTGTCTGCTCGTCCTCGGCCAACCCGCGGTGTTCAGTACCGGCCTCGACGGCGAGCTCCTCAAGACCTGCTTCGGGGATGCCGCAATTTTCCGTGAGGTGGTTGACCGCCTGAATGCGGTGCTGGACCGACTGGAAGCGCTTCCATTTTTCTCGGTGGCGTGCGTCGAGGGTGTCTGCCGGCTCGGCGGATTGGAACTGGCGCTGGCGTGCGATATGATCGTTGCCGGCGAAGGAGCCGCCATCAGCGACGGCCACCTCGATTACGACGCAATGCCCGGCGGCGGCGAGACACGACGCTTGCCGGCACGCATCGGTTATTCAGGGGCACTCCGTTTCATCTTACAGAAGGAAACGCTGGGAGCGACCGAAGCTTATAAGCGGGGCCTCGTTGACGAGGCCGTCCCAAATGGTCAAGCGCTGCTTCGCGGTAGAGCGCTTGCAGAAACGTTGTCAGCGCTGCATCCGTCGGTTGTGCACGGTATCAAATCGAGCCTGCGCGCCGCCGCTCCGAGAGTCATGGCCCGGACTGAAACCGAAACGTTTCAACACGCCGTGATCGATCGATTGGTCTCGGGTTAGAATCAGAGCTTTCTTACATCCTCAGAATCGCCGAATAAGGGGTATTAAATGCTCTCAAACCCATGCGTGGGACATTAGCCAAAGGGTACTCATGACATACATGACATAGTCGTCAGTTCCCACCCCAGGTCGCCAGATGGAGACCGCGTTGGCTTTCGTTCACAAAGAGCCGCGTTTCCACAATATGCGATTTGAGCTGGAGCTGTGCCGCTTCAGCCGCGAGTACTTCCATGAAGGGAAGCTGCATCTTTCTGTTCCATTTCCTGGTGTAGGCCAACCGCTCACCGGAGGCACGGTTGAGTTCTCCTTCCAGGGTCTTGAGTGTTGAACGGGTTCTCATGACGAGTTCATAGGCATCCACAACCTCTTTCATGGCCTTCTGGATCCGAGCCTCCAGGGCACGTGTGGCCCCAAGCATTTTGTGGCCGGCGGCCGCAATGCCTGCCTGGTTCTGGTCAAAGATGGGAAGCTCAACGGCAAGGGCAGGGCCGAATGAATTATCGTCTCCGCTGACTCGCTTGAAGTCACCCTGCCATGACACGCCGATCATAACCGAGCGCCAGATTAAAGCTTCTTCAAGGTTTAGCCCGCTTGCCATACGTTCCACCTCAATCTGGGCAAGGGCAAGGTCCAACCGATTATCGAGGGCCATTTTCATGGTTTCCCTGAGGGATTGATCCTCAGGTGGTACAACGCCCAGGGGTATCATGGGAACCTTTGTCGCAGCATCATCGAGGGCAAGAACTTGAGACAGTCTCGTCTCCGATTTTACAAGCAGCTGCTTCATGCCATAAAGCACTGTGAGCTGTTCCAATTCCGAGGCAACAGCTTCCTGCAAGTGGATGGTACCTGACAGGCCATGATTGAAACGGATCCGTATCCGCTCCGCCTGTTGCCGCCGGATCTCCAATAGCGCTTCAGAAAGCTTTACCTGCTGACGATTTTTTAAAACTCCATCCCACGCGTCCGATGCAGTAACCGCCACCTCAAGCACTCGCAAGGCGGCCGTGTAATCAGCCTGACGGGCGGCAATTTCAGCCATCCGTTTTCGACGGGGGAGTTGCCAGAGATCCGAAATCCAGCCAAAGAGCCCGGCTGCGCTATCCGCATTGCGGATTGGAAACAGGATCTCAAGACCCAAGACAGGGTTGCTGGGTAAACCTGCCTGGGTAAGGTTTGCCGCTGCCACGCCCAGAAGGGAGAGATCAGACTGGAGCACACGGTTGTTCAAAAGAGCAATCGCCACCGCGTCTTTACGGGTAATACCGTCTTGAGCGAGTTCAAGCGCCTTCTGGTAATTCTGCGCCATGACCTCATTGGTCTGGGCCCATTGAACTTCGTAAGGAATTGAGGGACGGGTAAGCTCGCGAACGGCATCTATTCGGGTCTTGGTATCCACGGTGGCGCAGGCAGAAAACCCCAAAAGCAGAAAGAGCCCTGAAATGGTTTTCCTGACGAATGTCATATCCTTTCCTCCTTTGTCGGGTAAACCCAAGGGGCACCGGGTGAAAGCGGGTCATAGGATGGGTCCGAAGGTTTGACATGAAGGTGGGTAAACATACCTTCGGGCGGGGCTATGCCCATTGGCATGTTCGGCATCTGGTTCATGATGTGATGCAGCACATGGCAGTGAAGACGCCACGTTCCCGGATTCCAGGCACGGAACTCGATATCCCGGGACTCACCCGGGCCGATGGTAACGGTGACATCCTTCCACCGCGCCCCTGGTGCGATGGGACCACCGGTGGTCCCCACCAGTTCGAAAACGTAACCGTGAAGGTGAATGGGGTGGTACATGAGGCTGAGATTGCCGAACCTGATCCGAACCCGTTCCCCCTGGTTCACTTCCAGCATGGGGAATGTGGGGGAAGTCAGTCCATTGAAGGTGGTAAAAGAGGGTTCCATAACGGTGACGTCAGGGTTGGGGTTTCCAGGGTAAAATGTCCATTGCTGCAACAGGATGGCGAAATCCCGATCCACCGGACGCTCCTTTTTTTTTGGATGAACAACGAAGAGACCCCCCAGTCCCAGGGCCTCCTGTTTCATCACATTGAAACCCGTATGATACATCAGTGTACCCGATTGAATGAGATCGAATTCGTAAACCGCTTCCTCTCCCGGAAGGGTGGGCCGCCGCGCCTCAAAGGGGAAATATCCCGAAGCGCCGTCCTGATAAAATGGAAGTTCGAATCCGTGCCAGTGAATTGAGGAGGGCTCTGGAAGCTCATTTCGGTAGATAATTCGCACACGGTCCCCCTCGGTGGCCTCCAAGGTGGGGCCCGGACAGACACCATTAAACCCCCAGGCAAGCATGGATTTGGGCTGACTAGGGCGGGGGCGGAACGGCTCGTAACCTTTCGGGATGATCAACTCTTTCTGCATTTCTACCCGGCTCAAGCCCCTGGTAAGGGTCCTTTCAACGGGTTGGGCAATGAGTCGGAACACTTTGACGTTCCCATCCTTTTCGTAGCCCAGGGGAGGCAGACCCGGTGTGAGCACTTTCCCCATCTGTCTTCCCATGGTCTCGGGTGGCTTCGAAGGCCTCATCTTCGGGTTTGTGCGGGGAAACCGATCAATCAACGGATTCATCTTCATGGAATGAGCGCTCTTTCCGTGATCGTTCATGGAAGAGGTCTTGGGATTGTTTTGCGCCAGGGCCTCGGTGGCCTTTGCGGCATATAGCGCCCCTGCCCCCGTGAACGCTGAAAACAGAAACCCCCGTCTTGTGTAAGTGGAATCCGGCATCATGTCCTCCTGTTTTAAAGCTGCCTTTGAAAAGGGCCAAGGTCAAAGATTAATGGGAACGGCAGTGTTCAGTATCTAAAATCCAGGTCAATTTGTAAATAGGTGAATAATGTTGTTTCCAACCCAAGAATGCAACTCCGGTTGAATCGCTTGGAAAGACAAAAGGAACATTATTTACCCGATCTGATTTTTCTTTTGTCTTAACAGGACGGGCAGGATAAACTGGCTAAAGATAAATCTGGCTGCAGTAATGCCTTAGTGTCACCAACCCATTTCTGAAAAGGGAAGAAACAAATGGTACAATTTGACGGATTTGGACACATCAACATCGTTATTGACGATCTGGAAAAGGCTGCTGATTACTATGCCGGTCTGCTTGGCGCAAAAAGGGTGCAGGAATTCCCGCATTTCAAGAATGTTGGCTTTTCAAGATCGGCGGGGTTTCTGGACAGGCCCCAAGATGTGGATGTATCCATCTGTTTTCTTGAAATTCCAGGCGCAGGACTCTTTATCGAACTGTTCGAGTATCACCATCCTCAGGGTGATCAAACGGTTCATTTTCATAAAACCAACGACATGGGCGGCCCGCGTCACATCTGCCTCAGGGTAAAAGAGATTGATGAGGCATTTGAGCATGTGAAGAACTATGAAGGTGTGCGTCTCATCAACCCGTCAGGGGAATATCAACCCTTCAAAATTGATGAGATTTCCCCCGATCAATTTAAATTTGCCGATCCCGTACTTGAAAGCAGCCTAAGCGAAAAGCAAAACGTCTGTGATACGGTTGGAAGCACGCGTTACTTCTACTTTATTGACAGATACGGTGTTCAATGGGAATTCGAACAGGGTCATGAGGATATCGGCGGTTAGGGTTCTGGCAAAAACAAAGAGATAAGCGTTGGCTAAATACGAAAGCTATTTTCCCCAGGGGACGAGGTATTGCAGAAGTATCCGGGCTTAATCTGGAGATCGCCAAAAACGCATAATTACATGTCCCTACCTTGCCAAGTAACTGACCCTGCCAACTGGATTCAAAAGAGGAGAAGACATCTATGACAACAGCATGGGACACGCTGGTCGGGAAAAGCGTCGAGTGGACTGGAGTTCACCACTCCGAGCATGGTGACTTCACAGATATCTCTTCACATACAGTGAGCTACGAGACCGAGAACACATGCTACGTAACGGCGGGCGGCAAACTCGTCGGCGAGGCGCGCTACACGTATAAGAAGTTGGACGATCGAATGGCGATCGTGATCTACCGACCCGAAAACTACCAGGGTAGATCCGATGTCGTTCTCCATGCGATATTCGACTTCGAGCAGGGGACAGATCGTGCCGTCATCACCGCAGGCGGAGAGCCGTTCGCCGTAGCCGACGGCAACATGCGCGAAGTCCCCACACCGCCACGGCCGTAGCTGTACGGGTGGTAGGTGGTACCCTCCAACGCATTGTCTCCGCATCCCCAGATGTAAAGGATTTGGTCTTCAAGTAGATGGAATTCCTCACCGCGAGAGAAAGGGTGAACCATGAACCCCCGGACTATCCGGAATAAGGAAGGGAGAGGCTATGAGCAAACATGATTCAATTGATTTTTCACAACTGCCTGGGGTAATTATTTGTAAAGACAAAGAGGGGCACTTTTTTGGGCAAACAGGGGAAAACAAATGATGAAGAATATCCTTTACATCCTTCTACCGCTGCATCCTCATGAGCCGGGCCCAGTTTCTTCAGATTTGCGGCAGGAAAACAGCGTGATTATGTAACCTTAACCTAGAATGTCATCACGTTTCGACAATCCATTTCCAGTTAGTGCCTTTACGGCGAAGGGGTTGGCCCATGACACACTTCAAGACACATTCGCCTAAGTCGGCAGATGTGATGCATGTAACCCGCAACGACCGTGTCGTTACCTGGGAGCTGAATCGCCCGGAGCAGGATAACGGCCTCGACATTGACACCTTGCAGGCGATGGAGTCATCGCTGACGGAACTGGAGCGTGATGCCAAACAGAGGGTCTGTCTGCTCGTCCTCGGCAAACCCATGATGTTCAGTACCGGCCTCGACGGGGAGCTGGTCAAGACCTGCTTCGGTGATGCTGCAATTTTCCGTGAGATAGCGGACCGCCTGAATGCGGTACTGGACCGACTGGAGGCGCTTCCGCTCATCTCGATCGCTTGCATCGAGGGTGTCTGCCGGCTCGGTGGACTCGAACTGGCGCTGGCGTGCGATATGCGGAATATGTCAATGGAAATGAGACACGCTTGCAAAAAAATTAAGCCCCCATTTTATGGCTTTCCGGCTTATTGATCCAAACGGCCGTTGGAAGTTCAGGCGGTTGGGGTATTTTCCCCTTAAATCGCTGGGGATTTTTTTCAAACGCAGCCTGAAGAACCATTGAACGATTTTCGATGATTCGTTGCGCGAAGCCGTAATGAAGGCTTTCAGGTGTTATCAAACCGATGCCCGAATGCCGATGTTCTTTGTTGTACCAGGGAAAGAAATCCTGGCAGAACGATCTGGCATGATAGATTGACCCAAAGCGATCAGGGAATGCCGGGCAGTATTTTAAGGTTTTGAATTGCGATTCCGAGTAAGGATTATCATTGCTGACATGCGGTCTGCTATGTGTTTTGGTGACCCCCAGATCAGCGAGGAGTTGAGCAACAACCTTTGATTTCATGCTAGCGCCTCGGTCTGCATGAATGGTCAATTGATTCGGAGCAATCCCCTGTTTGATGCAGGTTTGCTCAATCAGGCTTTTGGCCAGGGTCTGCTGTTCCCGGTGGGCAACCATCCATCCCACTACGTAACGGCTAAAAATATCCATAATTACATACAGATAGAAATACATCCACTTGGCAGGTCCTTTCAGTTTGGTAATGTCCCAAGACCAAACTTCGTTGGGACCCGTCGCAAGAAGTTCAGGTTTCTCGTAGTGGTTTCGTTGATGACCCCTTCGTCGCTCTTTGACATCGCCATGCTCGGATTTGAGGATTCGATACATGGTTCTGATTGAACAATGGTATTCTCCTTCATCCAAAAGCGTGGCATAGACTTCATAGGGTGTACGGTCCTGAAATTTTTCTGTGTTCAGGATCTCGATAACGTTCTTTCTTTCAGGCTCGCTGAGTGCCAAAGGAGGAACAATCGGTTCCCCAACAGCGTCCGAAGCTGGTTTGTCGGCCCTTTCGATATGCCGATAAAAAGTTGCCCTGGGAACCTGTAAAGCCTCACAGGCTGCTTTTCTGCCAACATCATTACCCAACCGAGAAGCAGCTTTCATGAGTTGCTCCTTTCGTTGGTTTCCTGTGGAATCCTCAGGATCTCTGATATTTTTTTTTGAACATCAATAATCAATTCAGCCTTTTTGAGTTTTTTTCTAAGCTGCTGCGTTTCTCGTTCAAGCTCGGCTACTCGTCGAGCCAATGGGTTGACAGGCTTGGCTTTCCGCCCTCTCTTTTTCGGACGTAACCCTTGGAGCTGGCCCTCGTCGCGCTGCTTTCGCCACGTGGTGAGGTTCGATGAGTATAAACCCTCACGGCGAAGCAAAGAGCCGATTTGACCTGGCTGCGTGCACTTTTCAACCTCTTCCAGAATTCGTAATTTATACTTGGCAGTGAATTTTCGACGGGGTTTCTTTTCCGAAACCTCCGGGTCCGGCAGCGCAATCGCGCCGCCCCATGGGGGCATACTGTCCCCCCGGGGGGACAGTATGCCCCCATGGGCCTCTTCAACCTCTATTTGTTTTAATGTCATTGGGGTTATCTTTTCCATGCTTTTACTCCTACCCGCCCTACACTAATTTTTCAAGGGGTAGATGTCTCACTTACATTGGCACAGAGGGATGATCATTGCCGGCGAAGGAGCCGTGATCAGCGACGGCCACCTCGATTATGACGCAATGCCGGGCGGCGGCGAGACACGACGCTTGCAGCAACGTTATCAGCGCTGCATCCGTCGGTTGTGCACGGTATCAAATCGAGCCTGCGCGCCGCCGCTCCGAGAGTCACGGCCCGGTCTGAAACCGAGGCGTTTCAACACGCCGTGATCGATCGATTGGTCCCAGGTTAGGGACTCCAAGAAGGGGGGTTGGAATGCCATGAAGATCTGAATATGTTGCGGTTCCTTTTTCCTTGACTTGCAAGGGGATTTTTTCTACATTTTTTCTGTCAAAAGCAGCATCTTACCATTTCATTTCACGCCCTGCCTCTCTTGGGACGTTAAGATCTCTTAATCGTCAAAAGGGCGGCTTAACTGCTCTCTCATTGGAGTGCCCCAACACCTGGAGGAAATGCTATGCCATTCTATATCAACCGCTTTACCTGCAATGCCGCAGCCTGGCCGACCGATCGCAAAAGCGAGATTGCAGCTTGGACCGACATGGTCGGAGATGCGAACGAACTGGTGGAGGGAGACAGTGCGGTGAAGTTCACCGGCTGGGTCAGCAACACGGAGGGCTACGTTCTGCTGGAGGCCGATTCCAAAACCGAAGTGATCAAATTGTGTGCGAGGTTCTGGCCACTGTTCCACAACGACATTATGGAGATCGTTCCAACAGCCGAGGCCGGACCTGCTATTCTTGCGGGAGCTACCGAAGGCTGGGAGAAAAAGTAGTCGGGCGCACGCTTCGTTACCAGTTTCATTATCTGTCATTGAGTGTTTTGCATGCGAAAACGAGCTTATCAAATTTACGATTCGAGCCCGTATGGGCAGTTCCTTCCACAAACAGCGCATCTTCTCAGAGCCTCTCGTTTCCGTCAAAATCGCATGCCGTAACGCCGATAGGGTTGTTCGCCACCGTTGAAGTCCGCCGGGACGCGACAGTAATTCGCGGATTCGAAGGCGAAGTGCGTAGATGCTGAGAGAACAGGAACCGGGCCGTCTCAAGCCCGGAGAACCGTCAACATTACGTTCGCTTTGAGACAATGGGAAGGTGTGAGATGAAAGTAGAGCGTTTATCCGGAACGATAATATCCATTCCTTGGGACGACCACGAACTATTGGCGCTCTTTCATAACATCGTCACTCACGAAGAACATCTGATTAACAAGCCTGTTATTCTTCGTCTGCACGGTGCCTTGGGCAACCTCCTCGATGAAACGGAACATGATCTCCCTTCCGCACTTGCCGGCGGGGGTTATACATCGATGACAATGAATACCCTTCTCGGGAACGTCAGTCTCTTCTTCGGGTTCGGGATTTTTGAGGAGGTAATTCCCCAGATAGATGCCGCTTTCGAGTTCCTGAGGAGATCGGGCTTCAAGAAAATCGTGTTGGCGGGTCATGGGCTTGGGAGCTGTATGGCCCTGAGATATGCGGCGCTCAGGGCGGACCCGGACAAATACCCCGATCTGGTGGGAGTAATCGCCATTTCAACCCCATATTCTCTCGTGCAAACCGTTCGGAAGAAGTGGGAAAGGTTCAATAGCGAACCGCCATATGATGAGATATATCAGAGAGCGAAACGTGTATTACAACCCCAACCGGGAGAAGAACACGTAAACGATGAGATCATCGTGGTCAAGAGGGCTCACGGCACGACGTATCGTCCTGAGCATACGGAGGTATACACCTTAAAGACATGGTGGGCGCTTCTCGGGCCCGAGGCCGAAGGTACACGGAATTACGAGAATATCGCCCGAATCAAGACCCCAATCCTTCTCATCCATGGCTTGCAGGACGACATGATTGATTACGGGGAATTTATGGAACTCGCTCAAATCGCCGAAAATGCGGGGAACAGCCATGTGATGAAATTGGCCCTTGACGCCAACCACAGCATGAAGGGAAAGCACCACGAGCTTGGTCGTTCAATAATCGACTGGATGGTTGGGAGATTTGAATAACAATGGATAGAATTCAACACTATGAGGATCAGGAGCTCCTGAGGCTAGTGACGAAAGATGGATTCGTGGTGACGGCCCTTTTGATTACGGACAAGAACCGCAAAAAAAAGGACGCGCACAAAACCCCCATCCTTTTGCAAATCCATGGGCTTCTTGGCCATTTCCTTGCACACGGAACACCGCGGATGCTGCCCCACGCTCTGTTCAAAAAGGGGTTCAGTTCGCTTTCCATCAACACGAGGCTGGCCACCGCCGGGCAGATCCTGGGTCGAGGAATCTTTGACGATACGATCCACGATATTGATGTGGCAGTGGCGTTTCTTGAGCAAGAAGGGTTCGGCAACATATTCATTCTTGGCTACAGTCTTGGAGCCGACATGCTTCTAAACTGGTTGGCAAACCGTCCACACGGCAATATCAGAGGAATTTTCCTCGAAGGACCTCATTACTCGTTTCCTAAATCGTGTAAAAAGAAATATACGAAATGGGGAAGTAACCCCGGTTATAAAGAGATCTGCACCAGGGCCGAGGAGTTGCTGGGCGACGATCCCTATAACAGCAAGAATGACGAGACCTTTGTGATCTACCAGAGTCGCGGTCCTGGCAGAAAACCCGGTTCAAGTGAAATATTCACCTATAAGACCTGGTGGTTCATGGCCGGTCCCAAGGCGCACAGGGTGATGGCGCACGAACATATTGAAAAGGTCAAGGCCCCCATACTTTTTTTGCGAGGGGAGTCTGATTACCTCGTGGAAGCTTGGGAGCCGGAAGCTCTCGCGGAATTGGCGAGAAAGGCCGGCAACAAGCAGGTTAGGGTGAAGAGAATCCCTCATGCAAGGCATGACTGTATGGAGAATCCCGAACAGATGGTAAAGGAAATTACCGGCCTGCTTCGAGAATATTCAGTGCAATAGTTTGCCGTGGCCGACGGCACCATGCGCGAAGTCCCCACACCACCACGGCCGTAGCCTTATGGGTGGCAGCCATCCGCGTGCCTAGGCATCAGAGATTTGGTCTTCAAACAGGCAGCTTGCGCCACCCTGAAAGAAAGGGTGAACCATTGAACCCCTGGGCTATCCAGGATAAAGAGAGGGGAGAGACTATGAGCACTCATGATTCTATTGATTTTTCACAACTGCCGGGTGTAATTATTTGTAAAGATAAAGAAGGACGCTTTTTGTGGGCAAACAATGAAGCAGTTAAGATCGCCGGCTTTGATGATTTTTCCCAGATGGCCGGTAAGACGGACTATGATGAAAGTGTTAGCTGGCACGAAGGGGCGGTTGGGTATCGTAAGCTGGAAACCGAAGCGATGGGTACAGGGCGTTCGGCTGCCGGCGTAGAAGTTGCTTCCAAAGAGGGTGTCCCCACGCGATTCTTGACTTATAAGACACCTGTCAGAAACAGCGACGGAGAGATTACCGGTGTCATACTCGTAGCAACTGAAGTGAGCGACGAATTATTGCAACAGCTCAATAATGCATTGAAATAGCATTTGCGGATAATTTACCCCCCAATCTCAGCTAAGACATTCCTTAAACGGGTTCCAGATCCCCCTGGCTTTCTAATCCGGCCGGCGTAATCTCACCTTCCAGGGTGGCGAGCACCGCGATTTCCTCGTCTTCGCCGCC
>JAERTK010000135.1 GCA_016844935.1 Desulfobacteraceae bacterium | reverse complement strand
CCCGGTGATGGAAACGAAGCCGATTTGCTCTTTAAAAAGGGTTGTTTCAGCGGGGCTGAAAGAGTGAAGGACCAGAACGAAGGTGCCGCCCAGCAAAATGAGCACACCCAGAAGAATGGTGAGAACGATCAGTAGTGGGCGGCTTTTTTTTGCCATGGGTATACGTTATATTAACGTTTAAAATCAGTCTTTTTCGGAAGACGATTTTTCAGTGCCGCTCTCGTTTGACAAATTTTCCACGGTTTTTGTTTCTTCCAAATGAAAATCATCCGGTACGGCCTGCCGTTCAAAATTCATCATTTCTTCCCGCAACAGATCGCCCAGGTTCGATGTGGCTTCCTTGCGGTTGTTCACGTAACTTTTGAAAATCTCCTTTTCACTGGTCTGCTCCAGTTTGCGGATGGAGAGACCGATTTTCTTTTCACGGCGCGAAACGTTGATGACCTTGGTCTGGATCACGTCATCCACCTGAAATCGGGACAGGGGATTCCCCCGTTTATCGCCGGAAATCTCGGAAACATGGACGAGGCCTTCGATACCTTCTTCCAGTTCAATAAACAACCCGAAATCGGTGATGTTGGTCACGGTTCCCGTAACACGTGTCCCGGGTTTGTATTTTATGGGGATTTCATCCCAGGGATCTGGGGTCAGCTGCTTAATCCCCAGGGAAAACCGCTCATTTTCCTTATCGATATTGAGAACCACCGCCTGCAATTCCTGTCCCTTCTTATACATCTCAGAGGGGTGCTTGATCCGTTTGGTCCAGCTCATATCAGAAATGTGGACCAGGCCGTCTATCCCTTCATCAATGCCGATAAACGTGCCAAAATCCGTAATATTCTTGATTTTTCCCTCGATGGTGGTACCCACCGGATATTTTTCTTCGATGACATCCCAGGGGTTGGGTTCTACCTGTTTCATGCCCAATGAAATACGTTTCCTTGAAACATCCATATTCAGGACAATGGCATTAACCGTATCTCCGACATTTATGATCTGTGAAGGGTGCCTGATTTTACGGGTCCAGGACATCTCGGACACATGAATCAGCCCTTCAACACCCTGCTCCACTTCCACGAAAGCGCCGTAATCCGTGAGGCTGACAACACGCCCTGCGATCTTTTCACCGATGGGATAATTTTCCGCCACCTGACTCCACGGGTCCGGTGCCAACTGTTTAATCCCAAGGGAGACCCGCTCCTTCTCCCGGTCAAAGCTCAAGACCTTGACCTCGATTTCATCGCCCACCCGATGCATTTCAGAGGGGTGTCCCACCCGGCCCCAGGACATATCCGTAATATGAACCAGACCGTCTATCCCGCCCAGATCAATAAAAAGCCCGTAATCGGTGATGTTTTTCACCACCCCTTTCAGCACGGCCCCATCCTCAATGATCTTGAGCGTTTCCTCTTTTAAAGTGGCACGTTCCGCTTCAAGTATGGCACGACGGGACAAAACGATATTACCCCGCCGTTTATTGTATTTAACAATTTTGAATTCATGGTCCGTATCCACCAGGCTGTCCATATCCCGGACCGGCCTGAGATCCACCTGTGACCCGGGGAGGAAAGCCTGAAGACCGATGTCAACCGACAGCCCACCCTTAACCCTCGAAACAATTCTACCCGTCACCGTGCCGTTACTTTCGTATATTTCTTTGATCTGATCCCATATTTTGATTTTGGCCGCTTTTTCCTTGGAAAGCCGGATGACCCCCTCATCATCCTCCCTTTTTTCGAGGAGGACCTCAACCTGGTCGCCCACTTTTGCACAGACGTTCCCCTCTTCATCAAGGAATTCATGAATGGAAATCTGGCCTTCCGACTTGTAACCGATATCCACCAGGACATACTCTTTGTCCACCTGAACGATCTCCCCGGAGACCACTTCACCTTCCTGGATGCTCTTCAGGCTTTCTTCATACATTTGCATGAAGTTGTCCGCATCCATATCCTCGGAAGCGTCATCAGAAAGCGACTCCATTTCCTGAGCATCGTCCGTGTCCGGTTCATCCTGGTGGATCACCTGATCGCCATCTTTGGGTACAGTTTCATCGCCGACATTTGTTGTTTCGTTTTGAGTTAAGAAGTCAGTTGTTTTTTCCATTAACCTGATAACCCCCTCTAGTCTGCTTGCCTTAACAAAATAATCTGAGTTGTTTAACTACCAAACCTAAAACAGGATTTCAACTTATTTCATCAAATAGAGCGCAATAACGGCGAATTTTCCATATGATTCATCATATATTCCACCACATCATCAATTCCCATTCCCGTAGAATCAAGAATAAGGGCGTCACGGGCGGGTTTCAAAGGCGCCAGAGTTCGGTTCTCATCCTGATGGTCCCGATCTTTCATGCGATTCATAACAGTGGATTCTTCCATTGTTTTTCCACGGGCCAGCAACTCCTTATGCCGTCTTGAAGCCCTTTCCTCAAGGGAAGCTGTCAGCAGAAATTTAAATCTTGCATTGGGGAAAACCACCGTGCCCATATCCCTGCCTTCAGCAACCAGGCCCGTTTTAAGATCCAGGGTCATCTTCCTTTGAAGGTCGCACATGGCCTCTCGCACTTCTTTGACAGCGGAAACGTTTGACGAAAGCATGTCAATTTCAGGGTTTCTAATCTTTTCAGATATATCCTCATTTTCCATAAGCAATCGGGGAGGGTTGTGTTCCGACTCAAAGCGCAAATTCAGATCACCGCACAATTGAGCCAGTTTACGGCCGTTATTAAAGGGGATCTCCCTCCGCTTTGCCGCAAGGGCTACCGCACGGTACATGGCCCCGGTGTCAAGATATGCATATCCGATCCTGCCGGCAAGCCTGCGGCTCACCGTACTTTTGCCGGACCCTGCGGGTCCGTCGATTGCTATAACATTTGCATGGCGCATCTGATTTCCCTTCCGGTCATTTTTTATCCAGATTAAAGGTTCGAATTTATATCTCAATGGGGAGGAAAAGTAAACGGCCCGCTCCATCCCCCACACGACAAGCATGGAAGTTTCAGGATTGATGATGTTTTTATCGATTTTCCCTTGACTTACAAAGCATGATCCTCTATTTTTCCATTCGGTTGTAACAACGGACCGAGGTGGTTCTTTGTGTTTCGGTTTCAGAAAATTATTTCGTGGCCCGAATGATGCCCGGAACCCGCAAAGTCTCTTTTGTTATGGGGCGGGTGGCCCGTTTGGGGTGTTTTTCAGATGTAACCCAGGAGGAGCAATGAACAAGTCAGAATTGATTGAAGCCTTAGCCAAAGAAAAAGATTTGCCCCTGCGGAAGGCTGAAGAAGTCGTTAGCACGGTCTTTGGAGAGATGGAAAAGGCCCTTGTTGGTGGAGAGAGGGTTGAGATCCGGGGACTGGGCAGTTTTAAAGTAAAAAATTATGACGGTTATAAAGGCCGCAACCCCAAGACAGGGGAAATTATCAATGTGGGCCGAAAAAAACTTCCTTTTTTCAAAGTCGGAAAGGAATTGAAAGAAAGAGTCGACATTCTTTAAAGTCAAGTCCTACTCAGTCAAGGCCCTTGGTCGCGCTAGACGGGGAGTTAGCGGTGCCCCTTCACCCGAAATCCGCTTATGCGGGGTTGAAAGTCCTTCTGGAGAGCCCTGATTCAAGATGCGTTTTCAACACTTTGGGGTTGATATGGACCTCACGTAACAGGCACTTATAAACCCCGTCAGATCCGGAAGGAAGCAGCGGTAAGTAAGAAAGTCTGTGTCGTCGAGCGAATCTATATGGTTTCCCCGGGTGGTGGGACCATGTTGTTCAGGTTTCAAAAAAGGATGCGCGGCCAAGGACTTTAAAATCGGAACACTCATGCCGGATTCCGTTCATCTGTCAGAGACCCAAGCCCACGCTCCATACCTTCAATACCAAAATCTTTCCCGGTATCACCAACTGAGGCACGGAACATTCACACGGCACGGTGGCACCAGTGATTTTCCATATGCCTCCCTGAATACCAGTGACGAGGTGGGGGATCGTAGGGAAAACGTTACGGAAAACCTGATAATCATCAAAAATACCATGGGCGCCCGCCGAATCTTTTCCACGCATCAAACCCACGGGACAAAAATTCTGGTCCTGGATTCCCATGCAACTGAATCGTTTAAAAATTCATTGCAGGCGGATGCCATGATAACGAACCTCCCCGGTGCGGGCTTGATGATAAAACAGGCCGATTGTCAGGCAGTGATCCTTTTTGACCCACAGGAAAATGTGGTTGCCAACGTCCATTGTGGTTGGCGGGGAAACGTCCGGAACATACTGGGCCGGGTTGTTCACATGATGACGCATCATTTTGATTGCAGTTCGGAACATCTTATGGCCGCCATAGGGCCGTCTCTCGGGCCCTGTTGTGCGGAGTTTACAACACACCGAGACATATTCCCACCTGTTTTCGAGGATTTCATGGTTACAGAAAACCATTTTGACCTCTGGCGCTTGAGCACCCATCAACTGGTCACGGAAGGGCTCAACCCGGATAACATTACCCTTTCCGGGATTTGTACCCGATGCCACACGGATCGTTTTTTCTCCTACAGGGGAGAGGGCGTCACCGGACGGTTCGGGACTGTTGTGATGCTTACACAATAAGAAAGGATCAAATCAGAAATGCCCACTAAATACATCATCGTGACGGGAGGCGTACTCTCGGGATTAGGCAAAGGTATCGCTGCTGCTTCAATGGGCCACCTGTTGTCCACCAAGCTTAAAATTGTTCCCATTAAATGTGACGGTTATCTTAATGTCGACCCCGGCACCATGAATCCCTTTGAACACGGCGAGGTTTTCGTGCTTGACGACGGAGCGGAAGTGGACATGGATTTCGGACACTATGAGCGTTTTCTCGGCGTTCGTTGCAAATCCAATTGGAATTTGACCATGGGCAAGGTCTTCAATATGGTCAGGAAAAAGGAAAGGCGCGGCGATTACCTGGGCAAAACCGTTCAATATATCCCCCATGTAACCGATCTGATCAAAGATCACATCGCTCAGGTTGTGGCAGAAGAATCCCCGGATATGGTCATTGTGGAAATCGGTGGAACCGTCGGGGACATCGAAAACGAGCTTTTTCTGGAAGCCATGCGCCAGATGAAAAAAGATGTGGGAAGGAACAATATTATATTTGTCCACCTCACCTACGTACCGATTCCAGCCGGCGTCAATGAACAAAAATCCAAACCCACCCAGCAAAGCGTTAATCTTCTGCAACAACGGGGCATTTTCCCGGACATCATCATTGGGCGCTCCCCCGAATTTCTGACAAAGGAAATCAAGACCAAGATAAGCAATTTCTGCGATGTGAAGCCTGAGGCGGTCATCACCGGTCTGGATGTGGATGACATCTATGAGATCCCCATTATTTTCGAACGTGAGGGTTTACCGGAAAACATTCACAAAAAACTGAATATTTACAGTCCCCCGGATCTCAGAAGATGGAAAAAGCTGGTGGAAAACATCCGGAAGCCGGACAAGGAAATTACCGTCGCCATGTGCGGAAAATACACCAAACTGGAAGATTCATATGCCTCCATCATTGAATCTTTCAATCACTGTTCGGCTCACCTGCGATGCAAAATCAACCTCAAATGGGTTGAGACCACCGAGCTCAAAGATGCGTCAAGTTTGGACAAAATCGACGGTCTGGTGGTCCCCGGCGGGTTTGGATCGCGGGGCACCGAAGGGAAAATCGAGGTCATTCGTCTGGCAAGAGAGAAGAACATCCCCTTTCTGGGACTTTGCCTGGGCCTCCAATTGGCAGTTATTGAATTTGCAAGACATGTCTGCGGTCTGGACGGGGCGAATTCCACGGAAATGAACGCCAAAACCCCCCACCCCGTCATCGACATCCTGCCTGAACAGCTGACAGTGACCGAAAAGGGGGGGACCATGCGTCTGGGTGCCTACCCTGCCCTGCTCTCGGAGGGATCGGTGATACATTCTCTCTATGGCGCCGGGGAAGTGTCGGAGCGTCACCGGCACCGCTATGAGGTAAACCCTGAATATCATGAAGCGTTGCAGGAAAAAGGGATGGTGTTTTCGGGCATGAGCCCCAACGGCAAGCTGGTGGAGTTTGTTGAATTGCCGGATTTGAGATTCTTTTGTGCCACACAGGCCCACCCGGAACTGAAGTCACGTATGGAATCCCCTGCGCCGCTGTTTTTCGGATTTGTAAAGGCCTGCATGGGTTGATCAGGAAGAGAGGTAATATCGAATGATGCTGCGGCCGAGCCGATTGGCCCGCACCCCCAACATCTTTCCATGAACCCCCAACACGGCGATGCAGATACCTTTTCGGCCATTGGGGGGGACAGCATAAGCCGTTAACCAATCATACTTAAATTCGTCATTCCGATCATTAATGGTGCCTGTTTTTGCGCCCAGCTCCACATTTTCATAGGCCTTTCTGCGCCGCTCCCGATAAAAAGTTTTTCGACATGTCCCGTGGGTTACCGTATCTTTCATGAGAACCCGCAGGGATTTTGCGGTTTCGGGGCTGACCGACACCCCCATCCTTGCCTCCTGGTTTTCATAAAGCACCCGGCCCGCCCCGTCAACCACCCGTTTGACAACCCAGGGTTTCATCATCACCCCGTCATTGACCACCGCTGACGCCAGGAGTGCCGCGTGCAGTGGCGAAATGGTCGTCCCTTTGTTAAATCCGCTGGCCAACTCCGCCAATCCAAATTCATCTTTTGGGACAAAAATCTCACTCTTGCCAACGGGAAAATCAAAAGGGATGGAACGGTCAAAAAAGAATTTTTCAGCGGATTTCGTCATTGCCTCGTAGCCCAGATTATGGATGCCCAGTTTTCCAAATACCGGATTAATGGAGGATGCGAAGGCTCTCTTAAAGGAGATGCTGGCCTCGTACTTGCTCCTTTTGTCTCTCAACTGATTCTTGTAAAGGGTGTGCTTCCTCCCCACAAAGGTAACCTTTTTTTCCGGTGAAAAACCGGCCGAATCCATGGCTGCCGCCGCCGAAATAATTTTGAAGAGGCTGGCCGCGGGGTAATCCGCCTTAAGACAGAGGCTTCCCCCTTTTTCTTCACTGTCGTAACTGACCATGGCAAGGATTCGTCCATCATCTGGCTGCATGACCACCACCGCGGCCCTTACCGTGTTGGATGTTTCGAGCAGTCTCTGGATGTAGGACTGAAAATTCGTATCGACCGATGATTCCACGGTCAGGGGGATCCCTTCTTTTTGAAGGGTGAAACGATTTTCAATGTGGGCCGGATCCAGGTTTAAATCCCGAACGCCATGAACCAACAGTCTTCCCGAAGGGGGATTTTTCGAATTTATGGGCTGGGTAATGGCGGACAGAGCGTCGCCATTACCATCCGTATCACCGCCATACCACGGGATCGGATAAAACAGGAGATAAGCGGTAACCAGGAAACACAGGCATAAAGCCAGCAAGGTTACCCGCCCGGCAAGAGATTTTTTAGGGCGTTTCCGGCGGCTATCGGGGTTGCGGTCGCGCCAGCCGGAACTGTAGGGGAAATGATCAGACATCCGAATCCCTTGGGATGGATTCAATGCCACCCATGTAATGCCGCAACGCCTCGGGAATTTCCACGCTGCCGTCTTCACGTTGGTAATTTTCCAGAATTGCCACCAGGGTCCTTCCCACCGCAAGACCGGATCCATTTAACGTATGCACCAATTTGGTCCCGGATTTCCCTTTTCTTTTGAAACGGATGCCAGCCCTTCTCGCCTGAAAATCAACGAAATTACTGCATGAGGATATTTCCCGGTATAACCCCTGCCCGGGAAGCCATACCTCCAGGTCATAGGTCTTTGCCGCGGAAAAACCGATATCGCCCGTACAGAGGTTCACCACCCGGTAGGGCAGTTCAAGGCGCTTTAATATCTCTTCCGCATTATGGGTCAGCTTTTCCAATTCGTCATAGGAATCCTCCGGTTTTACAAACTTTACCAATTCCACTTTATTGAACTGATGCTGCCGGATAAGGCCACGGGTATCTTTGCCATGGGACCCGGCTTCCGACCTGAAGCATGGGGTATAGGCAACATAGGTGGCTGGAAGATCCGTCTCTGAAAGAATTTCGTCACGGTGCATATTGGTGACGGGGACCTCTGCTGTGGGAATCAGATAGAGGTCTCTACCCTTCACCTTGAAGAGGTCTTCTTCAAATTTGGGCAACTGACCGGTGCCGAACATGGAGGCCGCATTGACCAGGAAAGGGGGGAGGATCTCCGTATAACCATGTTCTTCTGTATGAATGTGGATCATGAAATTGATCAGGGCACGTTCCATGGCAGCGCCCGCTCCCCGATAAAGGGCAAATCTGGCTCCCGAGAGCTTGGCAGCACATGCAAAATCCAGAATGCCCAACGTTTCGCCGATCTCCCAGTGAGGAAGGGGCTCAAATGAAAAGTCTGGTGTGTCGCCCCAGATCCTTATGACCGGGTTGTCCTTTTCATCTTTGCCCACCGGAACGGTTTTATCGGGGATATTGGGAATCAGTTGCAGGAGCTGTTCCAGTTCTTCCACGAACCGTGGGAGCTCCTTCTCTTTTTCTTTGATCTCGGCGGCAACCGCTTTCATTTCCGAAATAACACCCGACGCATTTTCGCCTTTTTTCTTCATGACGGCGATATCATCGCTCACCTTGTTTCTGCGGTGGCGAAGCGTTTCCAGAACGGAAAGCCGCTCTCTTCTCTCATTGTCCAACTGCTCAAATCCTGAAAGATCCAGATCGTATCCGCGGTTATTGATCATTGTTTTGATATCAGACAGATTCGATCTGACAAATTTAAGGTCCAGCATAATTTTCTCCTAAAATCACAAACGCATTCCAACAAATATCCCAGTACGCTTTCTACATGATGAAACAGCAATGGTCAAACCTTTTAGGCCTTTCAAGCAAATTGAATTTTTTGAAAATCCATGCTATAAGAATTTCAAAGACCACGCCATTGGCCCTTTTCGGGAGAGAGGGTCATAAAGCGTTCAACTTCCGGAGGAGAGGGAAAATTCTAAAAACAAACCACAGCCGAACCGCTGGTTTTCCCCTATAATCAACTGCCTATGAAAAATGAACCCAATGCTATCTGGGAATTCTTGAGTTCCGTTAAACTAACCATTGTTCTATTGATTTTGCTGGCCATCGTTTCCATACTGGGAACCGTTATCCCCCAGGGAGGGGGCGCCGTTGAATTTGCAGAATCGCTCAGCCCGGCCATGTTTCGTTTTCTTTCAACGTTGCAGCTTTTTGATATGTACAACGCCCCCTGGTTCAGGCTCCTCATTGCATTTTTGGCCCTCAACCTGATTGTCTGCTCCATAAACCGGTTTCCATCCACGTGGAAACGATTCAGTGCCCAACCCGCGCCGGATCGCAACAAGCCTTTTGAAAATAACACACCGGAAGATTGCCTTGAAGTTGATTTGGATGGAGAGAAGGCATCAAAGCGGGTGGAAAAAATACTGACATCGGGCTACCGGAACGTGCGGAAAAAAACCAACGGCGCCAACCATTTTTTTTATGGGGAAAAGGGCAACTTCTCCTATTTCGGCGTCTATGTGGTTCATCTGAGTGTGCTGTTGATCCTTGTGGGAGGCCTGGTGGGATCATTTTTCGGTTTTGAGGCCTATGTTAACATCCTGGAAGGGGAAAAAACCGACCGGGTCATCATTCGAAAAACCATGAAGCCCCTGAAGCTCGGTTTTGAGGTCCGTTGCGACAAGTTCTCAGTTGATTTCTACAAGACCGGCGCTCCCAAGGAATTCAAATCCGTTCTCACCTTCATGGTTGATGGAAAGGATGTCCGAAAGAACGATCTTCTGGTGAATCATCCTGTTGAGTTCGGCGGCATCACGTTTTATCAGGCCAGCTACGGTTCCGTTCCCGGTAAAGAAGCGGCTCTGAGCATTCAACGGAAATCCAAGGCGCCCGCTTCGTCTGAAATGAGGGTAAAAGGTGACGTAAACTATCCGTTGCCGGGAGGCGAGGGAACCTTCAAGGTGGTAGACTTGAGAAACAATATCATGGGTCTGGGCCCTGCGGTACTCGTTTCTGTTCAACCCAAAAAGGGCGCCCCACGCGAATTCTGGGTGTTCAAGAACCATGAGGCGGTTCAGAAAAAACTACCCCCCCCCATGCTGGCTTCTCCGAAATTCAATCCGGCCGCTTTCTCACCCTACCGGTTTTCCCTTACTGACCTCAAAACCCTCTATTACACAGGACTTCAGGCAAACAGGGACCCGGGCGTTCCCATTGTATGGGCAGGATGTTTTCTCATGGTGTCAGGCTTGTTCGTGACTTTTTTTCTGTCGCATAAAAGGATGTGGGTACGTGTCATTACAAAGGGTGAAAAAGTCAAGATCGAAGTGGCTGGAACCACCAACAAAAACCCGGTTGGGTTGCAGAAAGAACGCCTGAACCTCATGACAAATCTTCAAAATGAATTCCATAAAAAGGGCTAAATCGCATGGATAACTCTCTCATTCTCAGCTACACCACTTTTGTATATTTCCTGGCGTTCATGGGTTATCTGGCCGGCATGGTCATGAATCGTGCCGCTCTTTCCCGCCTGGGGACATATCTCTCCCTTCTGGGATTTTTGGCCCAGACCCTGGCCATTATTCTGCGATGGGTGGAATCCTACGAAATGGGCATCGGCCATGCGCCCCTTTCCAATCTCTACGAATCTCTGATCTTTTTTTCCTGGACGTTAATGCTTCTCTACCTCATTTTGGAATGGCGCACCAAGAACCGAACCATCGGGACCTTTGTAACCCCGCTGGCGTTTCTGGCCATGGCCTATGCCTCGTTTTCCCCCAATATCAGCAGTCAGATTCAGCCCCTGATTCCGGCGCTGAAAAGCAACTGGTTGATCAGTCATGTCATCACCTGTTTTTTCGGTTATGCTGCATTCGCCCTGTCGTTCGGCGTCAGCATCATGTACCTGTTGAAACGTCTGGATACGGAAGAAAAAGACAATCGTTTTCTGAGACTTATCCCTTCGTCCTCAATCCTGGACGATCTCAACTACCAGATGATCGTTATCGGTTTTCTCATGTTGACCCTGGGTATTATAACCGGATCCGTCTGGGCGCATTCAGCGTGGGGAAGTTACTGGAGCTGGGACCCAAAAGAGACCTGGTCGCTGATCACCTGGCTGGTGTATGCCTCCGTTATCCATACAAGGCTGGTAAAGGGCTGGACGGGGAAAAAGATTGCCATACTTTCCATTGTGGGATTTGCCTGCGTCCTCTTCACTTATTTCGGTGTCAACTATCTGTCGGGGCTTCACAGCTACGCGAAAAAATAATCCGTTTATCACCATGGTTTCCCTTGACAATTTGAGACTATTCTGAAATTGTGGATTCATATACGGTCTCCCTTTTTCAAACCCTTACAGAAATCAGATGAGGTTTAGCGATGCCCAAAATCATGATAGTTGACGATGATGTGATTACCGTTACAGAATTAATCGAAGCCTTGAGAACTTCTGGGTATGAGATTGGGAGTACGGCGGAATCCGGAGAGGAGGCCATTAAAATGGCCAAGAAAACCCGTCCGGATCTTGTTCTGATGGACATTGTCATGCCCGGGAAAATTGACGGCATCAAGGCGGCAAAAGAAATCAGAACGAAATTGGACATCCCGGTGATATTCCTGACGGGTTACTCGGAGGAGGAATACATTGAAAGGGCCAAATCGGCTCGGTCCTTCGGGTACCTTCTTAAACCGTTCAATGACGCGCAGGTCAGTTCTGCCATAAAAATCGCTCTCCATAATTTCGAACTGGAGAAATCACTGGTGGAGGCCCATGACAAACTTGAAAAGGTCGTGAAAGTACGCACGGCCGAACTGGAAAAGGCCTACGATCAGATGAGCGCACTCATCAATGCATCTTCGGATGCGGCCCAGCTGCTGGACCCCAAGGGGAAGATTATTACCGCGAACAAGGTGACCACCAAAAGGCTTAAGGCTCCCCTTGATGAACTCCTGGGTAAATGTGTATATGATTACCTGCCCCCCGAGATTGCCAAAAAGAGAAAAGGCAAGGTTGCCCAGGTCATCAAAACGGGTAAACCAAGCCGGTTCGAGGATCGCCTTGGCAGGCTTGTTTTGCAGAACACCATGTATCCTGTGCTGAACGCAAAAGGAAAGGTGGTGCAGCTGGCCGTATATTCCCGGGATGTTTCGCCGGAGAAAAAGAACATCGCAAACCTAAAGAAGAGAGAAAAGGAACTGAAAGCCAGAACGCGGAGCCTGGAAGAAGCCAACACCGCGTTCAGCATACTGCTCAGACGGCGCGAGGAGGACCGGACCCATTTCGAGTCCTCGGTGATCAGCAACATCAGCACCCTGGTCAACCCCTATATTGAAAAACTTAAAGGCACCCCTCTGGACGCTGTCCAGACCAACCATTTACACGTGATCGAAACCAATCTGGAACAGGTTATCTCACCGTTTGTCCGGGATATCGGGTCAAGGGTGCTGGATCTGACACCCATGGAACTCCGGGTGGCCACCCTGGTCAAGGAAGGCAAGAGCAACATAGAGATTGCCGCCAAACTCTCCGTATCTAAAAATACAATTTTGACCCATCGTTTTAACCTGCGGCGGAAGCTTGGCATTAAAAACAAAAAGATTAATTTGAGAGCATACCTCCTTTCGTTTCACTAGATCGTTCCTCTAGGCTCACTGGATGGTCACTTCTCCCCCCGGTTCCTCGACCATCTGGATGGGGCCGAACTTCTGCTCGTATTTTTCAAGATTCTCTTGCAGCGCATGAATGATCCGCTTCATGTGTCCGGGACTCACCACGATGCGTGATTTGACCACCCCCGCAGGGGGCGCGATCATGATGTAATCCATGATAAACTCCTCAGCCGTATGGGTCACCGCCATATTGTTGGCATAATCACCGCCTACCATTTCCTTGGGGAATTCCACATTAATCTGATTAGGGTCGTTACTCATATTGCTCTCCTTTGCTGATAACTGATAACTGACAACTGCACCCTTCCCATACAATATCATCCGCCGTAAAGAAAGGAACAAACCGCCATGGCAGCCATAATACCTGCCACGTCCGCAGTCAAAGCTGCCGCCAGGGCATGGCGGATCCGTTTAACCTGTACCGCTCCGAAATAAACGGCCAGCACATAGAAAGTGGTCTCGGTGGAACCCTGCAGCGTTGAGACCAGATAACCGGTGTAGCTGTCAGGACCGATTCCGGGATCATTGATGATGGACGCCATCACCCCATAGGCGCCAGATCCCGACAGGGGGCGTAAAATGGCCATGGGCAGCGCATCCGCCGGCATCCCCACCTTGTCGGTCCATGCTCCCAGGAAATTGACCATCTGGTCCATGGCACCGCTGGCACGCAGCATCCCCACAGCCACCAGGATGGCCACCAGGTAGGGGATGATGCGGATGGCCACCTGAAACCCCTCCTTGGCCCCTTCCACAAAAACCTCATAGATGGGCACTCTCCGGAAAACGCCGAAAGCAAGGAACCCCAGCATCAAACCGGGGATGATCCACGGTGAAATGGCGCGGCCGAAAAGGATCGTGACAGGAATAAGCGATATGAGAATTGTCATGGCAACACCACTCACCCACAGGGGATACCCTTCCGGGGTTTCTTGGGGCAGGGAGTCCGCCATTTCATCCTCTCCCATATCCTTTGAATCTTCTTTATTAACCTGACGGGTCCCCTTAAAAAAGGGCAGTTTCCCATAAAACTTGGCGGCAAAAATAGCGATGATGGTCGAAAAGAGCGTCGCAAAAAGGGTGGTGGGCAGAATCCCCGCCGGGTCGTGGGATCCCGCCGCGGCCCGAATGGCGATGACGCCCGTTGGCAGGAGGGTCACATTGGAGGTATTGATGGCCAGAAACAGGACCATTGCATCCGTTGCAGTCCCTTTAACCGGGTTGAGTCTGTCCAGTTCCTGCATGGCGCGGATACCGAATGGGGTGGCGGCGTTCCCCAGCCCCAGGGCGTTTGCGGACATGTTCAGGATCATGCTCCCCATGGCCGGGTGATCCGGGGGAACGGAAGGGAAAAGGCGCACCATTAACGGGCGGATAAGGCGTGCCACAATGGTGAGAAGCCCCCCCGACTCAGCAACCTTCATGAGCCCCAGAAAAAGGGTCATCACCCCCACCAGCCCCAGGGCCAGCTCTATCGAACCCGTAGCAGAATCTACCATGGACCGGGAAAGCATTTCCATGGGGGGGACACCCCCTGCCTCCGGTGTCCAAAATATCTGCCGCCAGCCCGCTGAACAAACTGCCGCCAATACCATGAAAAAAAAGATGTAGTTCATACGAAAAACCCCGGTGACAGAGGATTCAGGCTCTAATGCGGTTCTTCCCCAGTAAAAAATGGCTGCTGGCAATCACGTAGGTCAAAAAACAGATGATAAGCAAGGCGCCCAGCATTTGCGAATCCCGGGCCTTTATGAGGTAGGCGATGATGAATACAACAACAAAACCGAGCATGACAATCAGGGTTCTCGGCAAACGGATCAGTATAACCCTTCCAAAATGAACAAACCGGACATGGCTTATCAACAAAAAAGCGGTGATACAGACCATGAGCATGACAGCCCATGGGTGGGTGCAGAACAGGCAGGCGCCCAGTGCCGCCATGGCCCCAGCCGGGCTGGGCAGTCCGTTAAAAACCCCGGGGGGAAGATCCTGGTTATTCTTGTCATGCATGAGGAATCGCCACAGACGAAACCCGATGGCCAGAGAATAGAGGCTCCCCAGAACAATAAAAGGAAGTGTCATCTCCCCCTTGAAAATGATCAACAAGCCCGGGCATACGCCAAAACTGACCAGATCGGCAATATCGTCAAACCAGGGTCCGAACCGGGTACCCCCGTGTTTCTCAGCCATGCGACCGTCAAAGAGATCAAAAATTTGTCCGGCGAGAATCGCCATGGTGGCGTAGGCATAGCGTCCCTGAAACACCAGAACGATACCCATGATGCCACAGAAAAGATTTAAGAGGGATAAAATATCCGCGTAAAAGCGGTTTGGGATCATTTTGAAAACTATGGATGAAACTGAGAGAATAATGCATAGATCCAGCATTTGCCTCGAAAAATCGGGTATGGGCAGCGCATCCCCCAGAAAGGAACAGTAAATAATCAGGGAAAAACATAAAACCGCCTTGATTTTACCGAAATTGTTTGCCGCAACCGAAAACAAGGTAAACCGCTTGATGATATACCTCACCACAAACTGTCCGCACACTTCGATGCCCACCAGAACCCATGCGGCCGTTACATCCAGAAAACCCTGGTAGGCAAAAAACAAAATGGGGGGCAGATAGGTCATTTTGTCGCATAAGGGATCAATTTCCTCACCAAAAGATGTGGTCAGGTTGCACTGGCGGGCAACCAGTCCGTCAACACCATCCAGGACTGCCGAGATGGTGAACAGAAGAATCCCCAGCGCATGTTGCCCTGCCAGGAAATACAACAGCATGCCCGAAATACCAATGATTACCCGCCAGAGGCAAATGGCATTGGGGTGAAAAACCCAGTGTCGTCCCAGAAAACCCCTTCCCTTCTCCGTTTTCAAAACCAGTACGAACGCCAGGTACATGAATACGGAAATGACCAAAGATATGCTGAGGTAAATGATCTTATCCAAATGAAAGCTCCTTCTTGCGATTCCGCTATGCGTATTGAGTTCTATATCAGGTATTGAGACGGTATGGTACTGATTTTTCCAACCTGCAACAACTCATCATCCCTTGATCCACCAGGAACGGATCAAAAGGATAACATCTGAAATCCCCTCCCTTAACCGGGAATAACCGCCTTGACATAGGGTTCATTCACATGTAACAGAAGAATCATCATCAGGATGAATTTCCGGCGGGGGTACAAATGGGTTTTAAACGGATCAAAAAGACGAATCGTTATTTCTTCCTGGCGTTGTTGATTCTGCCAATGCTTTTTCCCGCTTCTCTTCCAGCTGCCGAAGCTGACAAAAGATGGGATATAGCCCTGGGTGAGAGCATCCATTCTTCCCCGGCCATTGGACATGACGGCACCATTTATGTGGGAAACAGTGATGGCAATCTTTATGCCGTCAATTCCGCTGGAACCCTGAAGTGGAATTTTCCAACCCAGGGCGAAGTGAATTCTTCCCCGGCCATTGGGTCTGACGGCACCATTTATTTCGGTTCGGATGACAATAATCTTTATGCCGTCAACCCGGACGGCACGCAGAAATGGGTGTTCTTGGGCGCCGGAAACGTCATACTCTCCTCCCCCGCCATCAGCGCCACCGGGACTATTTATGTGGGAAGCAGCGATGGTAACCTTTATGCCGTCAAATCTGACGGCACGAGCGAACTGAACGATTGGCCTTTCTCCGCAGACGGCCCCATCACCACTTCCCCGGCTGTGGCCTCGGACGGCACCATTTATGTGGGGTCTCAAGGTGGAACACTGTATGCCATTGAATCCACCGGAAAATTGAAGTGGGCGTTTTCCAACAATAACACCATTGGCCCCATCAATTCTTCCCCGGCCATCGATGCTGACGGCACCCTCTATTTTGGTTCAGATGATCTTAAGGTGTATGCTGTTAAATCAGATGGAACCCTTAAATGGGCATCTTCTGAAACCGGTGGTATCGTACTGTCGTCACCCACTATTCGCGAGGATGGGAGCATTTTGGTTGGATCTGGCGATGGAAAACTGTACGCTTTCAAAAACAGTGACGGAAGTCAGGTTTGGGTTTTTTCAGGGGATGGCGGCGCGATTCGATCCACACCCCTCGTGGCATCTGATGGCATCATTTATTTCGGGTCCGATGATCAGAAACTCCATGCCCTCAACAGCAGCGGTACCGAAAAATGGACTTTCCAGGCGGGAGGGACGGTCTCCGCCTCGCCCGCCATGGGGTTTGGCGGGGATATCTACGTCGGCACGGAAGCGGGGATCCTCTATGCCGTTGAAACCGCTTCCGAGCGCCTCGCTTCCGGTTTGTGGCCCACTTTTCACCATGACGCGCGACATACCGGCCGTAACAAAACAAACGTCGGCCCGACCGCCAAAGCGGGAGACGATCAAACCGTAAAATCGGGTAACACCGTCACCTTGAACGGTTCCAGCTCTTCCGATCCGGACTATGGCATCCCCCTGTATAAATGGACCCAGACTGAAGGGGATTCGGTAACGTTCAATGACGCCACCTCCGTCACTCCCAGTTTTTCAGCACCCAGTGTCGACAACGAAAATAAAACACTCATCTTTCAACTGAAAGTCACCGATAATGGTGGTCTGACGGGTACCCATACGGTCCAGATCACCGTGGAGAAAAATGATGAGGACAAAGGCTGCTTTATCGGGACCATCGGAAATTAGCCCTTAAAAAAAGGAAAGGGAGAAAATCGCCAGGTTTCCCGCCATGTGAAGGGTAATGGGGACCATGAGGTTTTTTTCCATCTCGTAGGCAACGGCAAAAAGAATCCCCCCTGTAACCTGGATAACCGGAAACCCCGTAAAATCCATGTGGGCCAGAACAAACACCAGTGAACTGACCATAATCGCCAATGCTGCTCCCCACCGCCTCAAAAAACCATAAACAACTCCCCTGAAAAACAGCTCTTCGGTCACAGGGGCCATAGCGCCGCCAACGAAAAAGAATAGAATCAGATCACCCGCACTCAAAGGCAGGGGGGTCTTGATAAACCGTAACGCATCAACCCCCATGGCCCGAAGGGAAATATAAACCAGAAGGACGGCGCCGCCCATGCCTGCCGACCATAAAAGGCCTCTTTGGAACCCCGAAAGCGCAGTCCCCGCTGAAAGTCCCAAGACTGAAAGGCCGTTTTTTCCCGCAAGAGCGATCCCCACAATCAGTGCCGCTTCAATCAGCCGCCCCATCCCCAGAAAAAACAGCTGTGAAGAGCCCACATGCCAGGATATCAATCGTAAGGGGGTCTCTATGGCCACCATGAGACAAATAATCACCATCATCTTCCTGGGATCGATGGGAACTATGGTTACTCGGGATCTATCCATTTGAAATGGATCTCCGTGCTCTTTGGGCGTGTCATTAAAAAAACAGGCTATCACAGGGGTGCAGGAAAAGGGCAATAAAAAAAGGCACACCCATATGTTTCAGCAGAGCATGCCCTTTATAAATCGCTAATGAATTTTTTTACTACACAACCGTTACATTGACAGCAGCGGGACCCTTCTGCCCCTGTTCAATCTCAAAGGTAACCGAATCGCCTTCGTCAAGATTTGTGAAACCTGAACCATTGATTCCCGTGTGATGTACAAATACATCCGCACCACCTTCCTGCTCAATGAATCCATAACCTTTACTGCTGTTGAACCACTTTACAATTCCATTCGCCATAATGACACCCTCCTTTCAAAAATTTCACATTGTTCCAAACTACAGGCGCCACTTGAACAAATGGATCTTTCCTTTAGTACGAAACAGCTCCGCAACAAAAAATGCGTAACCTTTATGATTTCCGCATGATAAGTTGTTTTTCACTGAAGTCAACCCTTCAAACCGGTTTATAGACCATAAAAGGTATGGAAAACGTGGCCCGCAATTCTTGACAAGCCGGTTTGGAAGGGATTATTCTCCCCCTAGTGAGCTAGCGTGTACCTCGCCTCGGAAGACCAACACGTTCGATCTCACAAAAACCCCATGCGATCAACGGAGAAAACCATGAAGCCCATGAAAATCTTTCCCATGAAGTCACGCCCCATGGCGCACGCCTGGAACCGTTATGTTTTTCTGCTGCTTGTTTTTTTTCTTCCCGCAGGGTTTTCCTTAGACGTGGCCCGCGGGGAGAACATCATCAAAATCGGACTTCCCCAGGAACCCAGGACCCTCAATGTCTGGGCTGCCACGGATGTGTGGTCCAACCGGGTACTGAACCAATTGCTTCAGCCCCTTTACATTCGGGAACCCAAGAACCTTAAACTCGTCCCGTGGCTGGCGGCCGAGGACCCAATCTATGATTCCGCCACCCTTTCCTACAC
>JAERTK010000134.1 GCA_016844935.1 Desulfobacteraceae bacterium | reverse complement strand
ACGTAGAAGTTAATATCCCTCCCTTGCAAACCCAACGCAAAATCGCGTCCATCCTCTCCGCCTATGACGACCTGATCAAGAACAACCTGCGGCGGATCAAGATCCTGGAGGAGATGGCCCAGGCCCTTTACCGGGAGTGGTTTGTGAAGTTCCGCTTTCCCGGACACGAGAAGGTGCGGATGGTGGATTCAACGCTGGGGAAGATTCCAGAGGGGTGGGAGGTGAAGAGGCTTGGCGATGCCTTTTGGATTGTTCTTGGTGGAACTCCGTCTCGCAACAACCTCGAATTCTGGCGCAATGGAACGGTTCCGTGGATTAATTCTGGTAAGGTGAATGACCTTCGCGTGACTGAGCCAAGCGAGCTAATCACTGAGCTTGCGCTGAAAAAATCTGCCGCCAAGCTAATGCCGCCAGGAACTACGTTGATTGCGATTACTGGTGCTACATTGGGTCAGGTAAGTTTTCTCGAAATTCAAGCTTCTGCGAATCAGTCTGTGGTCGGGGTCATTAGTGAGGACGATAACCTCATTGAATGGCTCCATCTTACGATTATTGAGAAAATATCGGGCATCATTAACCGTGCAAGCGGAGGCGCTCAGCAGCACATCAACAAGGGAATTGTTGACGACGTGGTTGTTGCAGTTCCACCGAGGAATACCGCTGAAGATTTTAGGAATATTGCTCACCCATTGTACCGCCAGATTGCAGGCCTTCTTTTCAAAAACACCATCCTCCGCCAAACCCGCGATCTCCTCCTCCCCAGGCTCATCTCCGGCGAGCTGGACGTATCCGATCTGAAAATCAATATTCCCGAGGAGGTTGTATGAATACTCCATCGGCAGGAGACTATAGCGAAGACACATTGGTTGAGCAGCCAGCCATTGAAATGCTTAAAGGTCTGGGTTGGGAAACCTTTGATGTATTTCATGAGTTTGAGCAAGCAGGCGGCAGTCCCCTGGAGCGAGAGAGCAAATCTGAAGTGGTACTGGTATCCCGCCTTAAGCCCGCCTTAGAGAAGCTCAACCCCTTACCTCCCCAGCAGGCCATTGACCTGGCCATCGAAGAAATTCTCCGGGACCGCTCCCGCATGAGTTTGGCGGCGGCCAACCGGGAGGTGTACGGTCTTATCAAAAATGGCGTAAGGGTCGAGATTCCTGACCCGGAAGGCGACGATGACCGGATCGAAGTGGTCCGGATCATCGACTGGGAGCAACCGGAAGAAAACGACTTTCTCGTATGCTCTCAGCTCTGGGTCACCGGCGAGATGTACACCCGGCGGCCGGATTTGGTGGGGTTTGTCAACGGCCTTCCGCTGGTTCTCATGGAGTTCAAGGCTGTGCATCAGCGGCTTGAGACGGCTTACACAGGGAATCTGAGCGACTACAAGGACACCATCCCCCATCTTTTCTGGTACAACGGCCTCATCATCCTGTCGAACGGTAGCCAGAGCAAGGTAGGGAGCATCAGTGCCGGGTGGGAGCATTTTGGGGACTGGAAACGGATCAAGAGCGAAACCGAACCGGAATCCGTCAGCCTGGAGACCGTGATTCGAGGCACCTGTCACCCTGATCGGCTCCTGGACCTGGTGGAAAATTTCACCCTATTTATGGACGTACCGGGTGGTCTCATCAAAATTGTGGCCAAGAACCACCAGTACTTAGGGGTGAACAACGCCCTTGAAGCCATGGGGGAGATTAAGACCCGAAAAGGTCGTCTCGGAGTTTTCTGGCACACCCAGGGAAGCGGGAAGAGCGTTTCGATGATCTTCTTTTCGCAGAAGGTGCTTCGCAAGATGCCGGGGAACTGGAGCTTTGTGATCATTACCGACCGGAAAGAACTGGACGGCCAGATTTACAAAAACTTTGCCTCAAGCGGGGTCATAACCGAATCCAAGCCACAGGCTGAATCCAGCCGCCACCTACGGCAACTCCTGACCGAAGATCACCGCTATGTGTTCACCCTGATCCACAAATTCCGAACGGAAAAAGGTGAAGCCCACCCTGTGCTGTCAGAGAGAGAAGACATCATCGTCATTACCGATGAGGCCCACCGGAGCCAGTACGACCGTCTGGCCATGAATATGCGGACGGCCCTACCCAATGCCTTGTTCCTGGCCTTTACCGGTACGCCCCTGATCGCCGGAGAAGAGAAGACAAGGGAGGTGTTTGGGGACTACGTGAGCATCTACGATTTCAAGCAGTCGGCCGATGACGGGGCCACGGTCCCCTTATACTATGAGAACCGCATCCCGGAACTTCAGCTTTCCAATGAGAATCTTAATGAGGACATGGAGCGGCTCTTGGAAGAGGCCGAGTTGGACGAGGAACAGGAGAAGCGGCTTGAAAGGGAGTTTGCCCGGGAATACCATCTGATCACCCGGGACGACCGGTTAGAGGCGGTAGCAGAGGATATTGTCAAGCACTTTACCAACCGGGGCTTTTCGGGGAAAGCCATGGTGGTCTGTATTGACAAGGCCACGGCCGTGAGGATGTATGAGAAGGTCAGGAAGTACTGGAAAGGCGCCATGTCAAAGCTCATGGACGATGTGGCCTCGTCCTATGACGAACGGCAGGATGAACTGAAGGCCAGGTTGAAGTTCATGGACCAGACCGACATGGCCGTGGTGGTTTCCCAGGCCCAGAATGAGATCCGTGATATGAGGGAAAAAGGGCTTGACATCCGCCCCCATCGGAAACGGATGGTGGAAGAAGACCTGGACACTAAGTTTAAAGACCCGGATAATCCGTTCCGTCTGGTCTTTGTGTGTGCCATGTGGATGACCGGTTTTGACGTTCCATCCTGCTCGACCATCTATCTTGACAAGCCGATGCGCAACCATACCCTGATGCAGGCCATTGCCCGGGCCAACCGGGTCTTTATAGAAAAGGTGAATGGCCTCATTGTGGATTACGTGGGGGTATTTAAGAGCCTTGAGAAGGCCCTGGCCATCTACGGGTCCGGCACCGGGGGAGAGGCTGGGGAAGGTGAAAAGCCGATTCGGGAAAAATCCGAACTGGTGGAAGATCTGAAAAAGATCATGAGCGAGTGCACGGCATTCTGTAGAGCCAACGGGATCGACGTGGTGGCCGCGGAGCAGGCCGAGCCTATGGAACGAATCAGTCTGCTCGACGATGCGGTGGAGGCCCTGGTCAAGACGGACGATATCAAGAAAGGTTTTCTCAACCTGGCCGACCTGGTGGAACGTCTTTATAAGGCAGTCATGCCTGATCCGGAAGCCAATGCCTTTGCCGGGACGCGCAGCCTCTTTAGGGTACTGGCGAAAAAAATCCGTTCCCTCTCGCCCCCCGTTGACATCACGGGCATCATGGGCAGTGTCGAGAAACTGTTGGATCGGTCCATCTCTACGGAAAGCTATGTAATTGCTGACGGGCCCGATGGATATGACAAGAATAATCTGGTGGACCTGAGTCAGATCGATTTTGAGTTGTTGAAGAAGCGGTTTGAGCAGGGGCGGAAAAGCACCGAAGCTGAAAAGGTGAAGGGGTCAGTCGCGAGAAAGCTGCGGCAGATGGTAAGGCTGAACCGCTCCAGGCTGGATTATCTGGAGAAGTTCCAGGACATGATTGATGAATACAATAGTGGAAGCGTCAATATTGAAGAATTTTTCAGCCGTCTGATGGGATTTGCCCAGGAACTGAATGATGAAGAAAAGCGTGCCATTTCGGAGCAGCTTTCCGAAGAGGAGCTGGCCCTCCTTGATCTTTTGACCAAACCGGATCCGGAACTGACGAAAAAGGAGAGAAAGCAGGTGAAGAAGACGGCCCGAGACCTGCTCAACACGCTGAAAAACGAAAAGCTGGTTCTTGACTGGCGAAAAAGGCAGAGGTCAAGGGCAGAGGTGCGGGTGACCATTGAAAAGGTGCTGGACCGGGGATTGCCTGATGTCTACTCTGAGACGCTTTTTCAGCAGAAGACTGAAACCGTCTTTCAACATATCTACGAATCCTATTATGGGGCGGGGCGAGGGATTTATGCTGCGGTAATGTAAAATAGGACCCTATCGTAAGCCATCTCTTTCAGCTGAACCCGGCGTTATGTCTCAGCAATCAGGATGGAAAGAAGAACCATGATCGAAGGTCAAACAGAGAGCTCCCCGGCTTGTTATTGCGAAGAACGAGAGAAGCATCCGGTTGGGTTTCTGGAAATTCCTGAAGGATATTGCGGCATTTGTGATGTGTGTGGCAAATCCGGACATATGCGCGCGCATCCCCGCTATGCCACCACCGGCGCCTGGTGCGATGAGCACTGGGCGGATGTTGTTTCCGGGAGGAGTTTTGGGCTTCATAAGCTGTTGTGGTATATACTCGTTGCACTTTCCATATGTGCAGCTGTTGTTTATTGGGTAATCAAGTTGGTTTCCTGACTTTCAGGACCATGATACGCTATAAGGGCATAACCAAAAAGTGAACCTTATGAAAAATGGCTGCGCCGTTTCTTGTAAGGTTACTCTGATCGTTAAGTGTCTGAGAAAATGTGAGGTATCGAAGATCAAATGAATAAAATTGACCTTCAGATCTTGGTAGAGATTAGGGTAAAGGAGGCAACAGTCCTTCTTGAAAATGAATGTTACCAAGGCGCATACTATCTTCTTGGATACGCATTAGAATGCGCTTTTAAAGCATGTATAACAAAACAGGTTCGCGAAAATGACTTTCCTAACAAGCAGCTTGCCAATGCTTCTCATACACATAAGTTGTCTGAGTTGTTGGGAGTGGCAGGTCTAAAGAAAAAGTTATCTGAACAAGAAAATCAGGATGAAAATTTTAAGCTTAATTGGGCAGTAGCCAAAGACTGGTCTGAAACAGCGCGATATGACCCAGTAATTGAAGAAACGAAAGTCAAAGATTTTTTCGAGGCAATAACAAACGATCAATCAGGAGTTTTGAAATGGCTGAAGAATTGGTGGTAACAGAGCTTCTTTCAGATCCAATGATCGAGGTTGGAAAAAGGCTTATTGAAAGACTTGATGAGTCTAATTCTGATGTACGGGCCGCATTTTGGATGTTCTTTCCAGATGAAAAACGTTGGAAGCTTATTATTGTGTCTCAGTTAGTTAAGCAAGATGGGCCAAGACAGTTCTATAAGCGAGTTGTTGAGGCAAACAAAAGGGCCGACGAATTGGAGTCAGTTGTATCTCTAAATGATGTTGGTGTGACTGACACTTCAAGTACACTTGTTAATCTACTCAGAACGGCCATATCCACAGGAGACGGAATTTCTGGGATTAGATTTTCGAGAAATACAATCAATGGAACTTTTATTGAAGATTCATATATTTATAGAATCAATGTAAACACATAAACAAATTGTTCACCTGGCATTTTTCCGCTTTGCTCCGAAATGCAGGTGAACTCAGCGTTAGCTACTTTTACGGCGGAGTTATCATTTATGGTATTTTCAGACCACCAGATAGAGCTCGGATACAAGATTCTCATTAGCGTACTCGAAGAGGCTCTGGAGGCGCGCGCAGACTCAATCAGATTCGAATACGAGGATGCCGGTCTCGGCGTCAACTTTTTCAACGGCGAATTGGGCAGCCTTGTTGGAATCGTTCCGCGCGATCAGGAACAGGATGTGCTCGCCGCCCTCATTGAAAAAGCGGGTATGGAGACGAAGCTTCATGGGGAAATCCGTCTTCGACTTCACGGACATGAGCAAGTGATCTCTGTAAAAGAGTTCGACAGTTTCGGGGAATCCGCGTATTTGCTGTGTTTCCGCAAACCTAGAGATCCGCCACTATAGAGAAGGTATTATAAAAGGAGATCGCCGTGTTTGAAAATACAGAAAGTCTTTTGAAACAGATTGCTCTGGGAGAGGATTCTGTCCTGGAATTTAAAACCATCGAGTTTAAAGGTGAACGCGTTTCTGTTCCTCATCGAAACAGCATGGCCGACGAACTGGCTGCCATGGCAAATACTGCTTCCGGCGTTTTGGTGCTCGGGGTGGAAGATAGATCCCGAAGAATCTTGGGCCTTCCTAAGGATAAACTGGATGTTGTTGAAACCTGGGTAAGAGATATCTGCAATGATTTGATTGAACCGCAGTTGGACTGCATTATTCGAAAGATTCGTGTGACTGCCGAAGACGGAAGTGCAAAAGTGATTATTCGTATCGATGTTCCCCGAAGCTTGTTCGTCCATCAGAGTCCGGGAGGATATTTCTGCCGCATCGGCAGCTCGAAACGACAAATGAGACCGGATGTGCTGGCACGCTTGTTTCAACAACGCAGTCAAACGCGATTGATAAGGTTTGATGAACAGACCATTCCAAAAGCCGATTGCCAAATTCTGGAGGAGGGATTGTGGAAGCGTTTTAAAACGGTTTTATCTCCGGTGGACAGCCAGGAATTCCTGGGAAAAATGAAGCTGATTTCAATGGACGAAGACGGCTTGATGCGGCCGACCGTAAGCGGCGTGCTGATGGCAAGCAAGTCGCCCGAATCCTTGATCCCCAGCGCCTATATCCAGGCTGTCTGCTATCGGGGCCTCGAAAGAAATGCAGCCCATCAATTGGACGCCAAAGACATTATCGGTCCTCTGGATGTTCAGGTTCTGGAAGGATGCAATTTTGTTGCACGCAACATGCGGGTCTATGCCATCAAAGCGCCCCATCGCATTGAAACGCCTCAGTTTTCTATGAATGCGGTTTTTGAAGCCATCGTCAATGCGGTGGCTCACCGCGATTACTCTATTTACGGGTCGAAAATTCGCTTGCATCTTTTTTCCGATCGGCTGGAGCTATTTTCGCCCGGCGCTATCCCCAACACATTAACCGTTGACAGCTTGACGGAAAGGCAATCGGCTCGAAATGAATTATTGACTTCGCTCCTGGCCCGCTGCCCCATGAATGTGGATGTAATGGGCAGTCAACGGAGCTATCTTATGGACAAACGCGGCGAGGGCGTTCCGATTATTATCATGGAAAGTGAGAGGTTGTCGGGACGAAAGCCGGAATATCGGTTGTTGGACGAAGCGGAATTAAAACTGACGATCTATGCCGCCGAGTGTCCCCATGACAGCATTGCCGTATGATAAGATCGGTTGTCCGTACCGCTGCATTTATTAGGGTTTTCTACCCCTGCGCGGTCTCCGTGTTTTTATCAAAAAACCCCTTGACAGCCAGCACTGTATACAGTACACATTCTTGTCCATGGTCTTCGGAATTACCGATTAATTGCGGCCGCCGGGTTGCGGTTTGAACCCTGTCCATGTATCTGCTGTAAACCTCACCATCAACAATGGAGCGCCCACTATGAACATCATCGTGTTGGTCAAACAGGTTCCCGATACCACGGAAATCAAACTGGACCCCAAAACGGGGAATCTGGTTCGGGAAGGGATAGACAGTATTATGAACCCGGACGACCGGCATGCCCTGGAGGCAGCGGTCACCTTGAAAGAGTCCGTGGGTGGTCGTGTGACGGCCGTGTCCATGGGGCCGCCCCAGGCCATTGACGTGATCACCGAAGCCATGGGCATGGGTGCGGACAGGGGTATCCTGTTGTCGGATCGCGCCTTTGCGGGTGCCGATACCTGGGCCACATCGTTGACCCTGGGAAAGGCAATGGAGAGAATCGGCGATTATGACCTGATTATCTGCGGTCGGCAGGCCATTGACGGTGACACGGCCCAGATCGGTCCCCAGGTGGCCGACCATCTGGGTATTCCGCACGTGAGTTATGTGTTCGGTATTGATGAAGTCACCGAAGAACGTCTGGTGGTCCGAAGACGATTGGAAGATGGCTATGAACGAATCGAAACGCCGGTGCCGGCGCTGCTGACGGTGATCGGGGAATTGAACGTCCCCCGTTATGCGGTGATGGGCCGTTTGATCGAGGCGTGTGGGGAAAAAGCCTCCATTGAAATCTGGAATGCGGCGGACATCGGTGCCAAAACCAGCGAATTGGGCTTGGAAGGGTCCCTGACCCACGTGATCAAAACCTTTGCCCCCAAATTCAAACGGCAAGGTGAAATGCTGGAAGGGACTTCAGGCGAAAGCATCAGCGCCCTTCTGGGAAAGCTTCACGAGAACCGGATCCTGTAACCGTAAGGAGATAAAATATGACTGTATGGATTGATGCTGATCTTTGCAACGGGTGCAAACGCTGCGAAAAAGCATGTCCCTATGAGGGCGTTGAAATGAGGGACGGAAAAGCCCATATCCTGGAACGGTGTACCTCCTGCGGGGCCTGCATTGAGAGCTGTAAGCAGGAGGCCATCTTGACCGATGCCAAACCCAGGGAGATTCCTGATTTCAGTGACAGACAGGGGGTCTGGGTGTTTGCCGAACAGCGGGGAGGAGCGTTGCATTCGGTTTCCCTGGAACTGCTGGGAAAAGCCCGCGAACTGGCGAGTTTTCTCAACCAGGAGGTGTCGGCGGTTCTTTTGGGCAATGGGGTGGAAGATCTGGCGGAAACGCTGATCCAATACGGGGCCGATTATGTGGTTCTGGTTGAAGATCCTCGACTGGCCCAGTACCGGACAATGGTGTATACCCATGCCATTGAGCAGTTAATTCGACGGTTCAAGCCCAATATCTTCCTCATGGGAGCTACCCATATCGGCAGGGATCTGGCGCCCCGGGTGTCGCGGCGGGTGGCAGTGGGACTGACGGCAGACTGTACGGAATTGACCATCGATCCGGACGAAAAAATTCTCCTGCAGACCCGCCCCGCCTTTGGCGGCAATATCATGGCCACCATCGCCAATCGATTTTCCCGGCCTCAGATGGCAACGGTTCGGCCCGGGGTCATGGAACAAAGGGTGCAACCCGGGAAAACGGGGGATATCATTCGGGAAACCCTTTCCATTGCCGATACGGATATTAAAACAACAATCCTTGACATTGTCAGGGAAGCAAAGAAAAAAGGAGATCTGGGCAAGGCCAAAATTATTGTTGCCGGCGGCAGGGGTGTTGGGGACGTAGAAGGATTCAAAGTCCTTGAAAATCTGGCTGAGGTTCTGGGGGGGCAGGTGGCCGGAACCCGTGTTGCGGTTGAAGAGGACTGGATTTCCGCGGATCGGCAGGTGGGCCAGACCGGGCAGTCGGTGAGGCCAGAGCTTTACATTGCCTGCGGTATATCCGGTGCCATTCAGCACCGGGCGGGGATTGTGAACGCCCGGTACATTGTGGCCATCAACCGGGACGAAAGGGCGCCTATTTTTCAGGTGGCCGACTGGGGCATCGTGGGGGATCTGCATGAACTGGTGCCTGAAATGATTCGACAGCTGGAAAGTGGAAAATGAGGGAGGAATGAATGCTTAGGTCGAACGCGGAGACAACCATCAGAAAAAGCATGGCCATGTTCGTGGACAATGAAGTAATACCGCGGGCCAGGGAGATTGATGAATCGGGTGAATTCCCCAGGGATATGTTCGAGGAGATGGCCAAAATGGGCGTATTCGGTCTCAGGTATCCCAAGGACAGGGGAGGGGCCGGAGGCAATACCACGCTTTTCTGCATTGCCTGCGAAGAAGTGGCCCGCGGGCTCATGAGCCTGGCGGCCGTTACCGCCATGCAGAGCCTCATGGGGACCAATTTCCTGTTTCATTACGGGACCGATGACATGCGGGAGAAATACTTTCTGCCGGCCATGAAAGGGGAGAAGGTGGCCTGTTTCTGCCTGACCGAGCCGGAGGCCGGGTCCGATCTGGGGAATGTCAGTACCCGGGCCTTGAAAACCGACGACGGCTACCTTTTAAATGGCATGAAGACCTGGGTCACCAACGGCCCGGTGGCGGATTTTTACACGGTGTTGATGCAGACGGATCCCAAAAAGAAATTCAGGGGCCTCAATTTTTTCTTTGTGCCCAGGGATACCCCCGGATTTTCCTGCGGTAAGCCCTTTGATCTGCTGGGAACCCGCAGTACCCCCATCTCCGAGGTCGCATTTAAAGATTGCATGGTTCCCCATACCCATATGCTGGGGGCTGAGGGGAAGGGGTTGAGCAACCTTCTGTCTATCCTGGCCGAAATTCGGACCATGACCGCCGCCCTGGCGGTGGGGCTCCAGCGTGCCGCCATGGATGATGCCATTCAGTATGCCCACGAACGGGCGCAGTTTGGACAGACCATCAGTAATTACCAGCTCATCCAGGCCAAGGTGGCCAACTTGGCGGTGGATCTGGAAGCTTCCAAATTGCTGACCTACAAAGCCAGCCATATGATTGACGACAAACAAGAGGCGCTAAAAGAAGCCTCCATGGCAAAGTATTTTGCCACGGAAGCCGCCACCCGGGCAGGCGATCAGGCGACGCGAATTTTAGGTGCCTACGCCTATTCCATGGAATATTCGGCCCAGCGATACTATCGGGACAATCGATTTTTACTGTACGGGGGTGGTACCCACGAGATTCTACAGCCCAACATTGCCAAGTGGGTGGGGCTGTAGGATTGTGGATTTCGGAGTGCGGATTGCAGAGTGAAAGGGAGGTATCAGGTTGTGGGTGCAAGTGTCGCCGCTGATCAGGAAGAGGCGGATTTGAAGGCCTTCATGGCGTTGCCTGAAAGAAGGTCCCTGGGGCAGTCTGTTTACGAAAACCTGAAAGAGGCCATTATCGAGGGAACCCTTGTCCCCGAAAGCCGCGTGGTGGAAACCCGTTTTGCCGAGGCGCTGGGCATCAGCCGGACACCCGTTCGAGAGGCCATGCACAAACTGGAACGGGAAGGGCTGCTTCGGCAGGACCCCAAGGGCGGCTTTTATGTGGTCGGTCTCACCCGGGCGGATATCGAGGAGGCCTTCGGTATTCGAAGCGTATTGGAAAGTTATGCTGCCCGGTTGGCAACCATTCGCTATGAGGAAGGGGAATTGGCACCTCTGGAGGAAAAACTGGCAGAGTACCAGGACTGCCTGGGCCAGGGCCACTTGGCGGAGCTTCCGCGCATCAATACCGATTTCCACGAGTTTCTTTACAGGCTTAGCCGAAGTCCCAAGCTGGTGAAGATGATTAAGGATATCCGGGTCCAGATTTTCCGTTTCAGACAGGTTATTCTCAAAATTGAAGCCATGGCCCGTACCAGCAATGAGGATCATTGTTTGATGATGGATGCCATCCGGGCAAGAGAGGCGGATCGTGTGGAGCGGCTTGTGAGGGAGCATATTTTGCGCGGTCAGGATATTGTGCTGCGGGAATTTGATATGACATCTGTCCAGGCAAATACCTGAAAATTGACAAACGATAGGCAGACAAGGAGTGTGAGCGTTATGGGAAAAAGAAAAATACGGGTGCTGCTGGCAAAACCGGGTCTTGATGGCCACGACCGGGGGGCCAAGGTGGTGGCCCATGCCATGAAAGAAGCGGGGATGGAGGTCATCTACACCGGGCTGCACCAGACCGTTAAGAGTATCGTGAACCAGGCCCTTCAGGAAGATGTGGACGTGATCGGTCTTTCCATTATGTCCGGCGCCCATATCCCCATTTGCACCAAGTTGGCGGGTTTTACCAGGGAACAAAAAATTGATGACAAGCTGTTGGTGGTGGGCGGCGTCATTCCCAACAGGGATATCCCGGTTTTAAAGGAGATCGGTGTGGACGGGGTATTTCCAGGCGGCGCGCTTTTTGAAGAGATCGTTTCGTTTATTGAAGAAAACGCACAAAACTGAATCTTTCACCCGTGCGGGGTGCGAAACTGTCGCATAACCGGTGACCATTTAATCATTGAGGGGAAATCATGGGAGTCGCAACATATATCAAGGATGAAAAGGATGCCATAGAGAAAGTCCTTCTGCAGTCGGGCATCGAGGTTAAACCCAGCTATACGCCGGAGGATCTTGAACGAGTGGGGTTCAATTATGAAACGGATCTGGGGGATACCGGTGAGTTTCCCTTTACCCGCAGCATCCACTCAGAGGGCTATCGAAGCAGGAACTGGACCACCCGGCAGTACACCGGTTTCGGAACACCCGAGGAGACCAACGAGCGGTTCAAACTGATGATTTCCCACGGGCAGAACGGGCTCAACGTGGCCTTCGATCTTCCCACGCAGATGGGGTACGATTCCGATAATGAAATGGCGGAGGGGGAAGTGGGCCGCGTGGGGATGGCCATCGATTCCCTGAGGGATTTTGAGATCGCCTTTAAGGATATCCAGCTCAATCGCATCGGCACGGGGCTTACCATTAATGCCGTGGCCTCCATCATGCTGGCCATGTACCAGGCCATGGCGGAGAAATTCGGGTATAAGAAAACCGAAATTTCCGCTACACCCCAGAACGATATCTTAAAGGAGATCGTGGGACGCGGGGCCTGGATCTATCCCGTGGAACCGGCGGTCCGGCTTATCGGGGATACCATCGAGTACGCCATGAAAGATCTTCCCCGCTGCAACCCTGTTTCCATCTGTGGTTATCATATACGGGAATCGGGCTGTACACCGGTCCAGGAGATTTCCTATGCGTTCATGATTGCCTTTGCCTACATGGACAATGTCATCGCCCGGGGGTACAAAGCGGAAGATTTTGTGGCGCGGTTTTCCTTTAACCTCAATATCTACGGGAACCTCTGGGAGACGGTGGCCAAATTCAGGGCGGCTCGGAAATTGTGGGCCAAGCTCTTGCGTGAAAAATATGACGTACAGAACAAGAAAGCCCTGTTTCTCCGGGGTATTTTCGGTGGCGGCGGTTCCGGTATGACCAAGCAGCAGCCGGAAAATAATATCATGCGGGGGGCCTATTATGCGTTGGCTGCGGCCCTGTCCGGTGCGCAGACAACGGCGCTTTGCTCCTTTGACGAGGCATACACCATTCCCACGGAACGGGCGGCACTGCTGTCTCTCCGGACCTTCCAGATTCTGATGGATGAAATCGGGTTGCGGGATACGGTGGACCCCCTGGCCGGAAGCTATTTCGTGGAGACCCTCACCAAGGAAATGGAACAGAGAATCCTCGAGGAGATGGAGAAGGTGGAAAAGGTGGGGGGCATGGTGGAAGCGGTTTCCAGCGGTTACGTCCAGAGCGAAGTGTCCCGTCAGGCCTATGAGTATGAAAAGAAGCTGCAGAAGGGCGAAATCACCAAGGTGGGCGTCAACAAATACACCGAAGGCGTGGACATGGAGGTGGAACTTCATGAATACAATGACGAATGGGCGCAGCTGCAGATCAAAAGACTGAAAGAGCTGAAACGCGATCGGGACGGTGCGGCTGTCAGGGATTCCCTGAGGGCCCTTGAAAAGGTGGCCCGGGAAAAGAAAAATGTGATGCCGTATCTGGTGGAATGCTGTAAAAGCTATGCTACGGTAGGGGAAATGGCCGACATTTTCAGGGATGTGTTTGGCGAATATGTGGAGCCGAATATTTTCTAATAGCTAACAGCTCACTTATAGAGGAAGGAGGTGAAACAACAAGTCCAGGGTGTACACTGATTCATCGCTATGAAACCCTTTTTTGAGGAGGTCTGAATCATGAAAAGAAAGATTGGATTTGTACTGGCCGGAATTTTTTTAGCCGCAATGTTTACCATCTCCTGGGCTCCTGCAGCGGTTCAGGCGGAACCCATTAAACTGACTTACGCAAATTTCCCCCCCGCACCCACATTCCCCTGCGTGCAGATGGAACGGTGGAAGAAGGAAGTGGAAAAACGGACCAACGGAAAAGTGGCAGTTCAGACCTTCCCCGGTGGAACGCTTCTGAAAGCCAAAGCCATGATGGATGGTGTTATCAACGGTGTGGCGGATATCGGCTGCATATGCATGGCTTATCAGCCGGGTCGTTTTACCATTACAAACGCCACGGCGCTCCCCTTAGGCCTTCCCAATTCGGAAGTGGCCAGCCTGACCCTGTTGGATCTTTACAAAAAATATCAGCCCAAAGGGTTCAAAAAGGTGAAAGTGCTCACCATGTTTACCACGGCCCCCTCCAATATCATGAGCAAAATCCCCATCAAAACCCT
>JAERTK010000133.1 GCA_016844935.1 Desulfobacteraceae bacterium | reverse complement strand
GGGATATCCCCGCCCACCCGGTAATAATTGGTCATATTGGAGAACCGGGGGAGATATGCTGAAGTGGCCTGGTCAACCATTGCGTCCAGTGCCACCACATCATGCCGTGACGCCTCGATGGAAGGGTTATGCTTAAACGCCGCTTTGAGCGCCTGATTTAGTGTCACGGTCTGCTCCTGCGCCGAGCAGGGTTGATTCCACCAGAGCCCCAATGAAAAAAGCATCAGCATGAAAATGACCGTGATGGCCTTATGATATTTCATTGTGCCTCCTTTCCGCATCTGATGTTGACCGTTTCCCCATCCGCTTTTGCGCGTGATGAGGCCGATGATTTTAATCCAGCGTTCGCCTGTAAAACTTGAATCCGATGGCCACCACCACGACCCAGAAAATGGCAATGGGCCAGATGTGTTGCAGCGATTCGGCCAAGCCGTTCCCTTTTAAGAGCACCCCCCTTACAAATCTGAGGTAATGGGTCAGCGGAAGCACTTCTCCAATATATTGGGCCCACGGGGGCATCCCCTTGAAAGGGAACATGAATCCGGAAAGGAGCAGGGACGGCAGGAAGAAAAAAATGGAAAGCTGCATGGCCTGCAACTGGTTCTTGGCCACCGACGAAAAGGTGATGCCAACGGTAAGATTGGCGGCGATAAAAACCAGTGACAATGCCAGGACCAGGAAGAGGCTCCCCCGCATGGGGATCTCAAAAAGAAACCGCGCGGCCACGAAGATCAGCAGGATCTGAGCATACCCCACCAGCATATAGGGCAGAATCTTGCCCAGCATCACTTCCAGGGGATTCACAGGTGTGGAAAGGAGGCTCTCCATGGTGCCGCGTTCCGTTTCCCGGGTGATGGCAAGACCCGTTATGATCACCAGGGTAAGCGTCAAAATGACGCCCATCAATCCGGGGACAATATTGTACTGGGAAATGGCTTCGGGGTTGTACTGGGGGTGAATGCGGACGTCAACGGGAAAATCCGACGGGGCCAGATGCGAAAGGGGCCCTTTGAGATCTTTCTGGAGCGCCCTTTTAACGATTTCGTGGAAAGAGGCCAGGGCGTTGCTGGCGGCGGACGGATCCGTGGCATCGGCCTCCAGGAGCAGCACCGGACGTTCCCCCCGGATCAACCTTCGCCCGAAAAGCTCCGGAATGGTCAAAACAAACTGGGCTTCTCCATTTCGAAGCACTTGTCCGGCCTCGGCCCGGCTTCGGATCTCGCGGACCACATCAAAATAACTGCTGGTCTGCATGGCGCTGACAATTGACCGTGAAAAAACGGAGTTGTCCCCCGAGAGAATGGCGGTGGGCAGATGTCTGGGATCGGAATTAATGGCGTATCCAAAGAGGATCAGCTGGGTCAGGGGGATGCCGAGCATCATCATAAGGGTGACGCGGTCGCGACGCATCTGAATGAATTCTTTGGCAACAACGGCCCAGAACCGGCCAAGTGAGAAGGTCCGGGTTTTCATCTTTTAAGGGTTCCCCGTGCTTCGCATCAAATCGATGAAAACCTCTTCCAGGCTCGTATCGATCCGGGTCCACCGGTGTTCGCCATTCTTGTAGGGAAGAATGGTTTTTTGAAACCGGTCCGTATCCCGTGTACTGATATGCAGGGTGTTCCCAAAGGCCACGACCTGTTCAACCCCGGGAAGCGGTTTGAGAGTCTTTGACAGCCCACTCATATCCCCTCCCGCCACACGCCACGTGCTCAACCCTGAATTCCGGATCAGGTCCTCGGCCTTTCCGGAAGCCAACAGATCACCATAGGCGATGTAGCCGAGCCGTTTGCACCGCTCTGCTTCATCCATATAGTGGGTGCTGATGAGCGCAGTGATCCCTTCGGAAGCCAGTTCATGGACCTGATCCCAGAAATCTCTGCGGGCGCCCGGATCAACCCCTGCGGTCGGTTCGTCCAGCAGAAGCAGTTTCGGCTCATGGAGGATGCATGCCGCCAAAGCCAGGCGCTGTTTCCATCCGCCGGAGAGGCTTCCCGCCAACTGGTCGGAAAACCCACTAATCCCGAACCGCTCAATACAGGCAGACACCGTCTTTCTACGATTTTTCACCTTGTATATGCGGGCCATGAAGTCCAGGTTTTCGCGCACGGTCAGATCCTCATAGAGGCTGAACCGCTGGGACATATACCCCACCAGAGGCTTGATACGCGAAGACTCCTTTAGGATATCGTAACCCAGACAGACACCGCTTCCCGAATCGGGGCGCAAAAGGCCGCACAGCATGCGGATGAACGTGGTTTTTCCGGAACCGTTGGGTCCCAGAAATCCGAAGATTTCCCCCCTGGCCACCTGGATGTTCAAATCTTTAACGACGGTTTTGGGCCCGAAGGATTTTGTCAAACCCTCAACATCGATGACCAGTTCCCTGTCATTCATGGGAGCTTTCCTTCGGAGAAGATTCGCTGACGTCAACCGGTTGCCCCGGGTGCAGAAGGTGGATAGAGTCGGGTTCCGCAGCTGCCTCAATCAAGAACACCAGTTTGGCACGGCTTTGGCTGGAATAGATCACGGGCGGTGTGTATTCAGCCCTGGGAGAGATGAAGTCGATATGGGCATTAACGGTGCTGCCGCCGTCAAAGGAAACAAATACCTTTTGACCCAGGGTCAGACGACCCAACACTTTTTCAGGCACGAAGAACCTGATCTTGATATTTTCGGGGGGAAGGAGCGCCACCACCGGCCGCCCGGGGGGAACCCACTCCCCCGGATAATAGAGGATATCAAATACCAGCCCGTTTCGTTCAGAAATCTGGCGCTTCTGGGCGAAATTCCATTCCGCCTGGGCAAGCTTTGCCTTCACAGCATCCGCCTCGGCTTCGGCCGCCTTGATTTCATCAGGTCTGGCCCCCAGCCTCGCGGTCTTTAAATCAGCGGCAATCTCCCGGACCAGCTGGCTTTTCCTGGCTTGATCGGTCCGGGCCCTGTCAAGGCTTTCCTCCGAGATGAACTGCCGCTTATTCAACTTTACCCGTCGGTCGTATTCAATGCGGGCCAGCCGGAAATCGGCCTCGGCGCTCTTGAGCCGCGCCTGAATGGCCTGGATCTCGGAAGGCCTCTTCCCCTTCCTGAGGTTCGCCAGGTTCTCCATGGCCTCTCTGTATTTCTCCGTTGCCTCCCTTACAACAGACGCTTCAAGCTCATGTTCCAGTTCAAAAAGAGGGTCCCCTTTTTTTATGGTCTGACCTCTACTGACGGACAGAACGTTTAACCGTCCGCCGATGGGGGATGCCACATAAACGAATTCACCCTCCACATATCCCTGAAAGGTGTTTTCAGGCGGATCAGCACACGAACCGGTGAAAAGGGCAACCAGCAGGATGATCGGGTGCCATGGACTGAACCGGGAAAGGGAGTCTGTCTTTCGCATTGCCCGTTGAGGTAAGCTGAGATAAAAAGAAGTTGTTTTACCTACTTTTTCCGAGAAAGACTTTAGCCAAGTGTTTATGGGTCGTCAAGGAAAAAGCGGCGGCACCAATGGTACGGGGATGAGGGAACGGGAATATGGAACCGAATGCAGTTCTCCTCCCGTGCAAAACTTTCCCTTGCGACCACCCGAGTGCCTATGGCATAGTCAGGCCGAAGTTTGTAATTGTATCCGGTATCATAACGGGTACCGGAAAAAAATAATCAACAGGAGCATCATAAATGACCCCGGAAGTGATGAGAGAAAAAGCCATTGAGCTGTTTAACGATCGGTTTCATTGAAGTCAGGTGATCCTGGCCGTTGGTCAGGAAAAGGTGGGTGCGGTTAATGAGGACGTTGTCAAGGCCATGGGCGCCTTTGGCGGCGGGATGGCCAGCTCAGGAAATGTCTGCGGGGTGCTTTCGGGCGGGGTAGCCCTGATTTCGAGCCTCTACAGCAGGGGCAACCTCAAGGAAAAAGAGGACCCCCGCATGTGGAAATTGAGTTACAAGCTGTTCAAGCACTTTAAAACCCTCACCGAACCTTTCGGGGGCATCAACTGCAGGGACATTGCCAGGTTAAAATGGAATGATCGGGAGGCCACCCGGGACTTCTATAAAAACCCTGAAAGCAGGCGGAAACTGTGTACCCGTCTGGTGGGTGACTTTGCATTCGCCCTGGGTGAGCTCCTGGACAAAGACCGCCTGGAGAACCCGTAATCACTCCACTGTGAATTCATCAAGATAACCGTGACGGATTCAGGGAAAGGCATGTCTCCCGAGACTCAGAGAAGTATCGGGGTTTGCCATTTTAGGATGCCGGTGGAGCTGATACGCAAACCGGTTGACTTTTCGAATATCCAACGGCGTCCCGTCATCGTAAAAGAAAAAGAAAGGAATCTCCCGGTGGTGCCGCAACAGGCTTTCTTCGATAAGAGAGTTATCACAGCCCCAGCAACTGGTCATGAGCACGCCGTCATAGGCCCCGGTTTCCCAGTAGTGCAACACGCTTCCCACCACCTGGCCCGCCCCGCCCAGGGTGTTGGGATCGATGGTGTCAGACGAGCGGTTCAGCACAGCCGGCATGTCCGGCATGGGCAGCCAGGGATGGCGTTTGGCGGCCATTTTGTAAAGGCTTTCCCGAATCATTACCATGACCTTGAGGTACCCGGCATTCTGGCGCTCGGTGGATTTTCGGCCGAACATTATATGGGGGTGAACGCGGGCCAGGAATTCTAAAAAATCACACAGGGGTTCAGCCACGGACCGGATCTTTTGCTTACTCAACTGATCGAAAAGACCGCAGTTGGCCACATCGTTGCCTTTGGCCATGGGGTCCCCTGAAACAAAAACGGTCCGGAATTGGGATTTGTCGACCCCCTGGCCCATGCGGTAAAACTCACCGCCTGCCTGTTTGATGATCTTTCTGAGCAGGGTCCAGTGAAACCCTTTCTGGGCTGTTCCCTTAAAACCGTTTTTTGAGGGCCGTTCAATAAGCGCCAAAATGGCCTTTCCGTATCGGTGGTACACCTCCCGAGCTTCGCCCGGCGTGGGTTCAACCGCCATATGGTAAAGATAAAGCTGCCGCAGAATATCCATACCGGTGAGTCCGGCGATGAGGCGGGCCGCCATGCCCGGGCCGCCGGCGATCATCAGCGCGGCCACGGAAATCCGGTCATGCATCCCCATGCGGTTCACCGAAAGCCGGTCTTTGATCCCGTACATCCCCGCCCGGCAAACCTGCCCGGAGAGCTGCATCAGCCGTATGTGCTGTGGCGCCTCCTGCCCTAGCGCTACCACTTCATCCTTGACGGATTCCAGGTATTCCCGAAACGCCCCCCAGATAAGCTGGTAAGACATGCACTCCTTTCCCGAGCAGTCCGGTTTTCCCAGACGGCAGTTTTCTTCCGAAACTGGCGGAGCGGACACCGCATCATACCCATAGGAACGGTACACGGCGGCAAACAGATCTCCAAGGTAATCTAAACTGCTGAAAAATACGTACCGGATGCTTTTATCCAAATATTTTCCCCGATGCACCCCGGATTCAACATAGGAAACAACGCGGTCATGATCGGGAGGCGCTGTTTTGCCATCTTCATCCACATATTGTTTAACGGACTGCAAAAACGCCTGGATCCGGGTCACAAACCCGGCAGCGCCGCCGTGGCCGTCACTTTCCAGAATCGTGTGGGGGTATCCCGCCAGCAGGGATTGAAAGACCTGCTCTGTAAAAGACGCCGGCCCGCATCCGAAGGAAGACAACATCAGGGGAAAGGCGGTCTTGCTTTCCTTTGCCGACAGAGCCGCCCGTATATATCGGTTGGCGTCTCCCCAGTAAATCCGTTTCATTTCCGGCGTGTCTTTGGCAATGGGAAAACAGTCCATGGGAATGGCCATGGCCCCGTTCCGGCGCAGGATTTCGGGAATTTTCGAGTTGGCGGCCCCGTCGTGGATCACATGCTGCGACCCGCAGACCACCACCGGGGGAATCTTGTTAAGGGCGGCATAGTCCAAAGCCTTCTGACCGATCTCCCCCAAGGCGGTTTCAAATGTTTCTTGTGCCTGGGCCCCCTTTTCCACCGCCTGGGCCATTCTAGACATGTCAGCCCCCAGGGCCGCCGCCAAAGCCGTCAAACTTTCGATTACGGACGGTTCGGTGAGCCCGTTTTGAAAATTCAGCCGGGGACGGATCACCGTTATTTCTTTACCCCGGGCTTTTAACGACTGTTCGATCACTTCCGGCATGGCCTGCTCGGTGACGCAGGCAATCCCCCCCGGTCCTTCCCGGTCGGGAAAGTTCATGATTTTGGGAAAAAACAGATACGGATGGTTTGTGTCGCAGATGGAATGGGCAATCTTCACCGGCCCGCAGGAATCGAAGCTGTTGCACAGGTGTTCCCCCCGTGCCAGCGACTTTGCATGGGATTTCAGGACCGCCACCGAAAACCCCAGTTCCGTTATAATGGTTGATAGAAAGGGTAAGAATCCGCCCAGGGGGCCGGTCATGGGAATGGCCACCACCGGCCGGTCTTGAGCTTCAACTTCATATTCCCTCAAGAGCTGCGCACGCTGTTCAAAGGGATTCGGAGCGTCTTTGTCCAGTTTGGTCAGGGCCTGCGCACCGACCTCGTACTTGGGACAGGCCCCTCCCGAAGTGGCAACCATTTTTTTATCACCGAACCGGATCGTGGTGCGCTCAATGGGGCACAGGGTCTTGCATTTACCGTCTTTGCAGGTGAACTCCGACCGGTCAGTGATTTCGGCTGCCAGAAAATCATCTAACGCCAGAGAAGATGCCGATTGAAGCGCCTCTTTTCCGGTTTCTTTAATGGCACACAGCCCGATGCCCCATGCACCCATGGCCCCCGGATTGGGCGGCACCACAATTTCACGGCCGGTCACCGCCGCCAGGGTCCAGGCCAGGGATTCGTTGGTGGCGGGTTTGCCCTGAAAAAATATCTTTTTACCTAAGCTTCGCTGCCCCATGACCCGGTTTAAATAGTTCTGAATGACCGAATACTGAAAACCCGCAAAAATATCTCCCAGTTCAAATCCTTCCTTGAGGGCCTCGGCCCCTGAGTCGGCAATATAGACCGTGCACATCTGCCCCAGGTCCGGCGGCCGTTTCGCATCCCTTGCCATCTGTACAAATTGTTCGATATGGTTAACATCATAGCAGTTTGCCTGCTCTTCCAGAAATGATCCGGTACCCGCACTGCAGGCTTTGTTCATATCGCTTTCAATGATGCGGCCGCCGCTGATACGGGTGTATTTTGCGTCCTGCCCACCAATCTCGATGATGGACATGTCGTCTCCCCGGTCCGGGTCACATGAAATGGCAGCGGTTGCATGGGCAACGATTTCATTTTGAACCCTGACGCTGCCAGAACCTGCTCCCGAATCCGGAAACACCGTCCGGGCAAGGGTTGCCACCGCCTCCCGGCCGGAACCGGTGAGCCCTATGGCGCGGATGTCGGGTCGGCCCATTTCAAGGATTGCGGATACCAGCCGCCGCGACGCATCCACGGGATTGCCTTTGGTGCGGTCATACACATCCAGCAGCGGCGCGCCGGTTTCAATGGATGTGAGCACCGCTTTGGCCCCGGTGGACCCCAGATCCAGGCCAAGGACCACCGGCTGCCCAGTTTTCTGCTGCCGGGCCCAGTTTTCCGCCGCCGGGATCTCCGGCATCATTTTCACCTTCTCTTTGGCGCTACAAGACGGAGCCAGCACCGTAAAGCGCTTTTTCTGGATACGGATCAGCGCATCCGGGTCCGCCGGCAAATGCCCCTGCCCGTTCACGTGGTCGGCGGCGATGGATGCAGCCCCTTCAGCTTCCAGGGTTAGGCAATTTTCAGGCACTATCGCCCTTTGGCCGATGGCATGGGAAAACGCTTCCACAAAAGAATGAATGCGCGTCAGGCCGCCGATCAGATAAACCGGTCCTTTGGCCCCGTTTTTAGACAGCAACGCACCCGCGTTGCGGGCAACAGATCCGAAAAACCCGTTAAACAATTCACCGGTGGGCTTTCCCTGATTGGCGTAATGGGTCATTTCGCTTTTGGCAAAGACCGAGCACCGGGCGGTAATGGGGATACCATTTTCGGCAGACCTGGCCAGGCGGTCCGCCTTTCTGATGTCCAGACCGAACCGGCCCGCGATTTTCTGAATATTTTCCCCGCCTCCCGATGAGCATTTATCGTTTTCCTGGAAATGATAGAAGAATCCCATGGGGTCATTGTGGTTGTTCAAATTTGCCTTTGAACCATTTTGCGGGCGTCGGGACAACACGCTGTATCCTCGTGCTCCCACACGCATGAGATTCATTTCATGGGGAAACATTGGGTTTGCTTCCAGGGCCGCTTCCTGGCAGGCATCCTCGGGGAAAACCCGGACCGGTTCCACCAACTCCCCAGCATAAAGCCCCGTAGCGCCCAATGCCGCGCATTCAGCAATATTATTTTCCCGGTACCACTTCTTAAATACTTCAAATGGATTTCCCTCGTGGGTAATATGCGCAGTGCTTTCCACTTCAAAAGTACCGTCACCTTCAACTTTCGCTACCACAAAACCTGCGGAGGCTTTGCCCAGGTCACATCCTGCGACTCTCATGGTCATGATGCGTCTCCTCGAAATTTTCCTTTTCAAACATTCAGACTTGTTCTGGTCCATTTTATACCGCTTGACAAGCACCCAAAAAAGAGGCATTTATGACTTAGTTGATGCTAAAAACGCCATAATTTTAGAAAAGGACTGGAAACCCATGGCAAAAATCACCCTGCTGGCTGAAAACAATTGCCTGGCCTCATCCATTGCCGGATCCGTTGACGCGCTTACCATCGCCAATCGGTGGTGGCTTTACATGAAAAATGACGGCGCCGGGCCGCTCTTTGAAACTGAAATCGTTTCCATTGATGGGCAGCCTGTGGTGGCCCAGGGCGGCATTACATTAACCCCTTCAAGGGCAATGCATGAAATAGAAGAAACAGACCTGATTCTGCTACCGGCATTTCTTCCGCCATTTCATATGGACAATCCGAGGATCAAGGCCATCTGCCAATGGGCAAAGTATCAGCATAAAAGCGGAAATGAAATTGCCAGTACCTGCACGGGGACATTCCTGCTGGCGGAAACCGGTCTTTTAAACGGGTGTGTTGCCACAACCAACTGGCAGTTTGCTGAAAATTTTAAACGGCAATACCCGAAGGTTAACCTTCAGATTGATCGCCTTTTAACCGAGGATAACGGGCTTTACTGCACGGGGGCGGCAACGGCTTTCATGAATCTTTGCCTCCATTTGATTGAAAAATTCGGTTCACCGGACCTGGCCTCCCGGTGCGCCAAAGGGTTGCTCGTGGACACGGCTCGCCAAAGTCAGGCGCCCTATATTGTTTACGATTTCTGGGAAAACCATTCTGACGAGCAAGTCATGAAGGCACAGCAGTGGATGGGAAAAAACTATGAAAATAAATTTTCCATTGATGCGGTGGCCAAATCCATCGGGATCAGTCCGCGCCATTTTAAACGCCGGTTCAAAAATGCCACCGGCGAGACACCGCTGGCCTATCTCCAGCGTCTAAGAATCGAAAACGCCAAGCGGTTTTTGGAACGGACACGGGACACCATCAATGAAATCACGTGGAGGGTCGGGTATGAGGATATCAGCTCCTTCAGGCGGCTGTTTATCAAACATACGGGATTGTCCCCCAAAAACTACCGGAACAAATTTGCCTCAGCTTACCGGGACAAAGTTTTGCATTAATGTTTGTTTCATTTTTTCAGGTTGAGACTTGAATGATTTCGGCCCTTATGCCATATTTATCCTGACTTCTTCACTTCGGCGCTTTTTTCGGAGGATGAAAAATGGCGATTTCAATGGATGATTTAAAAAAGATTGATCTATTTGGAGATATCGAGTTCGAGCAACTGCCGAGGGAACTTGAAGAGGCCCGAATCAAGGAATTTTCACCCGGAGAGGTCATCCTTTCCCCGGAAAAGGAAAACAGGAGCATCTACTTCCTGCTCTCCGGACAATTGGCCGTCCATCTGGAACGCCCCGATTCCCAGATGCTCCGAACCATTGAACCGGGCGATTGTGTCGGGGAATTGTCCCTCATCGAAGAAATCAACCCTTCCGCTTATGTCCTGGTCAGAAAATCGTCACGCCTGTTGAAACTATCCAACGAAACCCTGTGGGAAATGGTGTTTGACGACGGCCGTATCGCCAAGAATCTCCTTTCAGCCATTTCAAAACGGTTGCTGCTCAACACCCAGTTGATACTTCAGGAAAAAGTCCAGAGCAAAAAACTTGAGCAGTTCGCAATGGTTGACGGTTTGACGGGCATTTACAACCGGCGCTGGTTTGACAAAGCCATGAGCCGCCATTCAAATCGATACCAACACTGTCAGGAAACGTTTACCCTGTGCATGGTTGATGTGGATCATTTTAAGCATTACAACGACGAATACGGGCACCAGGCGGGAGATGTGGCCCTGGCCACCCTGGCAAAGGTACTGAGCGAAAGCGTAAGACCCACCGATTTCGTAGCCCGTTACGGCGGTGAGGAATTCGCTGTCATCCTGCCGGGAACCGGTGTGACAGACGCTGAGATTGTGGCAACAAGGCTTTGCAGCGCGGTAAAACAGGCCGGAATTGTCATGTCCGACGGCACCCCTCTGCCCTCCATCACCATATCCATGGGCCTCGCTCAAATGTGTCCCGGGTACACGCCCACCAACCTGATTGAAGCCGCTGACAAAGAGCTCTACCGGGCCAAAGAGGGCGGCCGGGATCGTTTCTGTACCTGTCACCTCAAATAGTGAACCCCCATGGACATTGACGATGGATTTGCAATCTAAAAGATCATGATTAGTTTCGACAATTCGGATGTTGATGCTCCCGCGGGCATCAACAATACATTTTTATGATGCGGGTTACCGCCCGCCAGGAAAGGATTCAAACAAAATGGTAAAATTAGAAACCAGCATGGGCGATATTTTTCTGGAGCTTGATGAAGAAAAAGCCCCCAAGTCCGCAGAGAACTTTCTGGCCTACGTCAATGACGGTCATTATGACGGCACCATCTTTCACCGGGTTATCGATGGGTTTATGATTCAGGGGGGCGGGTTCACTGAAGATATGACACAGAAACCGACGAAAAACCCCATTGTCAACGAAGCAGACAATATGCTGAAAAACGACGCCTATACCGTTGCCATGGCCCGTACGCCGGATCCTGACAGCGCCACGAATCAGTTCTTCATCAATGTGAAAAATAATGACTTTCTGAATCATACCGCCAAAACCGCCCAGGGGTGGGGATATGCGGTGTTCGGAAAGGTAACCAAAGGGCATGGGATCATCAATAAAATGAAAGGCGTTGCCACCGGCAACAAAGGCCCTCACGCTGATGTTCCCCTTGAAACCATTACCATCATCAAAGCAACCGTAGCGGACGAATAAGCAAGGGCATTTCAGGGACAGGGAAACCGGTTAGCCGATCAATCCCTGCTCCCTGAATCATCCTAAGAACTCAAAAAAACCTGATCTTCAAAAGCCTCTAGCAATGCTCCCGAAAGGGACTCTAGAGCGGCTTCATCGGCCAATTCCACCATCAACTCCCCCTTGGGACCCACCACCAGCTTCCCATACCGCTCCACGATTTCGGCAATTTCGGAGGGTTCCCGGGTCCACCAGCCGCGGGTCCGCATGAGCAGTTCTCTCCCCTTCAAGCGACGGGGAGTCACCAGGTCTATGTTTCTGAACAGGGCATCCCAACCAATCTGGGCCGGCGCTTTCAGCACGGGACTCACGGGATCGTGATATATCCTGCAACGTCCGAAAAGACGCAGGGTAGGCGAGGGAGAAAGCCCTGACCTCTCAATCAATGATCCCTTCGCTTCCTCCATCTGCTTAAAGACCCGCCGCATCTTTTGAACGGCCGGATCCCTGCCAAACTCATCTGATTCCATCATTGTTTTTCATCGCTTTTCCCGGCGATTTTTTCCAGGACAGCCTCGAGTTTTTCCAATTTTTCTCCGTAACCGGCCCAATCACCCTGTTGCAGACTGGCTTTGGCCTGGTTGTAATACTGGAGCGCCAGAACGCCCAGATCCGAGGTTTCAAGGAACTTCGTAGCAGCCGGCACATCGGTTTTTCCGCGCCCCGTCCCTTTACCCAGCACACTGCTCAAAGCTAAATCAAGGGTCCGTTCCATGGCCACCCGGTTTCCCACGGCCACAATCACACGCTTTAACTCGGGCAGGGATGCGGCCCGGGTCGGATCACCGCCCGATGAAGCCGGCCCCAGTTTTGATTTCAGTTTCTGCCCCACCCCTGCGGGCCGTCCACCGGTAGAGGGAGCAGGCACATCTTCCTGTTTGGCCTCCAGGTAGATGGGTTCCACATAAACAAAAGCGTCCAATACGGGAATGGCCAGGAGATTCCCGCGAATGACCCGGGAGCCCTTTTGATCCCACAGGCTCAACTCCCGGGAGATATCGGTCTGCTGGTCCACCCTGGCCTCAATCTGCATGGGCCCGTATACCAGCTTTTCTTTGGGCAGTTTATAAACAATCAGGCGCCCGTATTCGGGCAGATCGCTTCTGGCCGCCAGCCATCCGATCATATTGTCTTTCTTGGAAGGGGTAAAGGGGAGCATCAGGAGAAATTCTTCTTTCTCCCCCTCCGGCAATTTGATGATGATGTAATAGGGTTCCATTTTCTGCCGGCTGTCGCCGTACATTTCATCGGGAAGCTGCCACAGATCTTCCTGGTTGTAGAAAACCTGCACATCCTCCATGTGATACCGCGTGTAAGTGGCCGCCTGGATATGAAAGAAATCCTTGGGATAGCGGATATGCCGTTTCAGATCTTCAGGCATATGGCTGAAGGGCTTGAAGAGCCCGGGGAAAATTTGGCTGTAGGCCCGGGCAATTGGGTCCTCTTCGTCCAGACGGTAAAAGTTGACATTCCCATTATAAGCGTCAATGGTCACCTTAACGGCGTTCCGGATATAATTCAGAATGCCCCGGTCAAAGGGACTGTGACTTCGGGTGGAGTAGGGATACATGTCCGATGTGGTATAGGCATCAAGGATCCAGTAGAGTTTCCCTTCGGAAAGGACCATGTAGGGATCTTGATCGTAGGAGAGAAACGGTGCGATGGCCTTGGCTCGCCCCTTGATCCGGCGGTTGTACATGATGCGGCTCTCAGGGGTCAGGTAGTTGGTGAAAAATATCTGGGGGTCCTGAAAACTAACGGCATAGAGAAGCCGCCGGATAAACGAGTTAATGGGCACCCCTCCCCTGCCCTGGTAGACGGAATAAACGTTTTTGTCCCCTTTTGGAAAATCGAATTCCTTGCTGGTGGTCTTGACCAGCACATACTGGTCGGTCATCTCGCCGTAATAGATCTCGGGCCGGTCTATTTTTTCTAAGCCCGCTTCACAGATGGGGGGCAGGTCCTTGATAAAAAGTCTTGGCAACCCTTCCCGGGTCACTTCATTGACCGGGCTTGCGGCCAGGCCGTAACCATGGGTGTAGGTCAGATGACGGTTGACCCAGGTATTGGCCTGGGCCGGAAGTTTTTTCACCACCAGTTCCCTCGCAGCCAGCATGAGTTGCCGGTACTGTCCCTCAATCATATAACGATCCACATCCACATTGTTGAAGTCGTAGTAAAGCCGTATGGATTGAATCTGCTGGTAGGTTTTGAGCAACGGCCGTTCATCCCAGATCCGGATATTCTGCATGGTGACCCGCTGCTGCTTCACCTCGTCCAGGCTCAGGTTGTCATTGATCTTAAAACTGACCTCCCTGATCTTGTTCAGGTTGTAGGCCTCTCGGGTGGAAGCAATATTGTGGGAGATATATTGGGATTCTTTTGTGAACTCATTGGGTTTCACCACCACCTTCTGAATCGCCATGGGCAGCAGAATGGTCAACACCAGTATGGACCCCACCCAGACCCCTCCCCCGATCAAGAGCCGTTTCAGCCCAGGTTTGAAGGCATTAACAAAAAGGAGGCCGGCAAAGGCGATGGATATCACAATC
>JAERTK010000132.1 GCA_016844935.1 Desulfobacteraceae bacterium | reverse complement strand
TCAAAGAACCTTACCTTGAAAATGAAATCCACATCAAATATAAAACGGTTTTCATCGAGTTACCGGACGAGGTGTTTGAATGATAGATTTCGGAATGCGGAATTTAAATATCATAAAGGGGAAATTCAGATGAAACGAATTATCCAATGGATATTGTTTCTTTTTTTCGCGGGATTCTTGGGTTTTCCGGCAGCAGGGGCCGGGGAAAACACCCTGCCCGACCTCAATACCGGCGTCGACCGGCTGGCATTTCAACTCACCGACCGGATTGCCAGCCTCTATTTCGATTCGGATTCGCGGCCCGTGGTCCGGGTGGCGGTGTTTGACTTCACGGACCCCGAAGGGGACATCACGGCGGGCTCTCGGTATGTTTCCACCAGAATCCGCCTGGCCGTGGCCCAAGGGTTGCAGTTTGAACTCCTGACGACCGGGGATTTTGAAAAAAAAGGGTTTGTGATCACCGCCAAAGCGTTTGCAGAAAACAGGGATCTGAGGGAACAGGTCCTGGACCAGCTCAAGGCGGATGCCTACATATTTGGTGCCGTTTCCGTTGAAGGCGCTTCCAACGCGGTGTGTGAAATCAACATCTGGGGCGTTAAGCCCCCATACGATCAATGGCTCCAGATCGAACCGGTCCAATTCGAAAACCCGGCCCCCTGGAAGCTCGGGTTTTCCCCGTCCGGGATTCAATTCTTTGACCAGGTCATACTGGAGGGGGCGGAAGGCGTCATAAAAGACATCAAACGGGAGAATCTGGGGAAAGTCATATTTCTCTCCCAGCCCATCTGTGATGACCTGAGCCTTTCCTGGCAGATCCGGGCGGACGGCATGGTTTACGACACCCGGAAAGAGACCCGGGAGGGGTCCCTGCGCAACCGTACCGGGCAGGTGCTTCAAAGCCGGGTCAAGAGCGAGGAAACCTTGAAGGAGCTCAGCTACATCATCAAGGATGCCACCCTGGTTATCAAAGAGCAGGGGAGTATCGCCCACAAACTCGAACCCTATGTCCTGCCGGAGAAGAGTGATTATTTCTTTGTTCCCTTCAGCGATGACGAGACGGGTCTGAGATTTCAATACCTCTGGGGGAAACCGGGCCTCAGCAAACGGGCATCCACCCTTGAAACCGGAAAAGGGTGGAAACTCAACCTGGCCCTGGAGGACTTCGAAAATATCATGGCCACGGGCACCCACATCGCCACGGCCACCCTGTCCCCCATGGCCGAGAGCCAGTACGGGAGCAAACGGCCCCGATCGGACTACGTGACCCGATTCAAGTTTTTTGTCAGTGCGGGGTTGAATGTCTATGTCATCAACTATGTATATCGGCGGGACAGGCCTGAAATCTTCGTTCGCCGTCTCGATATCGAGGGAACCCGGGACATGCCCATCAAGTCCATCAAGAAAATCACCGAGGTTTACAGGGTTTATGGAAGCGATTGATGAGAGGAGAGATTAATGCATTCACATAGGGACGGAACATTGCAAAGCCGGTTCGGTCTGTGGATTTTTCTTCTGGGGTTTTTGGGGCTTCTGGGGCTCCTGGCCTTCGGCTGCTCGACCCCCTCCGAAACCCGGGTGGAAGAGGATCAGGGGGGTAAAGGGGTGCTCTCGAGTATCGAGACGGAGGTGGCCCCCGGAAAAACCACCCTTGTGATGAATGCACCCGGCGCCCGGACCGACCGAAAAGCCTACACCTTGTCGGATCCGCCCCGTATCTGCGTGGACTTTCAGGCAACGCCTGCCGATGATCTGCCCCAAACCGTTGAACTGCCGGAAGGTCCCGTGGAAAAATATCTCATCCAGAACCGGGGCCCCGGCCACACGGGGGTGGTGGTGTATGTGCGGCCGGAAGAATACAAGTATCACCTCACCCGGGAAGGGGATCAGGTGCTCCTGGCCGTGACACCGGTGGGGGACGAAAAATTCGAGGCCAGCAAAGTGGTTCAAACCCGGGTCCCAGGCGCGGCAGGGTCCCGGATCCGGGAACTGGCCATTCTGGAACGCCCCGATGCCGGCACGCGGCTCAGCGTTGAAACGGATCACCCCGTTGAAAGTGCCATCAACCTGGAGGGGAATGTGCTTTCCATCGATCTCAAGGATGTGACGGCAACGCCACAGGGGCTGAAAGCCCTGGAAACACAGCCCACGGGGGGCGCCATTCAGGGGATCCTGGCTTTTTACGCGCCCAGGGACCGGAGCGTGCTCCTGAAGGTGTCCCTGCGGGCCCTGGCACCGTATCACGTGAGCCGCGAGGGGAACCTGCTCATGGTGGATTTTGATCCGCTGCCCGGCGGGTTTACTAAAGCCGCACCAAAAGCCGCTGCCCAGCCGGTCACCCGAAAGCCCCCGCCAGCCACAACGGTTAAACCGCTTCAAACGCGGTCCGACAACTATTCGAGCCCTTACGAAAAGGCCAAGGCGTCCAAACAGGAGGAAACCCGGGCCCAACTCTTTGAGAGCAGCAGTCAGAATTATGCGGGCCAGAAAATGAGTTTTGACTTTGTGGACACGGACATCCGCAACATCCTGAAACTCCTGGCGGAAGTGGCCAACCTCAACATTGTCTGGGGGAGCGACGTGGAGGGGAAAATCTCCATGCGGCTGGACAATGTGGCCTGGGACCAGGCGTTGGAGATGGTCCTCAAACCCAACGGCCTGACCTACCAGATTGAAGATGAAGTGTTGTGGGTGGTGCCCCGAAGCAAACTGGTGGACATGGAGATCGCCGAAAAGAAACGGAAAGGCGCGCTCATGGCCGCCAAGCGGCTCCAGGGGGTATTTGAAGCCAAAGTGATTGAATTTATTGTGGTGCGACACCGGCCCGTGGCGGACATCTTCAAGATGCTCGTGGGCGATGCCACCACAACGCCCCCCACGCCGGGCATCCTGGATATTGAAGGGGCCAAGAGCAAAGAGAAGGAAGAAGGGGAGGAAAAAGAGGGAAAAGAGATCGAAATCGCCACCCTGGACCTGTACCTGTCATACGACTCCGGTACCAACATGATCGTCGCCAACGGCGTGCGGGCCAAAGTGGACAAGGTTAAGGAACTGGTCCGGAAACTGGATGTGCCGGAAAAACAGGTGCTCATCGAAGCCAGGATCGTGGAAGCCACCACCGGCTTTACCCGTGACCTGGGGATTGAATGGAAATCCCTGGACGGCAACCGCCCGGGTGTGGAGCGAAAATGGTTCAACTCAGACGGCACCACGCGATTTGACGGCACTTTTTCAACCAATTCACCGGCAAGCTGGGCCGGCAATATCGGCCTGGCATTCGGCTTTTTAACCGACGGCGGATTGGGTTCGCTGGCCCTGGACGCATCCCTGGCCCTGGCCCAGGAGGACCAGAAGATCAACATCATCTCGGCGCCCAAGGTCATGACCAAAAACGGCGGGGAAGCCTATATTTCACGGGGTGACGTGGATTACTATTCGGTCAGGACCCTGGATACCATCAGTTTTGAACAGATCCCCGCGGTACTCTCCCTGAAAGTCACGCCCACGGTAAGTGCGGACAACTCCCACGTAACCATGGTGGTGGAGGTGACGGACGATAAAACCAAGACGGCGAAACAATCGGAAAGCGAGGAAGGACAGCAGGAATCCCCACCGGGAAGGACCGAAAAGAAAATTACGAGCACCCTGATCGTCAAGACCGGTGATACGGTGGTGATCGGGGGGATTTACCAGGAAGAGGAGCGGACCGGAGATTCCGGAATCCCACTGCTCAAGGACATCCCCCTGCTGGGCTGGCTCTTCAAGGCCGAACGTAAAGAAAAAGTGAAAGTGGAGCTGTTGATCTTCCTGACCCCCACGGTGGTCAACAGCGTTATTGGAGACGACTCTTGATGCAATTTTAAAAAAGAGTGCAGGGGACAGTTGTCAGGGTGCAGGATGCAAAGGGTTGTGATGATGCGTTTCAGGGAAAAACCATTTGTTTGTCTGTTGATAATTTTTTCGGCAATGGTGTTGCTTCCGCTTCTGTCCGGTTGCTCCACCACCGATACCGCAGCTCAGAAGAAAAGAGCGGCCAGCCTGGCGGACCTGGGGAACGCCATGACTGCCGAGGGGAATGCCCGGGGAGGGTTGCAGAAACTTCTGGAAGCGGCCAAACTGGATCCGGAAAATGAGAGAATCTATCAGCAGATCGCCCTGGCGTTTCGAAGTCTTGGGGATTATCAGCTCTCCCTTAAATATTTTCGAAAGGCCCTGGAACTGAAACCCCAATTCCCGGAAGCCGTCAACAACATGGGGACGGTTTACCTGCTCATGGGGGACTGGCCCAAGGCCATCAATTGTTTCAAGGAAGCGGCGGCAAACATCAAGTACCAGACACCCCAGTACGCCTACAACAATCTGGGGCTGGCCTATTTCAAGATGGGGGACCATAAAAAGGCCATCCAGAATTACGAAATGGCCCTTCGCCTGTCGCGCTCATATGCCCCCGTCTACCTGAATCTGGCCCGCCTTTACGAGAAAAAGGGGGACCTGGTGGAAGCGGAGGCCAACTACCGGGAGGCCATTATCTACCGGCCCAAGGACCCGGCCGGCCACATGGGGCTGGCCAAGCTGCTCATGAAACAGGGCAAAAACGAAGAGGCCAAAGCGTCCCTCATAACGATCATCAAGGAAGACCCGAGAGGCCTGGAAGGGCGGGAGGCCCGGAAACTGCTGGCGGAACTTCAGAAGTGAAAGAAAAAATGTGACCTTTTGGGGTTTGGGGGTGTACAGGTAAAGAGGGTTGCCTTTCGGATTTGAGAGTATCATGAGCATCAGCCGGGTCATCAAAAAATACAGTTTCAAGGATCAACCGAATGATTTTCAATTTTGGCAATCGAAATCATATGAAGAGCGTCTGCGGGCATTAGAGGAAATTCGAAAAGAATATAATTCGTGGAAATACCACCATGCTGAGCAGGGACTTCAGCGAATTTATAGAATTGTTAAACGAACATGAAGTCAGATATCTGGTGGTTGGCGGATATGCGGTGGCTTTTCATGGACACCCCCGCTATACCAAAGACCTTGACATATGGATCGAAATTTCGCCGGAAAACGCGGAGAGGGTTATCAAGGCACTGGAAAAATTTGGCTTCGGCTCATTAGGACTGCGGGCCAGTGATTTTCTTGAAACGGACCAAATTATACAATTGGGTTATCCTCCCAATAGAATTGATATGTTGACGACACTCAATAATGTGAAATTCAAGGATTGCTATGACGCAAGGGTTGAGGTTGAAATTCGAGGCCATAAAATCAATTTCATTGACCTTGAGAATCTGAAACAAAATAAACGGGCCACCGGGCGCCCACAGGATCTGGCTGACGCGGCAAATTTGGAATGATCCATTCCGAGTATCATTATTACGATGTACTGGGATGATCACACTCCCCCGCATTTTCATGCGAAGTATGGTGATTATGTTGTTGAGGGAAAATTTCCCAAAAGGGCATTGCGGCATGTTTTGGAATAGCATGAATTGCATATTTAAAGAGGTTATCCTCGGGGAAAAAAGGCATTATCGATTTCACCATATGGATGCGCAAAAACAACCTGATATCCCGCTGGGAAACGGCGCCACACTACAGGGACTTAAGAACATTCCCTAATCACTTATGCTAAGGGCGTGACAGCTTTTGACTGGTTCCCCACAAGCGTAGGAACCCATAGGGGATACATTACCGCACAGAAGCAACGGAAAAGCGAAAAGATGTAGTAGTGGCATGAAATACTGGAGGATATGATGAATACCCGTCTAATAGAGCAGAAATTCAATGTCTTGCCGGATGATTTGAAGAGAGAAGTTTTAAATTTCATTGATTTCCTGATGGCAAAAAGAAAACAGGAAAAAATGCTGGGTCAATTTGATTTTACCTGGGAAGGCGGTTTAAAAGAAATGAAGCGTAATTTCAATTCTGTTGACTTACAGCATCAATCGATGGAGTGGCGGTAGTGTATTTGTTTGACACCAACATATTCCTGGAGATTATGCTATCTCAGAAGAAATCTGATGCTTGTAAAAGCGCTATGCTTGAGAATAGCAATTTTATATTTATTTCCGATTTTTCATTACATTCCATCGGTGTAATTCTTTTCAGGCATAAGAAGGAAGAAGTGTTTAACAATTTTGTTACAGATGTCCTCCCGAAAATTGACATCGTTTCATTATCAAGAGAATCATATGGAAAATTATCAGAGTTTAAAAATAAATATAACTTGGACTTTGATGACGCTTATCAATGCAAAGTCGCGGAAGAGAGGGGACTTGCGATTATCACCATGGATAAAGATTTTAAACGCATTGAAGACCGAATTGACGTGAATTTCATTTGAAATCTCAGAGAGACTGAAAAACTCTGAAAATTTCACCTAATTCCCATTTTCCAACGTGAAAACCCATAAGGGATACATTTCCACGTTGACGAACGAGAAAAAACCTTAGCGGCTTTGCGCCTTTGCGTGAGACCTGAAAATATCGACATAAACAGTGCGAGATTGCATTTCCATTCCGCAATCCGCAATCCGAATTCCGCAATTTAAAAAATGGGTGGGGGAGAAAAATGAATATGAAAAATGCTGCCAGGTTATTGATCAA
>JAERTK010000131.1 GCA_016844935.1 Desulfobacteraceae bacterium | reverse complement strand
CTGGTCGACTGTTCATGGCCTGCCAGCCCCCAAGATTGAAGGTGTGCGCACCCAGGAACTCAGCCGAAGCCACCACTAACCATGGCGTCCGCAATCTTTTCGGTGTTTCCTGTGGCACTGAAATATGCAAACAGTAGTTTCATTTTGCACTCCTTTATGCGTTAGAGATAAGAACAGCCGGTATTCTACCAAAAGCTCACTTTGGAACATCCTACAATCATCTTCTTGCTGTCCGTTTTTCCATACTACAACCACATTTTCGGTCATGTGGGTGCCGGCATTCAATAAATTCATCATGATGATGTCAAAACCCGAAAAGGTATCATGAAAGAATTGATCCTCAAGCATCCCAGTCGATTTCCGTTGTCTGGAAAAGTTTCCCTGTCTCAAATATTCGCCACCGTTCAGCCAAAGTCATCAATTATGGGGTGGTCAGCTCCACGATTTCGCATCCATTTCTAAGTATAGCGAGCTTCCTTTTTGATCCCCAATTTGCGAATTCTGGCAAACAAAGTGGTTGGTTTCATGTCCAGCAACTCTGCCGCTCCTCCCTTTCCGCTAACTTTCCAACTGCAATTTTTCAAGGCTTCCAGAGTATGTTTTTTCTCCATTTCCTTCATTGTCAAAAAAATTTCAGGCGGCGCCTGAGCGTCGGTGTGGTGAGAAAGGTCCGGTAGCATAAACATGTCTCCTTCTCCAAGGATGACGCCTCTTTCTATGATGTGCTTAAGTTCTCGCACATTACCCGGCCAAGGGTATGATTTTAATTTTTCCATGTCGCGCGTTCTAATCTTTTTCATTGAAACTCCCAGCTTATTACTGAATTGTTTCAAAAAATGAAGCACAAGCAAGGGTATATCTTTTTTGCGCTTTCTCAGCGGTGGGATATGTATGGGAAAAACCATTAGCCTATATAATAAATCCGCCCGAAAAAGATTTCTTTTAACCAACTCCTCCAAATTCTGATTGGTTGTCGCTATAAGTCTAAAATCTGAGTGAATTGTTTCCGTACCGCCCACCCTTTCAAATTTTTTCTCCTGTAATGCCCTCAAAATTTGAGGCTGGATATCCAAAGATAGAGTGTCGATGTCATCAAGAAGCAGTGTGCCACCGTGAGCCAACTCGAACCGCCCTCGCCGCATCTGTGTTGCACCGGTGAAAGCCCCTTTTTGATGACCGAACAATTCGCTTGCAATCAGCCCGGAGGTCAAAGTCGCCAGGTTGACTGGAATGAAGGGGCCGGCCATGCGCTTGCTCAAGCGCTGGACTTCCCGGGCCACGACCTCTTTCCCCACCCCGGTTTCCCCATGTATCAAAACCGTAGTTTCGGTCGGGGCAACTTTTTTGGTCTGGGCAAGCACTTTTTTTATACCCGCGCTCTCTCCAATAATGGTGCGGCTTCCTATCACCGGTTCCATTTCATTACGATAGATACGCGTTTCCTCTTCAAGACGGTCCTTGAGGTGGGCAATCTCTTCATAGGCTTTGGCGTTATCCAAAGCCACGGCCACTTGGTTATTGGCGACTCTTAATAAGGAAATAGTTTTTTTTGGGGGCAACGCACCCACTAGAGTGTTGTCCAGATAAATAACCCCGATTAGCTTATCCCCGAGAATGATCGGGCTGCAAAGGGCCCAACCCGCATCTGATTTCTTGGTAGTCGCTTTTGATGCGTCTTGCCATTCTTTTACGATTTCCTGTTTGGTTTTGACCACATGAGAAATAATCTTATTGCCGAATTCAAACTGCGTCGATTTAATGGTTTTCAGTTCCAAGTTCCTGCTCGCCACCAATTCCAACTGCCCGTTAATATTTTCGAGAAAAAAGCCCCCTCTCCCGGCGCGGGTGAGCTTCATGAGCAGGTTTATTATCCTTTCCAATAGCCGTTGGCGGTCCCGTACGGTGCCAATGGTTTTTCCCACTTCCAGCAACGTATTAACGAAAAAGGTCTCCTGAATATCCTTATCCAGATAGAAATGTAATTCATCGGGGAACAAGTCGGGATTTACCGCGGAGAGGACAGACCAGGCTTCTTGGAGTAAGGTGCCGGCCTTTTTTTCCATGCCTTGAGCAACAAAGCATTTTGCCAAAAAAATCTGGTTTCGCGCCAGTTCCACTTTGGCGCCCGCCTTGACAAGAAGCTTCTGGCTCTTCAAAAGATCATCTTGTACTTGGCGGATGCCCCCTTTTTTGTTGAACAGCCTTTGTGCCCTATACCGAAGTCCAACACCTTGCATGTAAACGTCCGGCCACTTGCTTATGCGCTTCAACTCCGAGTCATAATTCCACTTCGGGTGAACCTTGCCGGCTTCTTCCAACGCGTTGAGAAATTCAAAACACCAAGGTCCGCGATGGTGCGACCACCCAATCTCCTTGGATTTCGCGTAGGATTTTTTTAGGAATTCGTAACAAACATCAAGATCATTGGCATTCTTCAGCAGAAATGCCTTGGCGCTATAAGCGGCCCACAACACATAATTCCCCACTTCTTGTTCAGGGTAGCTGAATATTTTATCCAAGTAAAACTCGGCCTCTTGTAGGCGGCGAACCTCCAATAAGGTTAGTAAGCTCATTAAATCCGCATAAACCTTCACTCGGAATGAGTCTTGTTCTCTGGCCTTGTTTCGCACTGCGTCTATTAGGCTCATCCCCCTTGCGGTCTGACCACATATTCCATAACACCAACCCAAGGTGGCGCAGGCAATTAGGGTATCTTGGTCAGATGCGATTTCCTCTAAATTACCTAAAATCTCTTCATATCTTTCAACCGCCTCAGCTACCCGGCCTTGCCAGAAAAGCAACTCCGAAGTGACAAAAGCGGCCCGCTTAAGCAGTTCATCACTACTTAGGCTCTTGGCTAGGTCCCAAGCCTCCTCGGTCAACTTGGCTGCTTCCTGATAATCTCCTTCATCCCTGGCGATTTTTGCTAAGCGCAGATCTAGTCGGCAAAGACGCATTTGGTCATGTAATTCTTCGGCAATTTGGCGAGCTTTGCTTAGCATCTGTCTTTGTCTTGCAAAAGATGTGCGGTGACCAAAAGAAGAAATCAGACCCAATGCCGCATCTATGAAGATGGTTTTCTCCTGTTGCGTGTTTGACATGGTAGGTACCGAGTCAAGAGCTAATTCAAAAAGAGTGGACGCCTCTTCAAGGGAGCCATTTTTCAAATAATGCTCTGCGGCCTTAAGCAAGGGAGAGGAATCACGGATCTTAATTCGCGAAAATCGATATATATTAGCAACGGTTAGCGTTCTCTTCGTAGCATCCATATCTAAATTATCAACAAGGTTAATAAGTTCATTCGCAGTTTCACTGATAAGTTTTGAATCAAATTTAGTTAATATTGTCGTAGAGTTGTCAGCGTTGATCAACTGGTAATACCCTGGCCCGCTTGGGTCGTGTTTCTGTAGTACTCTTTTTTTGCTCAACTTTTCCATAAATTGTAGAATATGAACAGGACTGAGTGTGCTCAGCGCTGTAAGAGAGTCCAGAGAAATGGGAGGTGGCAGCAAGGCGACTGTTAACAGCAGCCTTTGCTCCTGATCGGAAAGGTTTCGCACTATATCACCTGTAGCCTTCATCGGTCCTCCAACAGATTTTATTTGCCACTTAAAATCTATTTGTAATAACAGACTTTTCCAGGTCCGTATGAATGCCCCAAAAAGGCACCCTAAAGTCGTTAAAATATCAGAAGATCGATAGAACCCAACTCCATCGATATCTCAAATATTATTGTTTTTATTGGCAATTTAAGAAACACCTATTCAATTAATTTAAAAAATCAGTATCTACCAAATCATATCTTTCCTAACATATCTGTATATGCGAAATGATAACCACCCGATAGTCATTAATTTTGGTTCTCCTTTCCATTGCGAAAAAATCTTAGTTTAAGGTGTAAACATCTCAGTGTAAATAAATAACTTCGCCGCTAATCAAAATTGACCTACCCCTGCTAAAAGAAGCTGACCCAGTAAATTCTTGATATTTGTGATTTGGATTGCCGGTTCAAAAAAATTCTAAAGTGAAAGGACTGCTTTCTTGGATTTTTGTGGAAAATCTTTCTTTGGCTTTGGTTCTTATTGCTGGGGTATGATTTTCAAGAACGGATATTGATTTATTCCGAGATAGGCGATCATTAAAAGGTAAGGCCCGAAGTAACAACTTCGGGCTTTTTTTGGGACAAACGAAAGCAGGCCGTCATCCCAAAGCCATAAGCCCCTCGGCCAGGCAAAGGCGGTCTGACCAAGGGGCAAGGATGGGTCCTCCTGCTTCCACTCTTAATCCATTTTCAAATGCTAAGGTTTGTATCCCATCAATTCTTGAATTTGTTTTAAGAAGTCCTTGGGACGGTAAGTGTCACTCGAATAAAGTTTGTTAATCTCTGGGGCATATTTCTGATGCACCACGTTGCTCTCGCTTTTCAGTTTGGCCATTCCGCTTTCAGGTAAGCGATAGAAAGTCACCCCAGCTTTTGTTTTAGCTCCCTGTATACAATCAATTTCCATCTGGCGCGATTCTTTCCTGGACTGAGCACAGGCCCGATGGACAACTTCAATAAATATTTTCTGTAGGTTTGGAGGCAAGCTTTTGAACCAAGCCTCATTGAATATCCAAATGAATACTCCAGGCGCGTAATTTACCTGGGTAAAATACTTGGCCACTTCAAATTTTTTGGTGATGTAGCAGACTATGGCTGTATGGTCTAGGCCTGTTATTACACCTCGAGCTAAAGCGGTAGGAACATCGGGCCAAGGCATGACGACTGGGTTCAAGCCCCAACTATGATATATCAGCTTATTTACGGTTGCTTCGGCAATGCGGAATTTAACTTTGCGTGCATCGGCCACGGTTTTAACCGGGATAGTTGTAGCCCAACCGTAACTGCCATATGTAGTGATATCTAGACCCATTATGCCAATATGGGCCATGGCGTTCATATAGTGTTTGTATATTTGACCACTATTAACGAATTTATCAAGCTTGTCAAATGAGTTTACTAAAAACGGAAGATTGATCGCGCCAAAACGTGGCCCTAAATTAGTTGAGGCAACTCCACTCGCCGCCATCCCCTGAATTGCCCCCATTTTCAACATATTTAGAGTTTCAACCTCTCCTCCCAAAACTGAGAGAGGCTTGTAGTCGAAATATATTTGTCCCTTCGTTAGCTTCCACAATTCATCTCTTATGGCATAGCCTGTAAAAGCGCTACGCATTCCCGGGTGCCCGACTGTGGCTACAACACATTTAAATTTTGCGGAAGATGGGTCGAATTTTGGTTTCCACCTATCAAATTTTGAACTCTTGGCAGCGTAAGTTACTGAAAATGAAATTAATAAAACCAACATAAGTGCCATGATAACAGAGAAAAAACTTCTTTTAACCATTTTTCACCACCTCCGTGAGTTTGAGAAAACAATTTACTTTTCAAAGAAAAAATCTTGCAATAACAATGCCAAACAGGCGTTTGAGAATAACCCATTGAAAAACTTAGCCTAAACGGGTGTGCGATCTTACCCGAGCGATTCCCGTTGTTTTAATAATTGGTTGAGCAACCAAATATGGTAAAAATGTCTTCATTTAATTAATACAAACGTATAGCTTAGTGCCACACTTGGTCTGTTGAGGTAGGCGGGCCGCGGGAGCGACTACCGCTGACGTTACAGATTTAACTATCTTAAATTACAAATGTAAATAATCAATATGGCCCAGGGTGATCCAAATTACCTAATGGCCACCGAAACTGCATTAAGGAAAAATATAGATACCGAGCCAAAAAAATACATAAGATTGTATTTTTATAATAATTGGTAAAAAATCAATTAAGCCACACTCGCCTCTCACACATAAATGTCTCATGTTTTCAAAGTCTTAGCCACACGTTCGCCGGTTGGCCCTATAATTGCAAAGTGATTTATTTATCTTAAGCAAACGCTTCTCCTGCAGGAAGTAGGTGAAAAATAACGAGGTATATTATGAGCGCTTGGATTATGAAAGAAGACAAGATGACAGCCCAGGAAAGAACCGATGCCCTCATGCAGGGCAAGGTTGTTGACCACGTAGGCCTGCATTTATTCGCACGCCTTTATTGTTCCTATGCCACAGGCTTGGCTCCCAACGAATTTTATACAAACGTTGAAAAAAACTTTGACGCTCAAAAATGGGTGCAAGAAATGTATGGTCATGACGAGACTCTCAAGTACGGAGCCGCGACGGTCGGTGCATGGGAATTTGGGGGAGACATACGAATGCCGTCGAGCGAATACGATCAGTCTCCCACTATTATAAAGCATCCGGTGGAATCGGCTGAGGACGTAAATGATCTCAAGATACCCGACCCAAAAACCGCTGGGTTAGTGCCATTGTGCATGGAGTTTTCCAAGATCCAAAATAGAGAGGGTCAGATGACCAGTGTTTTAGTGGGATCTCCCATGCTGCTGGCGGCTAATATTTGCGGAGACATGTTGCCCCTTTGGATGGTTAAGGATTCCGATTTAGTACACCACATATTACGCATGACTACTGATTTTTGTATAAGTGTAACTAAATTATGGGTCGACACTTTTGGTGCTGAAAATGTAGAACCGAGAACCGCCACCCCTATTGAATCCAACAACATGATATCGCCAAAACACTTTGAGGAATTCGGCTTGCCCTACCTTGGCGAGCTTCACGACAGTATATTGAGCATGGGCATAAAATACATTTACTGTCACATATGCGGCGAACAAAACAAGAACTTGCCTTTATATGAAAACATCTCGTTCGGCAATCCAGGTATAGCAAGCTTTGGCCATGAAGTAGACATAAATGATGCAATAAAACATCTGGGAGAACAATGCGTAATAGTGGGAAACGTGGAGCCTGCCAGGATATTAACGGAAAGCGCAAACACTGTTTATGAATTATCCAGAGAATGTATCGAAAAGGGGAAAAATGCGCCAAGAGGATTTGCTTTGGGGGCCGGCTGTGAAATGGCCCCACTCGCTCCACCCGTCAACGTGTGGGCTCTGAAAAAGGCCGTGAATGACTTCGGATGGTACTAAGAATTTAGTTGAGACCGCACTGTATGGAAAAAAGCAAAATCTACGGCAACACATTGGAGGTTTCAGATTGCAGTCAAAAGCCGACGCTACAATAAATGAGTTAAAACACCATAATGGAGTGGTTCCTACCATGTGCCACGGCTGCTCCTATGGTGGGTACAATTGCGGTATTTTGGCCCACGTTGACAACGGTGTGATAACCAAAGTGGAAGGCAACCCCTCTCATCCACTCAACCGCGGCCGGCTTTGTGCAAAAGGCCTGGCGGCGGTTCAGTGGGTCTACAATACCAACCGCCTGAAACACCCTATGCGCAGATTGGGCAAAAAAGGTGACAATCGATTCGAAAAAGTAAGCTGGGAGGATGCGCTGGGGGAAATCGCGGACAAGTTAAAAGCCATCCGTGAAAAACTAGGCCCCGAATATATCATGATGAACAAAGGCCAAGCCGCAAGCTGGTTCGGCCTGCATCACATGCTGCTGGTTCGTTTTCTCTATGCCCTGGGCTCCCCCAACTTCACCTGGTGGAGTCCCTATATTTGCTATGGCCCCCAGCTCATGTACCACAAGCTGACGGTCGGCGGACCCACATATGCCCGCCCTGATTACGACAATGCTGAGCTAATAATCGAATGGTTCACCGGGGGAGGCCAAGGGGGCGCCGCCAGGGGAGGGGTTGAAACAGTGGACACCAATCTCAGGAGCGTGCCCATCAAAATTCTTGATCGTCTCGAGCAGGGAGCCAAGCTCATAGTGATCAATCCCCAGCTCATCCCCTTGGCGGCTAATGGCCGGGCGGACAAATGGGTGCCCATCAGGCCGGGCACCGATTCGTCCTTGGCGCTTGCCATGATTAACGTGGTCATAACCAAAGGGCTCTATGACAAGGAATTTGTATTCCGTTGGTGCGATGGATTTGAGGAGCTTACGGCTCACGTTGACAAATACACTCCGCAATGGGCCGAAAGCATCACGGATATCCCGGCTGATGACATTGTGAGCATAGCCCAAGAATATGCCACCACTCCAAATGCGGTGATCAGGGTCTCAGAGGCCCCCCAAAAAAGGGATCTCCAATCTTTTGGTGTGGCCGTACCGATACTAATCGCCATTACCGGCCACTTGGACCGGCCCGGTGGAAATATCTGGTTCAAACCGACGTCCCATTTGGGCTTTGACACCTTGGCCAGCCGCCTGTCCGAGGAAGTGAAGGCGAGGGCATTAGGAGAGGAGAAGCTCTATATACGTTCGCGTGGACGGACTATTTCCAGTTACCCCAGTGCCATCCAGGCATTGACATCAGGCCACCCTTATCGGCCTAGGGCCATGCTTCTATATGGCTCCAACCCCATTAACACAGCCCGCAATCCCAACGGTATAGCTCAAGCTTTAGTCAATTTGGATTTCCTGGTGCAGTTCGACGTCACCCTGAACCATACAAGCGGCTATGCGGACTTGGTTTTGCCCGCCGCCACACGTTACGAATGCCTGGGACAACCCGGCCTATGGAATAACCATCTGACAACTAGCCAGCGGGTGATTGACCCCCTGGGCCAATCTCGCGATGAGTTGGAGGTTACCCTGGAGCTGGCCTGCCGGATGGGTTTTGGCAAAGACTTCTGGAATGGCAATTACGAGGCCATGGTCAATGACTACTTGAGCCCCACGGGGGTCCAATGGGCAGAATTAAAGGAAAATGCTCTGGACGGAATCAGCTTGCCGGAAACGGATGGCGTAGCGACCCGTGAGCGCTACGAAGAGGCATTTGCCGGTCTGACAAACGGGAAGGTTCAACTCTACAACCAACTTCTGGCCAAGGAAGGCTTCAATCCCTTGCCCACCTACCGGGGCGAACCGGAAGACTTCATGAACGCCCCTAATTTAAAAAAAGACTACCCGCTCATCTTCACAGACGAGCACTCTGATTACTTTAGCCATCATTCCTGGATGAGAGACATTCCTTGGCTTAGGGAGCATCGCCGTAACCCTTATGTAAAGATTAATCCCATCACCGCGGCGGCTTATGAGATTCGCCATGGAGATTGGCTCGAGATCCGCTCTCCCCGGGGGCACATGCGGGCCCAGGCGTTTTTTGCCCAGGGCTTGCGGCCGGATACCATAATGGGACAACACGGTTGGTGGCAAGGATGCAAGCAGCTTGGTCTTCCGGAGCAGTCTTCATTTGACGGTGGTGGCAATACCAACGTGCTCTACGACTGGGAACACATCGACGCAATTACGGAAAACCAAACAAAAAATACCTTGGTCAATTTGAGGAAATGTAGCCCCCCAGATTCGGCGGGCACTGCTGAAGAGGGGAATTAAATGGCACGTTTAGGAATGCTGGTTCTTGTATCTAGGTGTCTGGGCTGTTCAAGCTGTGTGGTTGGTTGCAAAAACTGGCACGATTTGCCGGCTGATAGCCCAGGACGCGTAAGACTGATGGATTGGAGTTTTGGCAGCTACCCTCAAGCTGAACGTTGGATGCTGCC
>JAERTK010000130.1 GCA_016844935.1 Desulfobacteraceae bacterium | reverse complement strand
GGGACATCCTATAATGCTCCTGTCAAGAAAAAACTTCGAAAAACTTTAAAACCTTTGATAACAAATAGTTATGGAATATCGGATTCCTTTGGCGCACTTCATCATCAAGCCCACACAGGACTTTCTGCAGTTTTCAGTGAGTTTCTCACCTTTTGTGAACCCTACACCTTATCGTTACGTTTATCCGGCATGCGACCCTGCGGCCGCCACCTATCATCCCTTATCCAGGTTGTAAAGTTCAGTGAGAGGCTCAGTATTGTCCCGCACGAGATCCAAATTGGTCCCAACGTCCATAATCGAGCTCTCTCACTGATAAACTTGCATGCTTTTATGTTGTAAGACGGCAACCACATTTCCCTTCAGAAGATAATCAAGATTCTCCCGTTATTGGTTGCGCTGAAGAACATCATTCCAGTCCTGGCCTTCCTGAGGCGGCAAATCTAACGTAAATGACACCCCTGAATAATACGCCTGGAATTGTTGGAGATACTTTCTTCCTGCTGGGTCGTTGTCGAAAGCAAGACAAATATCCATTTTTTCTGAACTGTATTTTTTTATCAGACCATCAATCAAATCCCATTGTAAACGGCTAATCTGACCACCGATTGCAAAATACCGTATTCGATCGTTGTGATCTTGGTGCAGTTGGGCATAGGAAAGTGCGTCAATTGGCGCTTCACAAATCACGACATTTGAATCACCTTCTTTCAGGGTACTCCGCCACAACCCTTTACGACCTCCTTTCGAATAACGTTTGAAATTGTGATTCCGCCTTTCAATACCCGCTACCCCCTTAAAATCAAAATACGGAAAGCAAACATTTCCATACCGATCAACTTTTACGGCGCCGGCAAACCGACTGGCAAAAATGAACTCAAGATCAATACCACGGCTTTCCAAGTAACCATGATGCCTTGGAATAGGCGTGGTGTCAGCATACTCCCACGCCACTTTTTGGCGGTTCCTGGTGGCTGATCGAGGATTCGGAAAAGGGACAGTATGGGAAAAAGAATTAACGTTACAGCCCAACGCTTTCCTCAGCTCTTTTCTTGTTTGGCCAAGATTACAGCCGGTGTGCTGCATTACAAAGTCAAGAATCGAACCCCCTTTGCCTCGCCTGAAATCATAATAAACCCAATGCCCATCATGGCCCCGGCTAACGGCAATTTTGCCGTCATCAGCCTGGCGCCTGAGTACGATACATGTTCGGCTGGACTGGTTGCGGTCAAGCTCAGTGTAATCGTAGGTCGGTGCATATTCCATCAGGCTGATCTCATTTTTAAATCGTTCAAGTTCCTTCATTTCAACTCCGCCTGTCTCATGTCGCACATTCTCCGATGATGTCGAATGGCCACCGTTTCAATAGACCCATTTGCTGATAGTGTCCGAAGGTATCTGCTATCATGTTACCTTCAAATATTCAGGATTGAACGGTTCCTGTTTCTTCATTAAGGTCCATGCGACCACCAGGAGTTTTGCTGCCAGTTTAACCCTCATTTTCGTCTTGATCCCCTTTTCACGGGATCTTTGGCGAAGTTTTTCCGTAAAGTATGCGACAAAGTGTTGATTGCGGGAAGAAGCGACCAGGGCAGCCTGGTACAAGGCATAACGAAGGTCAGCTTTGCCTTTTTTCGAGATCACCGCCGTGGCGTTCCCTGAACTTTTTCCGCTACGGTTTGCATTGAGATCCCAACCTGACAGCTTTATCACCTGCTTTGCATTATCAAACCGAAATGGGTTGCCGATAGCCCCTAAAACCTTTGATGAAATGTCTTTGCCAAAGCCAGGTATGGAGAGAAGATACTTGTATTCAGGGAAATTCAAGCAGATCTCTTCAATCTTTTCTTCCACTCCCGAGATGGATTCGCGAACATGTTGAAGTTCCTCAACCATCATTTTCGCCTCAAACTGAACAGTTTCTCCGGCATTACACCCGATGGATTCAAATGCTTTTTTCCAGATCAGTTTCACATGTTCCTGTTGATTTATGGTGCGTTTACCGGGTGCGACCAACCTGAGAAATTCATCGTACTCCAGTCCGGCTATCACCGAAGGTTCCAGGCACCATTTCACCACGCTAAGGCTGCAGGATGACATCCGGGAAAAATAAGGGTCCAATTCAGGAAAAAATTGAGCAAGCAGGTGATTCCGAATCCGTACTTTCGTTCCGTGTTCCAGTTTTTTCAACCGACGCTTAAAAGATAGCAAATTTCTCAGTTCGCGAAGTCGCATAATCGGATATTCGTAAAACAGACATTTTCCCTGGGAAACCAAATCCGCCACATTGGCCGCATCCTTCGTGTCATGCTTGTCCCAGCGCCCATCCAGTAATTCACGATTTCTTTTGACGGCTGTGCCCGCCACAAGCACCACATCAAAACCGCTTTTGATCAAGTGTTCTCCCAGAGGTTTGTGGTAATTGGCGGTCGGTTCAAGGCCAAACACAACCTTATTGAGGTTATTCTTAACTTTGGCCGCTTCAACGTATGTGTACAATTTCTCATATCCCTGTAAATTGTTAGGAAAGATCAACCTTTTCAAAAGCGTTTTACCCGTAGCTGTTCCAAAAAAAGCATGATGATTATCTTTGGCCACATCAACACCGACAATCAAATGTTCATTGGATCCACGAATTTCTTTCCGCAATTGACGGAAACGCTCCAGCCTGGTAGTATCTACGCCGTCCATTTGAAACCTCCTTTTTAAGTTAAAGTTGTTTGGAACGCGACTTCATCTTAACAGGAGGTTTCTTTTTCTGTTATGACTTAGATCAAAGTCATTTTTTTTGTTTCCTGTACCCTCAGGGGTGTAAATCAGCGATAATTTTATATATAACGTCCATAAGTTTATAAGAAACTCGCGCAAAGACGCCAAGGCGCAAGAAGAGACGAAAGATGGCCTCTCCCTACTGGGCATGGAGATATGGAGGCAGCGTTTCAGGGGCTAGTCGATCTCGAGTACCAGAGCACCAGGAAAAAAACAAGGTAAAAAAGTTGACATTTTTTAGGCAAAACTCTGAAGCTTTTTTGCGGTATCTTCCGGTTTTTTTGCGCCATAGCGATGAAGGATTTCAATCAGTTTAGGCTGTTTTCGACGACGGATCTGGTGAGGACTGAACCGGTCTTCCATGAGGTATAAAGAGGCTTCTGAAAATGGACAAATGCCGCTCTTTTTCTCATCCAAAAAGC